>CANGXD010000048.1 GCA_947457545.1 Gemmatimonadaceae bacterium
ATGGAATCGATGCAGCGCCCGTCGTAATTGGGGCGCGCACGCTGCAAGGCGCCTTAGGGCGACGTCGAGGGGCGTCTCACGGCTTGCTCGTGCATCGTGCGCGTAAGTTCGAAGAGAATTGTTTCGGGTCCTTCGGTACCGGTGCCGAGCAATCGGAAGCCGCGTTTGGTGAGCACTCCAATGGACGGCGTCAGCTCTGGCAGTGTATGGGCGGTAACGCGCGTGACGGCCGGGTGAGAAAAGGCAAAGGCCGTGATTGCGCTTACCGCCTCTGAGGCATAGCCGCGACGCTGATGTGCCTCGAGGACGCTATAGCCAACCTCGACGGTCCCGTCGTCAGACGGACCGCCCTTGAAGCCGATGTTGCCCACCAGCGTGCCTTTGCCGGACTCGGCGCGACGCACCACGTACCAGTTGGACCAGCCAGGTGGATTGGTCTTGAGCAGCTCGATGAGCCACCGCTGCGAGTCTTCATCGTTGAGTGGTGGTGGCCAGATGGATGGCACCTCGGCATTCACCAGCTCTGCGAACAGCGCGAGGTCATGCAACTCGGCCTCTGCCATGGCGAGCGTGCCACAAACGATATCGAGTCCTGCGGTGCGTAACGTGGTCATGTTCGTCAAAAGGTCGGACGTTCAGCGGCGCCACCGGCTCCATAGCGCGCACGCAGCACGGCGAAGGCTGCCGTGAGCTCGGCGGGCGCTCCGCGTGGTGCGGTGGTCCCGATAAGTCGCTCGGCGTTCGCGATGCGCGTGCCTTCCATGGGGTGCGTGGACAGCCATTCGAGATACCCGGGTGCATTCCCCGACTGCGCGCGGAGCCGATCGAAGAAGCCGATCATGCCACGCGGGTCGACGCCGGCGTTGGTGGTATACACGATGCCTGCGGAGTCGGCCTCGAGTTCATCGGTGCGACTGAACTTGGCCGTGAGCACGTTCGCGCCCACGTTGATGGCCACCTGTGACAGCCCCGAGTCGCAGAGCCCAGTAAAGAGACAGACCACGGTAATCGCGGCGGAGAGTCCCTTTTGCTTCTGCGCCTGCTGCGCACCGTGTGAGAGGCGTGCGTGTGCGACCTCGTGGCCGAGCACGCCAGCCAGTTCGGAGACGTCGCGTGCGTTGCGCAGGAGTCCGGTTTGTACGTACACGAAGCCACCGGGGAGCGCGAACGCGTTGACGGTCGAGTCGCGCACGATGCGGAAGGTGTACGGATAGGCAACCGCGCCGCCGGCCTCTACAAGGGCATTGCCAATGGTAGCGAGCGCCTGCTCGCCTTCGGGGTCACGCACGACCTGCACGCGCCGCTCCACCTCGGCGGCGGCCTCAGCACCAAGTTGGCGCTCCTCCGTGGCATCCATGCCGCAGGCGGTGCAAAGGAACAGCGACACGAGGACGGCGCGAGAGTTCTTCGTAGGCATAGGGATAAAATACGTCGCCGCCACGACGTTGAGTGCGCTGGCAAGCGCGTTCCCGTGTCACCTCGAATGCCTCCGAGCACGGCCATAAACTTGCCGTGCTATGCTCCCGTGCACATCACCTCATGGCCCGACCTGATACGCCGCAAAGTGCGAGCGCTGACTTCTCCGAGGGCAGATGCCTCGGACGACCTGCTGACCGGTCCGATTCGCGGCGAGCTCTTGGGGACGGACCGGCTTGCCGACCGCGCGCGGGAGATTGCACGGGCGCAGCGGTTGAGCGACACTGGACAGGGCGACGCCGATCGCACGCCGTTGCTGAGCCGCCTCGACGATACGGCCGTCATCCTGGCCAATGTGCGGTCCCGCCTCGCCACGTCGGCGGCGAACAAGGGGGATATCGGTCCCGCCGGGGAATGGATGCTCGACAATGCGCATGTGGTCGAAGAGCATGTGCGTGAGGTCCGCGAGTCGCTTCCACGCACCTACTATCGCGAATTGCCCGAACTCGCCAGCGGGCACCTGGCCGGCTATCCCCGGGTGTATGAGATCGCCACGACGCTGATCGGGCACAGCGAGGGGCACGTCGATCGTGTGAATGCCGATCTGTTCGTCACGGCCTTTCAGGAGGTGCAGCCACTCCGCATCGGTGAGTTGTGGGCACTGCCGGCGATGCTGCGCCTGGCGTTGATCGAAAACCTGCGGCGGATGGCATTGCGCACCGTGCAGCGGCTCGACGAAATCGAACTCGCCGATCAATGGGCCGCGCGTATTACGCAGAGCGGGGAAGGGAGCGGCGTGGCGACGCCTGCGGCACTCAACGATTTTCTCGCCGCGCGACCGCCGCTGACGCCGGTGTTCGTTTCGCGCTTCCTGCGGCAGGTCCGGCAGGGAGACGAAACACTGACGACGCTGGCGTGGCTCGAACCGTGGATGTCGGAGGTGGGCGTCAACGCTGATGACGCCGCGACGCGATCGAACGAACGGCTCGCGCTTACACAGGTGATGACCTCCAACAGCATCACCAGCTTGCGCGCGATCGCACGGCTCGATTGGAAAACCTTCGTCGAAGGGCAGAGCGAACTGGAAGCGGCGTTGCGCCGGGATCCAGGCGGTGTGTATGCGCGCATGACCTTCGCGACCCGCGACAGGTATCGTCACGTGGTCGAACAGGTGACCCGTCGCAGTCACCGGAGTGAACGCGAGGTGGCACTGGCAGCGGTGCAGCTGGCCGCCGAGGCGACGGCGCGGCACGAAGGGCCGGCGCAGGAGCATGTCGGCTACTACCTCGTCGATGAAGGACTGCCAACCCTGCGCGCATTGGTCGAGTACAAGGCAACGTTCGGCGAATCGGTACACACGTGGTTGTTGCATCATCCGAATCTCGTGTATATCGGCGGCATCGCGCCGGCCACGGTGCTTGCGGTAGCCACGGCGGTGATCCTTGGCGGAGCCGCTTCGTGGACGCACTGGCCGCTCATCACCGTGTTGCTGTTACTATCGTGCATTCCCGCCAGTGACATCGCGGTGAGCTTCGTCAATCAGCTGATCACCACCTTCCTGCCGCCGCGTACACTCCCCAAGCTCGACCTGACTGGGCCAGAAGGGATCCCCCCCGAATTTCGCACCGCCGTGGTGGTGCCCACGCTCTTCGGCAGCGTGGAAGAGGTGGAGGAGGCGCTCGAAACCATCGAAGTGCAGTTCCTTGCCAACCGTGAGGCGCATCTCCATTTCGCACTGCTCAGCGACTTCACGGATGCCGACGCTGAGACGCTGCCGGGCGACGACGCCATCGTTGCGGCAGCAGTGGCCGGCATCGAGTCACTCAATGCGCAGTATGCCCAAGGGCGCAGCGATGAGTTCTATCTCTTTCATCGGCCACGACAGTGGAATCCGCAGGAAGGGGTCTGGATGGGATGGGAGCGCAAGCGCGGCAAGCTCGCCCAGTTCAATCACTTTGTGCGTGGTGGAGCACAAGATGTCTTTACCACCTTGGTAGGCGATGTCTCCGTCATTCGGCAGATTCGCTACGCGATTACCCTCGATGCCGACACGATACTCCCCCCTGCGGCCGCACCGCTGCTGGTGGGTGCCATCGCGCATCCGCTCAACCGCGCGGTGTACGATGTAGAACACGCGCGCGTGGTGCGTGGCTACGGTATTCTGCAGCCGCGCGTGGGGGTGTCGCTCCCCAGCGCGTATCGCTCACGTTTTGCCGCCATTCACTCCGGTCATCCGGGAGTCGATCCGTATACCACGGCGGTCTCCGACGTATATCAGGATCTGTTCGGCGAGGGCAGCTTCACGGGGAAAGGCATTTACGACATCGATGCCTTCGAGCAGGCGACCAGTGGGCGCTTTCCCGAAAACACGCTGTTGTCGCACGATCTCATTGAAGGGAGCTTCGCACGGGCGGCGCTCGCGGCAGATATCGAGGTATACGACGACTATCCCACCACCTATCTCGCGCACGCCAAACGCAAGCATCGCTGGATTCGCGGCGACTGGCAGTTGTTGCGCTGGACGACCGGTCATGTCCCGGGTCCTGCAGGTGCCGAGCGCAACCGGCTGTCGATGCTCTCGCGCTGGAAGATCATCGACAATCTGCGTCGCAGTATGGTGGAACCATCACTGTTGCTCTTCCTGCTCGCCGGATGGACGGTGCTGCCCGGATCACCGTGGCGATGGACACTGCTCGCCGTGTTTGCCGTGGCCGCGCCGTGGATCATCGCCCTGCTCCTCGCCGTGGTGCGCCCACCGTTCGACAAATCATGGCGCGCGTATTACAGCGCCATCGCACAGGACACCGGAACCAGCGCCCGACAGATATTTCTCGCGCTCGCCTTTCTGCCGCATCAGGCATCCATCGCCGTTGACGCCATTGCGCGCACGCTGTGGCGGATGCTGGTCTCCCGCAAGTCGCTGTTGCAATGGCAAACGGCGTCGCACGCCGAGCGGGCTATTGGTCCCTCGAGGAGCACAGCCTGGCGTACCATGCGCATGGCGGTGCTCTTCGCCGTCTTCGGGTTCGCGACGGTCGCCGTGCGCCTGCGTGGCCAGGACGCGACAGACCCGTGGCTGCTGGTGCTATCGGTCGTTCCGTTGTCGGTCCTGTGGCTTATCTCTCCGCTGCTCGCGTCAACGCTCAGCGTCCCCAACGATCGCAGGCAGCGCCGGCTGCCGTCGCGGCGCCGCGTCGATGCGCTGCGCTACGCGCGCACGCACTGGCAGTTCTTCGAGCGCTTCGTCACCGAAGAGTCGCACTGGTTGGCCCCCGACAACTTTCAGGAGGATCCCGTACCGGTGGTGGCCATGCGCACATCACCCACCAACATCGGCCTGCAACTACTCTCCACGGTCAGCGCCTTCGATCTCAATTTCATCCCGATCGAACGCATGGTTGACCGGCTCGAGCGTGCCTTTGCCACCATGGCGGAGCTGCGCCGCTATCGCGGGCACTTCTACAATTGGTACGACCTGACGGACTTGCACGTGCTGCAGCCGGCGTACGTGTCCACGGTCGACAGCGGCAATCTTGCGGGCCATCTCATTGCGCTTCGGCAGGCGCTGCTGGCCATGGCCGAGCAGCGCGAACACCCACCGGAGCTTGGTGCGCGACTGTGGGCGCTGGCGGAACAGTCGCATCACTACGAGCAGGCGATGGATTTCCGGTTCCTGTTCGATGAAGACCAGGAGCTGTTCTCGATCGGCTACCAGGAAGGGGGGCAGACGCTCGATGCGTCATCGTACGACTTGCTGGCCTCCGAAGCACGTCTCACGTCGTTCGTCGCGATTGCGCGAAACCAAGTGCCAGTGGAGCACTGGTTCCGGCTAGGACGTACCCTCACACGCACCGAGGGCGAAACCGCGCTCGTCTCGTGGACCGGCAGCATGTTCGAGTACCTCATGCCGGTGCTCGTCATGCGCACATTCCCACTGACGGTGCTCGACCAGACGTATGGTGGTGCCGTGCGGCGACAAGTGCGGTATGGCGAAGAACGTGACGTGCCGTGGGGCTTGAGCGAAAGCGCATACAATCTGCGTGACCGACAACTCACGTATCAGTATCGCGCCTTTGGTGTTCCCGACCTCGCGCTCAAGCGCGGACTCGGTCGCGATCTTGTGATTGCCCCGTACGCCACAGCGCTGGCCGCGATGATCAATGCGGGCGCCGCGCTGGACAATCTTGCCGTGCTCGAAGCACGCGGCGCGCTGGGGCCATACGGCTTCTACGATGCGCTCGACTACACGCGCCCGGCGCCCAACGCGCGCTTTGCCGTGGTGCGCAACTACATGGCGCATCACATCGGGATGAGTCTCGTCGCGTTCACGAACGTACTCGAATCGAACGTGTGGCAGCGGCGTTTCCATGCCGACACCGTCGTGCGTGCCGCCGAACTGCTGTTGCACGAGCGTATCCCACGTCGATTGGTATTCCAATCCACACAAGTGACGGCCGCCGATGAGGCGATGCCGGCCCCGGAACTCGAGCGCCCTGCGGTACGCGAGTTCGACACCGCCGACACGCCGCAGCCACGTGTGGCGCTGCTCGGGCATTTGCCATATACGGTTATGGTCAACAATCGTGGCTCGGGCTATAGTCGCCACGAGCAGCTCGCCGTCACACGGTGGCGCGCCGACGCCACGACCGACAACATGGGGCAGTTCTGCTACGTCAAGGACGTCGCTTCGGGCCGCGTGTGGAGCGCTGCACACCAGCCAGTATGCGCGCCGGCCGACAGCTACCGGGCACGCTTTGCGACCGACCGGGTGACCTTCACCCGTACCGACGGCACCATCAGCACGCAAACCGAAATCACAGTGGTCCCCGGGGATGCCGCCGAGGTCCGGCGCGTCACGATCACGAATAATGGAAGTGCCGAAGTCGATGTCGAACTCACCAGCTATGCCGAAGTCGTACTTGCGACTGCCGACTCGGACCGCGCGCACCCTGCATTTGGCAACCTGTTCGTCGAAACGGAGTGGCATGCGTGGTGCTCGGCACTTGTGGCCACACGTCGTCCGCGTTCGGCGAACGATGCACCAGTGTGGGGCGTACACGTCGCCGCGTTCGACGAGACGCGCGTTGGTGCCGTTTCCTACGAGACCGACCGTGCACGCTTCATCGGCCGCGGACGGTCAACGCGTGATCCGGCCGCACTTGACCACGAAGCGGATGGGCCGTTGGTGGGGCATACCGGCGCGGTACTCGATCCGGTGTTCGCTATCCGCATCCGCCTGCGCCTCGCGCCCGGCGCGTCGGGTACCGTGGCGTTCACCACGCTCGTGGCCGCGAGTCGCGAACGGGCGTTCGAGTTGGCCGACCGCTATGACGACATCAATGCCGCCCAGCGCGCACTCGATCTCGCGTGGACGACCGCCCAGGTGGAACTGCGCGAACTTAACATTGCGCCAACCGATGCCGGCGTCTTTCAGGATGTCGCGGGTCATCTGCTGTATGCCGATCGGGCGTTGGGCGCGCCTGCGGACGAACGCGCCCGCAATCGTGGCTCACAATCCCTGCTCTGGTCGGTGGGGGTGTCGGGGGATCACCCCATCCTGCTGGCCATCGTAAACTCGCTCGACGGACTTGGCACACTGCGGCAGCTGCTATCGGCGCACCGCTACTGGCGTCGACGTGGTCTGCAGATCGACCTATTGGTGCTCAACACGCAGCCCGCATCGTACCAACAGGACCAGCATGACCGCATCATGGCGGCTGTGCTCGCATCGACCGAAGGGCCCGTGCTCGATCAGCCGGGCGGTGTGTTCGTTCTGCGCGTCAGCATCATGCCAGCCAATGTCCTGTTGATGCTCCGCGCCACGGCGCGCGTGCATGTTCTCTGTGATGGACGCACGTTGGGGCGCGCCGTGGAGCGACTGACGGAAGGCGATGTCGAGTCCGACGCCGATCTGAAGGGGCGTTTCCGCGGCACGACGCGGACCCCTGGTCGTAGCACACCGCCGGTGGTTCGGGCCATCAAGCGTCTCACCTCGCGATTGCTCGACAGCGATGGCACACCACATCGCACTGGCCTACCGCTGGCGCCAGATGCGGTGAGGCAGAGCAGCGCGTCACGCGGCGGCCCCAAGCAGAGCCGCGTCGTGAGCGAAGACGAAGCTGGTGCACCGCTGCTCCTCGACAATGGACTCGGGGGATTGACCGACACGGACGACTACGAGATCCGTCTGCACGGCGATGTCCTTCCACCAGCGCCATGGAGCAACGTGATTGCCAACGCGCGCGGCGGATGCGTGGTGACCGAGCAAGGGGGTGGGTTCAGCTGGGCAGGGAATAGCTACTTCTTCCGACTCACGCCGTGGCACAACGACCCGGTGAGTGATCCGGTTGGTGATGTGCTCTATATCCGTGACGACGACACCGGAGATTTGTGGACCGCTACTCCGGCACCGATACGCCACGAGTCCCCTTATGTCGTGCGGCACGGTGCGGGCCGGTCGACCTTCTCACACGAGCATGACGGCATTGCGAGCCTGTTGTCAGTTGGTGTGGCACCGGTCGACCCAGTCAAGCTGTCGCTGCTGCGACTGACGAACACGGATGCACGCCCGCGTCGCCTGACCATTACCGCATACGTGGAGTGGACGCTGGGAGTCGCGCGGGAAAGTACACGGCAGCATGTGCATACGTCGTTCGTCGAAGCGCAGCGCGCCATCGTGGCCCGCAACGCCTTCAACGAGGAGTTCGCGAGCCAGCTCGCGTTCTGTACGTTGAGCGAGCCACTCACAGCACATACGGCAGACCGTCGCGAGTTCCTGGGTCGTAACGGCACGACGGCGGCGCCGGTTGGGCTCCGCCGTAGCACGGTACTTAGTGGACGCACCGGCGCCGGCGTTGATCCCTGTGCGGTGTTGCAGTGCTCCATCGAGCTGGCACCGTTTGCTACGCGTGAGCTGTGTGTCGCGCTCGGCGCCGGCGACGGCGCCGAGGACGTGCAGCAGTTGGTCGATCGCTACGGACATGTGCCGGGTGCTCGCGCCGCGATGGAGGAGTCGACTGGAGCATGGCACGAGCGACTGTCGGTCGTTCGCGTGCATACGCCGGTGCCGGCGCTCGATGCGATGGTGAACCGCTGGGCGCTTTATCAGTCGCTCGCCTGTCGCATGTGGGCACGCTCCGCGCTGTATCAGTCGAGCGGCGCGTATGGCTTTCGCGACCAGCTGCAGGACTGCATGGCGTTCGTGTATGCCGAGCCCGGTATTGCGCGCGCCCATATTCTTGCGGCCGCAGCGCGTCAGTTCGTCGAAGGCGATGTGCAGCACTGGTGGCATCCGCAGAGTGGGCGCGGCGTGCGCACCCGCTTCTCGGACGATCTCGCGTGGTTGCCCTTTGTGGTCGATCACTACATTCGCGTGACCGGCGATAACACGGTGCTCGACGAGTACGCGCCCTTTCTGGCCATGCGCATTCTCGAGCCGGACGAGCACGAGCTGTACGACTTGCCGAAAGTCACCGACGAGCACGGGAGCGTGTACGAACACTGCTTGCGCGCGCTGCGTCGCGCCTGCACGGTTGGCGTGCACGGATTGCCCCTTATGGGTATTGGTGACTGGAACGACGGCATGAGCCGCGTGGGGATCGAGGGCAGGGGCGAAAGTGTGTGGCTCGCCTGGTTTCTCGTACGTACGTTGCGGCAATTCGCGCCGTACATGGACGCGCGCGGGGATCATGCCGATGCCGCTCACTTCCGATCGCAGGCCGATGCGTACGCGGCTGCGGTAGAACTGCACGGCTGGGACGGTGCGTGGTATCGCCGTGCCTACTACGACGACGGTTTACCCATGGGCTCGAGTCAGAGCGACGACTGTCAGATCGACGCGATCGCGCAGAGCTGGAGTGTCATCTCGGGGGCCGGTGACCCCGCGCGTCAGGCCGCGGCGCTCGCGGCCGTTGACGCGCGACTCGTGCGTCACGATGCACGACTGCTCATGCTGCTCACCCCACCCTTCGACAGCGGATTACACGATCCGGGATACATCAAAGGCTATCTGCCCGGTGTCCGTGAGAACGGCGCGCAGTACACGCACGCGGCGCTCTGGTCGGTATTGGCACTGGCCATGCGCGGCGAGGGCGACCGCGCGTTCGCGCTGCTCGACATGCTCAATCCGCTCACGCATGCGACAACAGCTGACGGAGTGGCAACGTACAAGGTGGAGCCCTACGTGATTGCCGCAGACGTGTATACCGCCGAGGGACAGTTGGGGCGCGGTGGGTGGACATGGTATACCGGCTCGGCGAGCTGGATTTACCGCGTGGCGCTCGAGTCGATCTTGGGCGTGACCAAACGCGGCGACGTGCTCACCATAACGCCCTGTGTGCCATCAGGGTGGCCAGGGTACCGCATTGACTATCGTGTGGGCGCCGCGCTGTACGAGATCGACGTGCAGTTACGACCGGCCGACTCTGCCCGCATGGACACTACGGTCATGATCGACGGGCGTCTGCGGCAGGATGCCACGATCCCGCTGCTCGATGATGGTGCCGTGCATCACGTGGTGGTGCTGGCGCCGGCGAGTACGCCGGCGGCGGTGACTACAGCGCAGACCATCGTTTCGTGAGTCTCTATACCCCGTCCGGCATGATGCCACGATATCTGGTGGCCACTCCGTAGGCCATCAATTGTGCTGCACGGCGAGTTGTCGGGCGTACTCGCCTTCATCGTAATGGCCAAGAGAGGCGGCAATGAGTCCGTCGGCGTTCATCGTCCACTCTTCGTACCCGTGAATGCGTACCGTCTGACCTGTTCCCCCAGGACCCGTGTTGGTGCCGGTGAGTGTCCAGTGATAGACCGGGCATTCACCGCTCGTAATCAGCGAGTCCATTGTGACGATCATGTCGGGGAACGCCGTCATGAACGCTTGCGCCGACGCGGTGATGGCAGGGCGGCCGATCGCCGGCTCGCCGGCATTGATTTGCAGGGATCCTTGTTCGGCGAAGTGTGCGGCGACACTCGCGGCCTGCTGGCTACACCAGGCTGCGGTGTAGCGGAGGGCGAACGCCTCCAAGGCTGACGTGTGTGCAAACGGCGTGTTCACTCGCATATCGCGACTCGCTGCGCTGACCATGTGCGACCGAAGAAGAACTGCAGCGGCACGTGTAAGCGCTCCGCCCAAGATTGTTCGTTGTGTGAGCCGTCGGGAAAGCTGAACTGCAGGAGATCCATGCCCAGCTCGTATCCACGCTGAATCAACAGATCGCGCATGGCATTCGTCGCGTCGAAGTTGTCGCGCGGCCACCCGCTGTCGAGGTAGACCGCAATGTCGCGTCGAGGCTCCGTGGCAATGCGACTGAACAAGTCGTCCAGCACACCGAAGGTACTCGACAGACAGCCGGCCATGCCGAAATGCTCGGGGTACTGCCAAGCGAGGTACAGTGAGGCCACGCCGCCGAGGGATGAGCCCATGACGGCGGTATGGCGCGCATCGGCAAGTGTGCGCGCCCGCGCGTCGATGAGCGGCTTGAGCTGCTGTACGACACCACGCCCGTATGCTTCGTACCCCGGATGGGTGTAGTCGCGCATGCGGTCGGCCGGCGCGATGCCGACCACGATGGTTTCCCCCACGGCATTCATGCGGTCGAGCTGATCCAAGGTTTCGTCGACGCGCCACTCGCTTCCGCTGAACGCCTCATTGGGGAAGAAGAGATTCTGCCCGTCCTGCATGTAGAGCACGGGATAGCGGTGCAGCGTGTTTTCGTCGTAACCGGCAGGGTAGTAGATGCGCACCGCGAGCGTACCGCCTTCGAACGGGACGTGCTCGACCGCCGAGAAACGTCCACGCTCTTCGGCAAAGAAGTACGGTCGCAGCTCCGGGTCGGGCTCGTACGCACTCACCACGACGTTTGCGCCTCTGGCCCAGTGCACTGTTCCCTCGCGCAGCAACACCGGCTTCATAGCCAGCGTGGGGACGGTGCGCGGCACGTCGAACCACGCGCTGTTCTGCTCGACGCGTACCGGAAGCAGCGTGCGATCCCAATCAGCCTCGGTACGCAAGGCGATCTGCCCGTGGGTTGCGGGATAGGTGATGCGTATTGAACGAGACACAGTTGACGAAAGGGATCCGATGGTGTGCGTGTGCGGCAGGTGCGTGTGCTACTTGGTCACGCCTTCTGTCGCGAGCCGATTGTCGAGCGCAAGGCGCGCGTTGGCGGCCATGCGCTTGCATCCGCGCGCATCGATCAGCGTGCCGCCGGCCACCCGTTCCCACAGCTGTGCCGCCGACGGATGCGGCATGACGAGGATATCGCACCGCATCGTCTCGAAGAGCGTATGGGCCCGGCGGAAATCCTGTACGGCCGTTGGGTACCGCGTGTTGCTCGAGAAGCGGAAGCCATCGGCCGAGATGGGGGACTGACTGTCGGCATAGACAATATCATGACAAACGTTCGCTTCGCACGACTGCCAGCTCCACGAAGTACCGCCCGGTGTATGTCCGCCGGTAATGTGGGCCGTGAGCGCCAGCGTGCCCACGCGCACGACTTCACCATCGCGAACGGTGCGCACCTTCGGCACGCGTGGATATGGGGCGTTCAGGCCAAACTGCGGGTCGTCGTCGAAGCTGTTGCCGTGTTGCAGCCAGCGAGCACTCGGCGCACTTGCGGCGACCGTGGCACCGCTCAGACGCGCCAGCATCGCCAACCCGCCCGCATGATCGTTGTGCGCGTGGGAATTGAGCATGAGCTTGACATCCGTGAGGCGGAAGCCGAGTGCCTCGATGTTGCGACGAATGAGCGGTGCCGACTCCTGGAGCCCGCCGTCGATGAGGATGTGCCCCGCGGACGACGTGATGAGAATGGCGGAGAGTCCGTCGGTGCCGACGTACCAGCTGTTGCCGTACAACTTGAACGGTGCATGCGGCTTGTTCCACTCAGGGCAGCTGGCACAGCGCGGCGTGGGCGGGACGCTGTCGGTGGTTTGTGCGATCGCGAGTGCGGGCACCAGGAGGAAAAGGAATAGCAGACGCATCATGGCGACCGCTCTGGAGTGCGAGCCAATTACTGCAACCAGCCGTCGCGCGACGCGCGGTTGGCGAGCATCAGCAGCAGCACGGCAATGACCAGCACCATGCCTTGCAGCGCATAGATCGTTGCCGAGAGGGGTACCGGGCTCATGCCGAACAAGGCGGCGTCTTGCACGATCAGCCCGAGCAGCGACACCCCAAACGCCGCGGTGGCCCAGCGCTTCCGTACCAAGAGCCCAACGCATCCAAGCGCTCCGCCCCACACGGCAATGGCGTACGCCGCGACCGCCCATACCGGTCGCGCGGCGTAGAGCGCCTGCTGGTCGGCAGGCATGGCTGCCACCGCTTCCGGTGTGAGCATGACGTCCATGAGGTAGGCCGCGCAGCCCATGAGATTCCACAGCAACGCGACAACGGCCACCGGCATGAACCACTTGGGACGCGGCATGGTGCTTCTCCAGGAAGGGGTGCGGAAAACGTCGCACCTTTTTCCAGGTTTCGCACTGCGAGCCCACGTCAGCGGTGCTCGCATGCTCATTGAGATGGCCGTTGAAACGCCCTGCGGAAATCACGTTCAATACACGTCGCCGCCACGAAGGGCGTCGTCGATGTCCAGCGTCGTGCGCATGCATCTGATGCTACTGCGTCGGCGCTGACCGGCAATAGTCCGATCCGTCTTGTCATGAGACTAGACTTAGCTAGACTTAGTTTAATGAAGATCGTAAACATCCACGCCGCAAAAACCCAGCTGTCTCGGCTCATTGCCGACGTCCTCGCCGGCGAAGAGGTGGTCATCTCCAAGGCTGGCACGCCGCTCGTCCGCCTCGTGCCCATCGCCGCAGCGGCGGGGCCACGCCAACTCGGCGTGTTGGCAGGTAGCGTCACCGAATCCCCCGACTGCTGGGACGCCGACCCGCAGATGGAGACACTCTTCTACTACGGCGACGTCGAGCCCGCGGCGGCGGCGCGCGTCGCCGAGCCGGTTCCAGCCCCGCAAGCCGACGGGTTTGATTCGTGAATCTGTTGCTCGATTCGCATACGCTGCTCTGGGCACTGCATGACCCCGAGCGCTTGGTGCCGTCTGCCCGCGCCGCCATCAGCGACCCACGACGCGCCGTCTACTTCAGCGCCGCGTCTGCGTGGGAGTTGGAGAACAAAGCGGCCAAGGGCAAACTCGTACTGCCCGAGCACTGGCTGGCGGCGGCAACCAGCACCGGCTTCCTCGAACTGGCGGTCACGGCCAGCGATGCGCAGCGAAGTGCCCGACTACCGTGGCATCATCACGACCCGTTCGACCGCGTACTCATTGCGCAGGCACTCACGTACGGACTGCAGCTCGCTACACGTGATCCGCTGATAGCGGCGTACGAAGTGCCGCGGCTGCTGGTCTAGTGGCCGCTATCGACTATTTCGGTAGCGAGGCCCGGTAGGCGTTGATCGCATTGATCGCCGTCGTCACGCGCAGATCGGCCACTTTGCGTCCCAGCTCCTGCAGCCACGCCAGCGACTCGAACTTGATGCCGTTGATCTCGGCCTGACCCGCCTTCACGCGCTGCGCGAAGCGAATGGACTGCGGGTCGGCGAGCGCCATCGTGGCATCAATGCCGAGCTCCTCGTGCAAGCCGCTGGTGCCAGAGCTCGCGCCGATCTTGATCCCCTCGGGGATCTTGAGCTCGTTCTGGATGTACGGCTGCACCACGCTGGTGTGATTGTAGAACTCCGGGATGTGCTTGAACACCACCCGGTCGGGGCTTTCGGCGTAGAGCTTGGTGAGCGAGTCGGCCGCGGTTTGCATCCCGCGTGCGTTGCCGCCGCTGTCACCCATGTAGAACACTTCCTTGAAGCCCATGCTGCGCAGATAGTTGCCCATGTCGAAGAGCAGCGCGGCATAGGTGGCCTGCGACAACATCGGGCCCGCACGGCCCGGCTGAATGTTGGGACCGGCGTTCCCCGGTTCGAGCGTCACCAGCGGCGCCACCAGCGTCTTGCCCATTCGGCGCGCCATCATTTCGCCGAGCAGCTTGATGTTGATGTTGTGCTTGTTCATCTGGAGGTTGCCGTCGTTGTTCTCGACGCCTCCAGTCATGATGAGCACGGTGGTGTAGCCGTCTTTGAGCATGTCACGGAACTCGGGCTGCGTGAGTTCCTCGAGCCAGACGGTGTTGATCCCCTCAATCGTGCGCGGCTTGTTGGCGGCGGCTCGGCGGGCTTCGGCCTGGGCGGCGCTTCCGGGAGTCCCGGTTGCCTGGGCCAAGGCACTTCCGGTGAGCAGCGGCAGTGCCAAGAGGGCGACAACGGTGCGGCGCATGTGATCTCCTGTAGGTAAGGCTGCTGAGAGAATGGGGCGCACTTACGGTAGCTTGAGCGCCGCCGCAAGCTCGCGGGCAATGGGCGTCAGCTCGGCAACCGTGGCCGGTGGGTTGCGCGAGGGTTGCAGCGGCTGCCCCGAGTAGCGCGGAACGACGTGGATATGCAGGTGAAACACCGACTGCCCTGCGGCCTCGCCGTTGTTCTGCGAGATCGTGAAGCCATCGGCTTTGAAAGCTGCACGCTGTGCGAAGGCCACGCGCCGCGCGACGGCCATGAGGCGACCGTACTCGTCGGGGTCCATCTCCAACACGTTGCGTGCTTTGGAGGTCTTGGAAATCACCAGCGCGTGTCCGCGCGAGACGGCACCGTTGGAGAGAAACACGAGCACACGCTCGTCTTCGTACACCTTGGCGGTTTCCAGTTCACCGCGAAGAATCTTCGCGAACGGATTCTGTTCGTCGTACGCCCCCACCAAGCCGCGCGCGCCGGCTGGACTGGTACTCACTTCGCCCGTGCCCTGAGCGGCAGCACGGGTGAGCGGCGTGAACAGCAGTGCGAAGGCAGCAGCGACGAAGCGAATGGTGGGCATGGCTGGGAGCGGTCGTGTCGATAACATCATGGCCGTCGGCGAAGGTAGCGTCGTGTCGACGCGGCTGATAGCCTATGACATGCTGAGTTCGTCGTTCGCCCGCCATGCGCCACGCATGGTCCGCACGATATTTGGGCTGAGTGCCATGGCGGCGCTCAGCGCGTGCGCGTCGGCGCGATCGACGGGAACGGCAGCGGCCGCCATCCCGGCCCGCGCGCGAGCGGCACGGGGCGCGACGGCCGTACTGGCCAGTCTCGATACCCTGGTGCGCGAGCCACGCGAAGCGGTGATTCAGCGCGAGCTGCGTGCCGGCAACATCCCGTCGTTTCTGCGCACGCTACATACCGTGCGTGACTCCGCGACGGCCAGCGACGGTCGCCTGCACGTCATCGAGTACGACGTGATGCCCGACTACCTCGCCGTCGGCGACGATACGGACTTCGTGCGGATGCCGATGACTCCGCACACGGCGCAGGCATTCGCCAATGCCTACGGCTATGTGCTCCCGACGCGGCGCATGGTGAATGCCATCTGGCGGGCGGCCACGGTCAAACTGGAGCCGCAGCCGTTGACCGAGGCCCGCGAGGCATCGCGCACCTTTCTGCAGCACCACCGGCTCATCGAAGCGCAGCTTGTCGGTGCATCACGCCGCGCGCTCGTAGCCGGCATCAAGAAAGATGTGGTCGTGTCCAACCGTTTGTTGGAACGTGCCAACCGTGTGGCGATTTACGGCTGGCATCACCAGAACGGTGTCCCCATTCAGCCGCTGTATGTCGGGCACGTCGATTGGTACGTCGACTACAGTCACGGCATACGGTTGGTGCGGCGCACCATGCGCGTTGATGGCGCGCCGATGTCATTCGAGCAGATTGCCACGCATCCGGTGCTGCATGTGCTGGTGAGCGACGAAGGGGAGCTCGAGACGACTCGGGCTGACGGGGAACTGCGGTTTGGGTTTACTACGCGAGGAGAACTACGGGAGGGGAACTACGGGAGGGGAACTACGGGAGGGGAACTACGCGAGGGGAACTACGGGAGGGGAACTACGCGAGGGGAACTACGGGAGGGGAACTACGCGAGGGGAACTACGCGAGGGTAACCACGGGAGGGCAACTACGGGATGACAACCACGACCCCGCGACTTCGGCTTCGACCCCGTGACATTTACCCGGACCACGACCACCGCCGGTCGTGGTCGTGGTAGGGTCCTCGTCACGGGGTCGGGGCCCCCGTCGTTGCTATCCCGTAGTTCCCCTCCCGTAGTTCCCCTCGCGTTGTTCTCCTCGCGTAGTTCCCCTCCCGTAGTAAACCCAAACCGCAGTCCCAGTCAGGAGGCGTCCGTTCTTTCGCGAACCCGCAACGCGCCACTCGGGCACTGCGAGACGGACGCGCGAATCTCGTCGTCGGTCGCTTGCTCGGTTTGTATCCACGGACTGCGGCGCGGATTGAAGACCCGAGGATTGCTGCGCACACAGTTCCCGCTGTGTGCGCAGAGTCCCTGTCGCCATTCCACGATGAGCTGTTCGCCGGGATACTCCCGGGTAATGGTGTCGTCGCTCACTTGATGGGTCCTCCCTTGTTGACCTGCGGCAGCCCTTCGCGCAGCCACTGCGGCGCCGGCTCGCCCTTGAGATAGTGATCGAAGAACTGCTTCATGCGAATGGTAAAGTCCTTCTGGTTGTCGCGATTCACCAGATTGTGCGCTTCACCGGGGTACGACAGCAGAATACCCTGCTTTCCGGCCGCACGCGCGGCATTCACGAACTGCAGCCCCTCTGTGTAGTCGACGGCGCCGTCTTCCATGCCATGCAGCACCATGAACGGCGTGACGATGCGATCGACGCTGAAAATGGGTGACTGCTCGATGTACAGCTTAGTGTTGTTGAACGGCGTCACGTTCTTGCCCATACGCACCTGACCCACGGTGGTGATCCCCTGTTGCACCGTGCCGCTGCTCTTGTAGAGCGTGTTGTAGAAGCTGAGCAGGTTGGTCGGCGGCGCGCCGCTCACCACCGCCGCAAACAGGTTGCTGTGCGTGAGAATGAACGCCGACTGATAGCCACTCCAGCTGTGTCCATGTAGCCCGATGCGCTTGGGGTCGGCGTAGCCCAATGCGATGACCTTCTTCACGGCCGCCGTCATGTTGTCGAGCGCGCTCGTGCCCGGGCGCCCGATCTTGTACGTCATGTCGGGCTGGAAGGTCAGGTAGCCGTTGCTGCTGTACGTGGAGAGTTGCGGGCTGTTGCTGTAGCCGGGCTGCGAGAAGTTGTGGTGCGTGTTGGACACGATCTCGTAGAACGACACCAGCATGGGGTACTGCTTGCCCGGCACGTAGCCGGCGGGCAACGCCAACGTG
Source organism: Gemmatimonadaceae bacterium (assembly GCA_947457545.1). Taxonomy (GTDB): domain Bacteria; phylum Gemmatimonadota; class Gemmatimonadetes; order Gemmatimonadales; family Gemmatimonadaceae; genus Gemmatimonas. Next base: position 17,650 of record CANGXD010000048.1, read on the forward strand.
CCCTGCAGCTTCTCGCCGCGGCTGTTGGTGTAGTCAATGAGAATCTTGCCGGCCGACCAGGCGTACTCGCTCACAATGGGATTCGCGTCGGTTACCCGCTGGCGATTCTCGAAGCGCGTGTTGGTACGCCACACGTTGGGATACTCGTCGAACTTCTGCTGCGTGTAGAGCATCACGTCGGTCGAGTCGGCCTTGATGATGCCGCCAATGCTGCGGTCTTCCCACACGATCGCTTGCGGGGCCTTGCCGGCGCTCAGTGACCAGTAGCCGGTCTTCTTGGTGCGCGTGCCGTACGCCGAGAGCGTGAGGGGCTTGGAGAGATCGAGGGTGGTCGTGTCGACGGCATTGCCACCGCCGCGCGGGCCACCGCCACCTGCTGCATCGTTGCCGTCGAACGACGTGACGCGGAACTGAATCTGCTGCACGCGTCCCACGCCCTGTGTGAGATTGACGGCCTTGCTACCATCGAGCGGCGCCGACCAGACATCGTACTTGTCGTAGAGCAACACCGCCTTGCCGTCGCGCGTCCACCCGCCAACACCCCAGAGTGGCAGTTCGTAGGCGTGGTCGTCGTCCTCGTTGATGTACGACCGACGCGGCGTACCACTGGCGTCGAGCGTTACCGTGCGTCCCGTCGTGAGATCGTGCGCCCGCGTGTCCTTGCCCTGCACGTAGAGATACCAGCGCGAGTCAGGGCTGATGCCGTACGTGCGCGAGACACCCGTCGCGAAACGCGTGCGCTGGCCGGTGGCGATATCGACCTTGTAGTAGTCGGCGCGGCTCCCACCCCACGCGATCTCGCCGCGATACGCGGAATCGTCGCGGCCGACACCCACCGCGCCGTTGGGCGCCACCGTTACCGTGCGCATGTCGTCGCTGCCGAGCTGGACGAACGCACCGCTCGACACGGCAATGGCAGCCGGCCACGTGGCGCGCCGCAACTGCGCGAGCTGTACGATCTGCACCGACTGCACGGTCTGATCCTTATAGTGCCACACGTCGACGTTGGCCTTGATCGAGTCCGCCGCGGCAACCTCGGGCTCCTGTGCCTTGATGCCCACGAAGAGTCGTGACCCATCGCGGCTCCAGCGTGGCGCACTGTATTCGCTCACCACGAAGTCGCGTGGAAAGGTCGCGCTCTTTGCGGGGTCGAACAGCATGTGCGTCCCACCGGTGGCCGTGACGTTGGTCCACGCATGCAACGTGTTCGCGCGCTGCTTCTGCGTGGTGGCCTTGGTGCCGGCGAGCACCGCAATCGCCGTCCCGGTGCTATTCCACGCGAGGCCATCGAAATCGGCGTTGCTGGCAGCGAGCGTCTGCGTCGACCCTGTTGCCGGATCGAGGACGAAGACGCCGTTGCCAAGCTTCTCGGGCGCGTCGACGGTGTAAGCGAGCAACGTGCCGGCGGTGTTGAAGGCGAACTGTCCCACATGGCCGATGTTGCGGTCCATGCCCGTCGCGAGATCGTGCAGCACGAGATCGGCCCCTGCAGGTGTTGCTGGGGCGCCGGCGGGACGACTCATCCGCAGCACCAGATACTTGGCGTTCGGCGAGAAGGTCGACGACGCCACGCCGGCAAAGCGCGTGACGGCACCGGTGGCCAGGTTGCGGAGTTCGAGGCGCGTGGCCGGCGGCGTCGTGCCGGCCGCTGCGGGGGCTGGTGCACGGCCCGGCTGTCCCGACGGAGGCGGAGCGTTACGGCCATTCGCCGCACCCGCAGCACCGCGACCCGCGGCGACCGGCGCCGTGTAGGTCACCCACTTGGAGTCATCGGAAAAGCTGGGCGCACCCACACCACCACCGGCGCCGCGTCCACCGGCCGGCGCAGCACCAGCCCGCGGCGCCGGCGGTGCACCCAACGACACGACCACTTCGTCGCCACTCTCGAGAGGCTTGAGGCGCAGCGTCGCCTCGCCGCCCTCGTTCGGCGTGAGGGTGTACGCCATCCATCGTCCATTCGCGCTGATGGTGGTGCCACCAATGCGCTGCCAGCGCCCATAGTCGTCGAGGTTGAGCACCTTCTTGCCAGTGCTCGGCGATGATCCTGCCGCCGCCGGCTGCGCAGCGAGCGGGGCGAATGGGAATGCGCCGATCGCGACGGCGCACAGTGAACGCATAAGGGGACGAACCATGGGGCCTGCTCCGGGAGGGGACGGATGACGACACGACGCTCCCCAAAGTGCGTGGCGGTCACGCGGATTGCGAGCGCAAATCGGGAGCGCCGATGCCGAGTGCCATGCGAGTCGTGCTGCATGGACCACCGACGCATGAATATCTTGGGGAGTGCCAGACTCCCCGCCTTCCTGTCGACCGAATCTGCGCCGGCTTCGCCTGTTCGCCCTGCTGCCGTTCGCGTTGGCGCTCTTCGCGTCCAGCACGGTAGCGCGCGCACAAACCACCGAGGCCTCCATTGTGGGGAGCGTGCGTGACAGCGTAGGGCGACCGCTCTTGGGCGTCACGATTGCCGTGAAGAACACCGGCACCGGCCGCGTCTGGACGCAGCGGTCGAACGCGACGGGACGGTTTGCCTTCGTGCAGCTGCCGTTGGGTGGTCCCTACGAGGTTGCGGCGCGTCGTATTGGTCTCGAGCCGCAGTCGCGCACCGGATACACGCTGACCCTCGCGCAACGATCGGTGGTGGACTTCGTGCTCCGCTCCGCTGCCAATCAGATTGCCACGCTGCAGGTGAAGGGCGACGCGCGCGATACGCGCTCCGCGACGCTGGGCGGGAACCGTCGCATCGACGCCGGGCAGATGGCGGCACTGCCTGCGGTCGATCGCAACTTCACCGACCTCGCGGCGCTGGCGCCCGCGACGGGGGCGCAGCTTTCGATGCTGGGTCAACGCTGGACCTCGACAGACATTCGCATTGATGGCGCGCAAGCAAGAAACATGATGCGCGCCGGAGAGTTCGGGGCCGGACCGTTCACGCTCTCGATGGAAGCGATCCGCGAGTTCGAGGTGAGCACCACGGTCTTCGATGTGACGCAAGGCCGACAAGGTGGCGGCGCCATTCGCGCGGCCACGAAGTCCGGCACCAATCAGTGGCACGGGAGTGCGTTCTCGTTCTATCGCGGCAGCAGCCTCACGGCAGTGAACGATTTTCAGCAGAGGTCGCGGGCACAGCGCCAGTTTGACGCGCTGCAGTGGGGCGGAAGCATTGGAGGCCCACTCGTCCGCGACCGCGTGCATCTGTTCGTCGCGCTCGACGCACAACACTCCGATCAGCCGCTGTTCACCGGAGAGCTGCTGACGTCCGCCGACGAAGTGGCGGCGGGGGTCGCCCGTGATTCCGTCACGCGACTGCTGCGCATCCTGTCAACGTCCTACGGACTGGATACGACCAGTGCACAACTTGGACGCTTGGAGCGGACGCCCGTGGCGAATACGCTGTTTGCCCGACTGGACTGGAACATCGGCCCCGCACACCAGCTCACCGTTACGGAGAACCTGAGTGTATGGAATAGCCCGCTGAGTGGCGGCGTCGACCTGCCGATCGCCCTGCGGGAGGCCCGATCGAATTACCGGAGTATCGAACAGCAGGCACTCGCCACGCTGCGTTCGACGTTCGCGTCGGGGTTTCAGAACACGCTTTCGCTTGCGCTCTCCACCTCACAGCGCACACTGGCGGGGAACACCAACATTCCCCGCGGCTTTGTTCGCATTCAGTCGACGCTCCCAGATGGACGGCTTGGCGATACCCGCATTCAGTTCGGCGGGAACCGGCTCGCGCCAGACGAGAGCCGCGAACTGCAACTGCAGCTCATTGACCACGCGTACTTCCAACGCGGCAACGTGCTGTACACCGTGGGAACGGACAATACGCTGACCCGTCTCAACAGCTTCATCGCGGAATCGCAGCGCGGACTCTTCGAGTTCAATAGCTTGCGGGACCTGGAGGCGCTTCGTGCCTTCCGCTTCAGTCGGACGATTCCGCTTGCCGAAGCAGAACCAACCACACAGCAAAGCGTCCTCGAGCTGGGAAGCTTCGCGCAGGCAGAGTGGCGACCCACGGCGCGCCTGACGGTGACCGCCGGTGTGCGCTGGGACGGGACCGCCTTTCTCACCGCACCGTCGCGCAATCCGCTGGTAGAGCAGCAACTCGGCGAGCGTACCGATCGTGCGCCCAAGGATTGGCGCAAGGTCCAGCCGCGTGCGCAGGTCGTCTGGGACGTCGACGGCAGCGGGCGCGATGTTGTGCGCGTGGGCGGAGGACGCTTTGCGGCGCAACCGGTGTACTACCTGCAGCACAATCAGCTGCTCAACGATGGACGGCGCATTGCAGACATCACGAGCACCGGTGCTGCTGTTCCTGTGCCGGACTTTCCGGCATATCGCACGAATCCGTCGAGCATCCCAGGGCGGTTGGCCAATACGCCAACAACCCCTTATGTGAACCTGGTGAGCGGTCGCTTCGAAACGCCGAGCGTGTGGAAGGGGAGTGTGTCGTATACGCGGCGCGTGGTGCGGAATGTGACCATCACAGGGACGCTGCTCGCGTCGCGAACCGACAACAACTACCTGTACGCCGATCGCAATCTGCGGAGCACTCCCGCGTTTCTCCTGCCGAACGAGTTGGATCGTCCGGTGTTCGTTCCGGCGTCTACTATCGATGGCGTTGGGCGAACGCTCAACAGCAACGCGCTCGCGGCTCCGCAACTGGGGCGGGTGCTCGAGCTCACCAACGGAGCACGCGCCACGGACCGTGCCGC
>CANGXD010000049.1 GCA_947457545.1 Gemmatimonadaceae bacterium
ACCGCCGCCAGTCCCGCCTGCGCAGCCGCCGCGTTGAGCCGCGACAGCATGGGCCCCAGCACACCCTCGGCCTGCGCGCGCACCACGCCCCACTGTGCCGCCAGCTCCCGCGCCCGCGCGAATCGCGCGGCGTTCGGCCGTCCTTCCGCGGAGCCGCTCCCGTAGCCGCCGTCGCCGGTGAGCGTGCCATAGAGCGTCTGATACTGCACGGCGATCCCCGCTGGTATGACCGGACCGGTCGCACTCGCCGGTCCACTCGCGCGCTCTATGGCATCGACCGCGCGCACGACACTGTCGGCCAGCGCGATAACCGACGCCGCGTTGCCGGCACGGCCTTTGAGTTGCTGTGCGCCTGTGCGTACCGCGCGCAATGCGTCGAGGGTGGTCGTCAGCGCACTGATGGTATCGCGCACCGCCACCGACAGCGTGTACTGCGCATCGTAATCGGCCTGCGTGTGGCCGGCGGTGGCGTTGGGCACAATGACGAGCGGTCGCTCGTCCACCATACTGCCCGCGGTCAACCGCACACTGTACCGACCCGGCGGCATCTTCACACCGCGTCCGCCCACACCAAGTGGGTCGCGCGCAGACCGTGGTCCCGCGCCGCGCAAATCCCACACGACACGATGCGCACCCGCCACCGAAGGGGCGCGCTGCGACGACGGCAGCGTACTGTCGGCGCGCCACGCACGCACCACGCGCCCGGCGACATCACGGACTTCCAGCAGTAGCCCGGGCTGCGCCTGCGTCAGCGTGTACTGCAGGTGCGCACCAAACGGACGATCATCGGGCAACACCAAGTCCACTTCCTGCAGCGCCACGCCAATCGTGCCACGCTCCGCCGGTCGCGGCGTGAACAGGCGAACGGCCCGCGTGGTGGTGTCGACCGCGAGCTCACGCAACGGTGTCAGATCATCGAGCACCCAGAACGAGCGCCCCTGTGTGGCAATCACGAGATCACCCCGATGCACCTTGAGATCGGTAATGGGGGAGCTGGGCAGCCGCCCTTGCATGGACTGCCACGACACGCCGTCGTTGAGCGAGACATAGAGCCCGAACTCGGTACCAGCATACAACAGACCTTTGCGCACGGGATCTTCGCGGACGACGCGCACGAAATGCGTGGCCGGCAATCCGTTGGCGCCTGCGCCAAGCGGCGTCCACGTACGCCCGAAGTCATTGGTGCGCCAGATATACGGCGCAAAATCGTCCATGCGGTACCGGTGTACCGCCACGAACGCGCGTCCGGGGGCATGCGGGGACACCTCGATGCGATTGACCGTCGCCAAGGGCGGCATGTTCGGCGGCGTAATGTCGCGCCAGGTCGTGCCGTGATCGCGTGTGAGGTGCACACGACCATCGTCGGTACCCACCCAGATGGTGCGCGCATCGTGTGTCGATGGCACGACACTGAAGATCGTCCCGAACACCTCGACGCCAGTGTTGTCGGGCGTGATGGGACCGCCAGCCCAGCGCTGCAGTGTGGTGTCGTTGCGCGTGAGATCGGGAGAAATGCGTATCCACGTGTTGCCCGCATCTCGACTGGCATAGAGATACTGACTCGCGTGATACACCGTGCGCGCATCGTGCGGGCTGACCACGATGGGCGCCACCCACTGCCATCGGTCGCGCAGCACCCGTGGTGCGGCCTGCTGACTCTCGAGCCCCACGCCCACACTCACACGCGAATCACGTGCGACGTCGTAGCGATTGATGTTGCCACCGTAGCAGCCACCGAAGACGACGTTCGGCTGGTCGGGGTGCAGCGCCACGGGGCCGGTTTCGCATCCCGCAGCGTAGCCCCACTCCTGTTGTGGGCGAAGTGAATTGCCAAGTCGACGCGACAACACACTGATGGCGGAGTTGTCCTGCTGCGAGCCGTATACACGGTACGGATGCTGATTGTCCACCACGACGTCGTACAGTTCGGCGGTGGGCTGGTTGTACATGGTGCTGAATGTACGGCCACCATTGAGAGTGACTACGGTACCGCCGTCATCGGACAACGCAAAGATCTTGGGGTTGACCGGATTGATCCACAGATCATGCGTATCTCCGTGTGGTACCGGGAGCTGCACAAAGGTGCGCCCGCCATCGGTGCTGCGCAGCAGCGGCGTATTCAGCACCCATACATTGTCGGCGTTGCTGGGGTCGGCAACGATATGCCCATAGTAGAAGGGCCGTGAGCGCACGCGCGCATCTTCGGACACGCGCGTCCAGGTGCCGCCGCGATCGTCGCTGCGATAGAGGCCACCCTCTGTGGCGTGCTCCACCAGCGCGAACACACGATCGGGGTTGGCGGCCGAGGTGGTGAGCCCCACCTTGCCCACGATGCCTGTCGGGAGACCTCCGCCAAGTTTGCTCCAGCTGTCGCCGCCATCAGTGCTCTTGTACACGCCGCCGGCAGGGCCGCCCGAGATCATCGTCCACGGCTTGCGTTCACCACGCCAGGCGCCCGCATAGAGTTCGCGCGGATTGGCGGGGTTGAGGGCCAGCGACACCACGCCCGTGGAGTCGTCGAGCGCCAGCACCTGTTGCCACGTGCTGCCACCGTCGATGGTGCGAAAGACGCCGCGTTCGCTGTTCTTGCCGAACGGGTGCCCCAACGCGGCGACCCACGCCATGTCGGGGTTGGTTGGATGCACGATGAGTTCACCAATCGCGCCCGACTCACGCAACCCGCGAAACATCCACGTACGACCGCCGTCGGTCGAACGCCACACTCCGCGCCCCACCGACGAGTTGCCGCGAATGGATGCTGAGCCCGTGCCGACCCAAATGACATTGGTGTCGCTGTCTGCCACATCGATGGCGCCGATGTTCCCCACATCGAGGAACCCATCGGTGATGTTGCGCCAATGTGCGCCGGCATCATCGGTCTTCCACACGCCACCGCCAGTCGTGCCCATATAGAACACGTGCGGTTGCTCGGCGATCCCCGTTACCGCTGTCGCGCGACCACCCCGGTGCGGGCCGAGCATGCGGTAGTTGAGGGGGACGAGCGGATCACGCGACTGCGCCGCGAGTATGGAGAGCGGCGCCGACAGGGCGGCACAGCATGCGAGAAGACCAACGCCCTTCATGGCGCGGTGGAATCGCTGCGCACGACGGCCGTATCCGGATCGCGCTCGATCACAATCGTGAACTCCTTTGCGAGCGCCACGATGCCGGCGACGGCAATCCAGAACGGCATGAGTACCGCGCCGGCGACGCCTGCCGTGAGCGGCATGTCGAGCAGCGTGCGGCCACTCGCGTTGCGAATGACGACCCGACGTACGTTCCCCTCACGCAGCAGCTGCTTGAGAGTGTCCTTCAGTTTGTCGCTCGCGACTTTGATTTCGCTCATGCGTGTATCTCCAAGGTGAGAGGTACTCGTACCCTCATCCAACGTTTCCCACTCAGCTGCCGAGCTCGTTCAAGCGCGTCAACGTCGCGGCGAAAAGCTCGTACACCCGGCGTAGTCTCGTTGCATCCTCAATAAGTCCAGACACCGTGAGCTCGAACGGATCGATTCCCGGTGTAGGATCGGTAAAGAACGCTGTGTCATCCTTGAGGGCGATCGACCCCTCGAAGTCTGCGCGATAGCGTTCACGCAACGCCGCATCACCGAACAGCGAGCGTACGAAGTCGGGGGTATCACCCTTCAGGACGAACGCGTCGTCGAACACCGGGTCGTCGACGTGGATGTCCAGGCTTCCGAACCACTCTGCCACCGACGTGGCAAAGTTGGCGCGCGATACCGAGAAGCGGTGCGCCGGGTTGGTGGGGCGTGGCGCCGAGAAGATCGTGGACACCACTGGGATCATGACTTTTCCCGTCATGATCATCGTCACGTCGCGCTCGAGCACAATCGGCCCATGCGCGTGCGGAATCTCGATGCGCGCGTCGTGGCCGAACGAGGGCGCGCTCCACGTACCCTGCATTTCGGTGGCGAACGCTTCCCACGTGGTCTGATAGGAGCCGTGCAACAGATGGTTGAAACGCTTGCCCATGCGCGATGCTCGCTGGTGAAAAGACGTGTGACGACGGTGGGTTCGTGCAACGTAACGTTCGGCGTCGCGGCACGATTGATCAAGGGCGACCGGAGTGTGCACGGCTCGCGTCCGCCGCGTCCACGCGCAGCCAACGTACCTTGGGCCACACCAGCACGGTGACGACGAACGCCGCGCACGTGGCCGCTACGTCGTACCAATCGAACACACCGTTGGCGGTAAGGGGCTGAATTGCCTCCCAGAGTAACAGCCCGACCAGGGTAAACCACAGCACCCCGTTCACCCGTCGTGAGGGGGGCATGCCCCGAAGCGGCCCCATGGGACTGCCGATCGCAACGGCGACCAGTACTCCGCTAATGGCAAACACCGCCGCGAAGTTGCGCCCCGATCCAACAAGAAGCGGAAAGTCACGCCCAATCGCTGGGTTCCGCCGCAGAAAGTCAATGAACTCGAGGGCAGTGCTTCCCAGAAAGCAGAGGGCGAGCCACCCATAGGCATGCTGTCCATTCGCCGCAGGATGGCTCGTCGACATCGGGAGTGCAGGTAGAGTTTATCGTATTCGCGTTGCGGCTCGTCTCGACAAACTACCGATGTATCACGCGTGCAGTTTCAAGGGAGCTGAGAAGTCCCCGTGCCCTACGCGGTCTCCGTCCCCGCCACCAGACCGGCGAGCAGCTCATCGAGCTGGTCGAACGTCTCCGGCATCGCGCCCGACGAGCCGGTGTCCACCGCCTCTTCCGACGGGTACAGATCGCGCACCACCACGAGCGTTCGGCCGTGCCGCTCCTCGAGCGTCACCGTCGTAACGGTCTCGCCGAGGTCACCCTCTTCGTTGGTCCACACCAGCCGCGAGTGCGGGGTCACGTCGGTGTATGTGCCGAAAAACGCCATCTGCGTGTCGCCGTGGAGGAACACCAGCCGATACTGTCCGCCAACGCGCACATCCATTTCGCACGACAGCAGCGTGAGCCCGAACGACTTGGGCACCCACCACTTCCGGAATAGCTCGGCTGTCGTCCATGCCTTGAAGACGAGATGCGGCGGTCCGTTGACAAGCCGCGTGACGACGACCTCGCGCGGAGATGGCCGCTCCACCGTTGTCAGTGTTTTGGTTGGGGTCCCATCACGTTCACTCTGCTCGTCCATGTGCGCGTTCCTCCCGGGTGAGTGCTGCGACAACGTCGTCGAGCGCATCGAAGCGTGCGCTCCGGAACTGGTGATCCCCGCCGATCGACTCACTTCACCACGCGAAGGTTCAGTGTCCAGTCGTACTCAGTGTCCACCCAGCGGAAAGCCCCACTACGCACCAGATCGCGCGCCGCTCCATCGGGGAGAAAGCGCGCCCAGAAAGCGCCGACTCCCACCAGTGTACCACCAAAGTCTTCGCGGTACCACGTGAAGATCGGCGAACCGTAAACGGTGCGCGCCGCCACGTCTACACGATTCTTCATCGTTTGCGCGAGGAACCGTCGCGCCTGATCGTCGAGCTGCACGTCGATGCGACTGCCGACGAACGCTTCGCTCCGCAGCGGTGGACACCCCTTGGCCGCGCACACCAGGGCCACGTGAATCCGCGGATCCTTGAATGTTGGCCGTACAATGGTGTGCTCCACGTCGTCGAGGGTGAGCGTTGCCCCTCCCGCCTTCACGATCGGTTCGGCCCACGGACTTTTGAATGTCACGCCGAACCGCTTATTGATGTTGCGGATGGAGCGTCGTTCTTTTCGGCTGTTGATCAGCTGAATGGTATAGGCGTTGTACGTGTTGATCCAGAACGCCAGCTGATCAGCGCGTGACATGCGATCCGGCTGCGCTGCAGCGAGCGACGCGAGATACCGTGCGAAATCCGGCGACGTCGCAAACGCGTCGTAGTCGACCATGCCATCGGTGACCCACTGCTGCAGCAAACGATCAAAGGGCGCGTGATCCACCACGGTGGCGCCGCGTGTTGGCGCGGCGCCCTGCGCCTGTGCGCTGCCTGCAGTCGGCGAGACGACGCCGAGCAGTGCGGCCGCCGACAGCCATCCCGCACGCTTCGCGAGTGCCGGGAGGAATGAGAGCAGTACGAGGAGCACACCAGCGATAGCCACACGCACCAGCGCGGCTTCGCGCGCCCCATCAACACCTGCGAGCAACGCATCTGCGAAGTAGGTGTACACCGCGGTGCCGGGCACAATGCCGAGCGCGGTGGCCAACACGTAACTGCCCGGACGCACCCCGGCGAGCCCCGCTCCGAAATTGATGCCGTTGAATGGCACGATCGGGAGCAGCCGCAACCGCAGCAGCGAACCGAACGCCTGATCACCGGCAAGCGCGTCGAGCGCCCCTGCCCTCGCGCCAAGCAACGAGCGCACCGCATCGCGGCCAAGCGTACGCGCCAACAAGTACGCGCCCGTTGCGCCGAGGGTAGCGCCCAGCCAATTGACACACGTACCGAGCCACGGGCCGAAGAGTGCGCCCCCTGCAAGTGTCAGGGGTGTCGCCGGCAAGCCGACCGTTGCAACCACGGCATAGGTCAGCACGAAGGCCGGCGCGGCCCACGCCACTCGTCGCACCTCGCGAATGAGAGACGGTAGGCGATCGGACTGGAGCAAATCGAGGGTACCCGTGGTGCGTGCGACGAGCCACGCCGCCAGCAATACGAGTACAAAAAGCGCGAATCGAAACCACGGGCCGCGCGAAATGGAACGCGTCATATCGGACGGGAGAGAGGACGTGTGGTCAACAATGTGACCCCGACGCCCGTGAGAAAAATGAGAGGTATACCGTACATGGCCCACGGCCAGGTGTAGCCGCCGGCCTCCCCGACCACGAGATAACACCCGATCCCCCATATCACACCCACCGCCATGCTGGCCCAGGCGGCGGTGGTATTGGTGCGCGGCCAGTGGAAGCCGGCCAACAGCGCGAACGACAGCGCCGCAATGGGAATGTTGGCGAGAATGAGTCGATCGAGAATGCGATCGACGAGGAAGGTCGCACCAAGCCAACTCGTCGCCGCTAGAACAGCTAGCAATCCGCGTTGTGCACGGACCGTGCTCAGCGACGACATGCCGAAGTCGGTAGCGATCATGGTGGCCATGGCGCTCCACACACCGGCCAAGGTGGTAAGCGCTGCACCAAAGAGCACAGCGAGCCCCAATCCACGTACGCCTGCCGGAAACCACCGCAGCATCATGGTCGGCACCGCCAGCTGCGCGTCCGGTAACGTAGGCTGATCGATGCGCAGATACGCGGCGGCCAACACCACCACGCCGTAGAGTACGAACACGAGCACGGCACTTATCGCGACAGCACGGACGGCTACGCGGGGGCTGCGCGCGGCAAAAATCTTCTGCCCGTACCAGGGCGCGGCGATGTAGGTGAAGCAGGTAATCACCACCAGCGTGACGACGAAGCGCAACGGCAGAACAGGATCTTGCCACTGCGCGGCGGGATCAAACGTCCGCTGCGCTTCGGTGAACACCGCCGACAGCCCGCCCTTGGCGTCGGCGGCCTGCACGCCGCACCACAGCAACAGGGGGAGTAGGATGATCGTCGCGATGAACCCGACCACATCGGCCCGCACCACAGACTGTAGCCCCCCCGGGAGCACCGCGCCCAGGACGACCAGCGTCAGCAGCAGCGCGATCAGGGGCATGGGAATCGCCGCCGGCACCAGCGGCGCAAAGAGCAGCGCCAGCGACTTCACATACGTCGCCGTAAAGCCGGTCATCGCGAGCAGGAGCAATGCCGAGGCCGTCCGTCCAACGGCCGGCGAGTAGCGTTCGGCAAACAGCTCCGCCACCGACAACCGATCGAACGTCTTCCAGGCACGGGCCACGGTCAGCGTATAGAACGCGAGACCAATGAGAAAGACCGCCGGCAGCATCAACGCCACGGGGCCGGCGGTATAGCCGGCAGCCGCAAACGCCATCAGCGTGCTGGTGTTGAACTCCGTCATGACCAATGTCGCCACCAGCGGCACGAGACCCAGGTCGCGCGAGGCCACGGTGAACGCCGTGGACGATGTCGTGCGTCGCCATCCCACCACCGCGAGAGTGGCAACAAGGGCGACGAACGCTACCACATCGAGAGCTACCGGCATACTACCGGCATGCTACCGGCACGTGAGAGTCATATGGGAGATCTCGTGGAGACATACTTCGAGAGAGGCAGGAGGGCCAAGGGTCGACGAAAAGGGAACTTGCGGACAGAGCCGCGTCTTCCTGCAACGTTCCGACATTCCTCGCACCCGAGCAAGACATCGCGCGCATGATTGGTTTCATCGTCAGCACAAATCGACGGCTCCTGCTGGGGCTTGCGTTCACCACCTTTTCCACAGCGGCCCAGGCACAGCTCCGCCCCGACTCGACCGCGCGGGATTCCGTAGCCCGAGGCCGGTCGCTGCTGGATTCCGTTCGGGTGACGGCCAACAAGCCCCGTGCCCTGCTCGACAAACGCGCGGCAGGACTTGGCGGGGCCATCGAAGCGCGCGAGCTCACTGCCCTTCCCACGGACGCCCGCGACCCTATCAGCCTGCTGTACAATATTCCCGGGATCACGCAGGCCACCGGGTTTTTCGGCGATGCACCACGCCTGTCGTTCAACGGGGGCAATGCGTTGTACTCGCAGTATCTGCTGGACGGACTTGACAACAACGAAGGCTTTCTGGGGGGCCCGCGCGTAGAAGTCCCGCTCGGCGCCATTGCGCGCATGGACGCCCTCGTGAACGGCTACAGCGCCGAGTTTGGGCGCAGTCCTGACGGAGTGGTGAACGTGACCTCAGCCCCCGGAAGCATCGCGCGGGCGGGTGACGTGTACCTGTATCAGCGTCCCGGACGACCGCTTGACGCTCGGCTGCCCATCACCTTCGGCGCAGTGTCCGAGGCGCTCACGCGGCGGCAGGAGGGCTTTGAGCGGCTACAGGCCGGTGCATCGTACCGCACCTCCATGCACGGTGGGCGCACATTGGCCGCATCGGCGTTCGAATACACGAATGAAGAGGAGGATCGCATTGGCTCCACCGCACTGGCCCAGTTTCTTGGCACCGAACGGCGGCAAACGGTCAAAGGATACCTGCGAATCGATCGGGGCTGGTCGCCCACTCACACCACCACGTTGCGCTTCGCCGGCAGCGGCGTGGACAGGGCCGGAAACGGCAGCGGTGTCGTAACGCCCGAAGCGGATATCAGTACCCGCCGAATCGGTACGCTCAGCGCCATCACGCATCGCTCCACGCTCAGCGCCGGTCGCGCGACCAATACCGCTTCGCTGCAGTTCGGCACGTATCACTGGTACTTTCCACCTGAACGCAGCGACTTCACACGACCACAGGTCACCATTGTCTCCCCCGATCGCGCCGTGCAGGCCGTAGTCGGCTCGAGCAACTTTGTCTTCGACGAGCGTGAGCAGCAGATACAACTGCGCAACGTCTTCGAGCGCGAACTGTCGGCTACACATCGTCTGCGCGCCGGGGTCGATCTCATTCACGCCCGCTTCAGGCTGGCGGCGGCAAGCACCAACCCCAATGGCGCCTACGTGGTGGTCAACGACGGGAACATCCGCGCCGGCAACGGACAAACGCTGTCGATTCGCGATGTGCCGGAGAATGTACGGGTGCTGTCGTACACGGTGGATGCACGACCGCAGCAGGTCAATCTCACGCAGACGATGTACGGTGCCTTCATCGAGGATGTGTTTGTGCCGTCCCCGCGCGTCAACATCACCGCTGGACTGCGTTGGGACTATGACGACCTTACCTCCCGCGGAGAAAGCACGCCCGACCTGAACAACATCCAACCGCGCCTCGCGGCGACGTGGCAGCGGAGCGCGCGCGATGTCGTGCGTGCATCAGTTGGCCGATATGCCGGTCGCTTTCCGTACGCGATCTATTCCGATGCCATCCAGTTGGGCGTAACGGGGAATGCGGTGCTCACGTACGAAGGGGCATCAGCCCCCGCGTTCGGCGCAGGTAGACTACCGGCACAAATCGGTGCGTCTGAAATCCAGTCGGTACCGCGCGAAGTGTTTCGCACATTTGCGCTGGGGCTCGAGCAGCCCATGAGCTGGCAATCGACGATCGGCTATCAACGCGTGCTGGGCACCCGCTGGTCGATCAGTGCAGATGTCGTGTGGAGTGAAACGCGCAATCTGCCATGGCTGGCCGACCTCAACCCCATTGCCACGCGACTCACTTTGGCGGACACCACGCCACGTACCTGCGCCAGCTCGTTCAGCTGTTCGGGCGACGCCAATCGTCTTTCGCCGCCGGGAACCACGGGCGCGCGCCGGGTCAGCACGGCACAATCTGGCGGAGAAGCACGCTATCAGGCGTTGTACGTGGCGGTGCGCCGCGCGGTGTCCGATCGGTGGACAGTCGATGGCAACTGGGTATGGTCGCGGGCACAGAACAACACCGAAGACATCAATTTTTCGGCGACGCAGGGCAACTGTTTCGCGCGTGATGGCATCGACGCGGTCACGGGGGCATCGTGCACGAGCAACGAGTGGGCGGACGCGAACAATGACCGACGGCATCGCGTGACGCTGCGCTCTACCGCGACCCCGGTGCGGGACCTGTCGTTTGGTGTCATTGTCGATGCGCAAACCGGCGTACCGGTCAATCGTCTCGCGGGTCGCGTTGCCGCCGATGGCAGCATCACCCGGTATGACCTCCTTGGCAGTGGCCCCATTCGCGGCAACGGGTTCATCGGCAACGGTGATCGCTTTCCGGGGGTGGCGCGCAACGCGGAACGGCTGCCGGGCAGCGTCACCGTCGGGATGAGCGCCATTGCACGCCCCCTGCGCACCCGCGCGCCCGGACTCGAGCTCCGGCTCGACGTCTTCAACGCCCTCAATTCGCTGGTGTGGGGGGGGTACGCCAATGGAACCGGTGGCGGTGGCAGTCGTACGCAATTCGGCCGACCAGGTGATCGCATTGAACTGTTCGCGGCCGCTCCGCCACGACAGTTTCAGTTGTCGCTTCGCTACGCGTTTGGCGGCGACGCACGCACGCCCACCCCTTGACCCCCGTGAATGATCGACGAGCCCTTCCGCCGTTGGCTGGCGCGACACGCCGCCGCGCCGGTCCCGCTGCTGCACCGTCTGGGCGTGACGCCCAACGGGCTGTCCGCGGCAGGGCTGCTGCTGGCGTTGGTCGCCACGGCGCTGGTGGTACGCGGCGCGGTGATCCCCGGTGTACTGGTCTGGCTCGCGAGTCGTCTCGCCGACGCGTACGACGGCATGCTGGCGCGACATGGCAACTCCAGTTCGCTGTTTGGCGCGTACCTCGATCTGACGCTCGATATGCTGGCGTACGCGGCAATGGCCTGTGCCTTTGCCTACATCACGCCCGCCGATCGGATGCTCTGGCTGCTCGTACTCACCGGGTACATTCTCGCCATCACCACCACCCTGGCGCTCTCCTCGCTGGCCGAACGCGCCGACCGACAGCTGGGGGGCAATCGGTCCATCCAGTTCACGCCTGGACTTGCCGAGGCCGGCGAAACCAACATGGTGTATGTGGCGCTGGCGGTGATTCCCACGTACAGCCGGACGATCCTGGTGGTCTGGACTGGGCTCCTGTTCGCCACAATGCTGCAGCGAACTGCGCTGGCCCGTCGTATCTTGCGTTCATGACCGATGACTCCGGTTCCCGACCCTCGTTCGGCGATGAAGCCATGCGCTGGCTGCCCGACGTCATGCGTTTTGCGCTATCGCTCACGCGTGATCGCAGCGAGGCGGAGGACCTTGTGCAGGATACGTATCTCGCGGCACAGCAATCGTGGCACCAGTTCCAGATGCGTACCGACGCAAAGGCCTGGCTCTTCACTATTGCGCGGCACCGTTTTTATCGCCTGGACGAGCGTGCCGAACGTCAGGTAGCGACCGATGTTCCGGAGCTGGAATCGTTGGCTGCGGCCGAGTTCGCGATCGTGCATGGCAAGACGCTCGTCGATGAGTTCGAACGGCGCGACATGCGCGATGCCGTGCGCCGCAGCATGTACGAATTGCCTGCCGTGTACCGTGAAGTCGCCATCCTCGTGGACTGGCACGACCAGAGCTACGAATCGGTGGCGGAGATTCTGCACATTCCCGTCGGAACTGTGCGATCCCGACTCTTTCGCGCCCGGCGCATGCTGCAGGAGCAGCTGACCGCCTACGCCGAAGACCTCGGCATCGGACCGTCCTCGGTTTCCGCTGGAGGGGCGCAGACATGACGCCGTCAACGGGGCCATCCGACACGAACAACGGCGAGCAGGTGAACTGCACGAAGGGTCAAAGCGGCATGCTCGACTGCGAATCGGTCATGCAGCAGCTGTGGGACTACCTCGATCAGCAGCTGACACCCGATCGTATGCAGGCCATTCACAAGCACCTCGACGACTGCCAGCGGTGCCGTCCGCAAGCAGAATTCCGTCAAGCGTTCGAGCGTACCGTGGCCAGCGCGCGCGAAGACGCTGGAGACATGGATGCCCTGCGCGAACGTATTCGGCTCGCCCTTCGGATGGCCGACAGATCAATCGAATGAACAGCCCGTGTCGCACGTAGAGGCGGTAATCGCCGCTCGCTTGCCGCTCTCTCTGGCTGCTCTTGCGCTTCTGGCACTCTGGGAATCGGTACACCCGTACTTGCCGCTTTTCACGGGGGCACACGCAACGCGCGAACGGTTACGCCATGGCGCGCAGAATGTTGCCCTGGGTGTGATGAATGGGCTGGTCGTTCGCTTTGTCTTTCTTGGGGCATGGACTGCTGTCGCGAGCTGGAGCGAGGCGCGCGGTTTTGGTATGAGTGCGTGGGTGGGCGGCCCGCCGTGGCTGCAGTGGGTACTGGTCCTGTTGCTGCTGGACGGGTGGACCTACAGCTGGCATCGTCTCAATCACACCGTGCCGATACTCTGGCGATTTCACCGCCTGCATCATTCCGACCGACAGATGGATGTGACCACAGCCAATCGGTTTCATCTTGGGGAAATCGTACTTTCTTCACTGCTTCGCATTCCCCTGCTCGCGTTGTTTGGCGCGAGTGTCTTGCAGCTGGCCGTCTACGAAATCATTCTGTTCGCCGTGGTCCAGTTTCATCATGCGAACATTGCCGTCCCGGAGTCCGTCGACCGGGTCCTTCGTGCGTTCATCGTGACACCGCA
The DNA here is from genome assembly GCA_947457545.1 of Gemmatimonadaceae bacterium. Lineage (GTDB taxonomy): Bacteria > Gemmatimonadota > Gemmatimonadetes > Gemmatimonadales > Gemmatimonadaceae > Gemmatimonas. The sequence continues at coordinate 13,120 of CANGXD010000049.1, forward strand.
TCTGCACAAGGTGCATCACTCGATCGACCAAGCGGAGCAGCATGCCAACTTCAGCTCAGTGCTTACGTGGTGGGATCGCGCGGCGCGCACGCTGCGGTTGTCTCCCGATCTGTCGCAGGTGGTCTTCGGGGTAGACGAGCATCCGACGAGCCGATAAGGAGAGACGGCCCACGGGAACCATCTGTGCCGCTCATGTCTCTCTGATAACTGATGGTCCACTCTTGTTCTCCCTCAGCCTCCCCGATGCACCAGCACGATACCGCCCCTGCTGACTGGCCTTCACACATCACGTTGTCGCCGTTCGACGACGCGAATGCTCAGCTGGTGCGCACCGTGGCCCCAAAGGGCTGGCTCGCTCCGGTGCCAAAGGACCGATATCATTTGGTCGTCATCGGGGCTGGTACGGCCGGATTGGTGAGTGCCGCGATTGCGGCGGGGCTTGGGGCACGCGTTGCACTCATCGAACGTCACCTCTTTGGCGGCGATTGCCTCAACTTCGGCTGTGTTCCGTCAAAAGCGCTGCTTCGTGCAGCCCGCTCCTGGCACGACGCGCGTCGCGCCGCGACAGACTTCGGCGGCCCGATGGTGTCGGGCGATGGAAACTTCAGCGCCGTGATGGAGCGCCTGCGCCGTATACGTGCAGACATCAGCCACGTCGATGGCGTCGAGCGATTCAAAGCACTCGGCATCGACGTCTTCCTCGGCGGTGCCACCTTTGTTGCGCCCGACGCCGTACGGGTTGGAACGACGGACCTCCGCTTTCGGCGCGCCATTATTGCCACCGGTGCCCGCGCGGCGCGACCCGCCATTCCCGGACTCGCCGACACCCCCTACGACACCAACGACTCGATCTTCTCACTGACCGAGCGACCCAAGCGGCTCGTGATCATCGGCGGCGGGCCAGTCGGGGTGGAGTTGGCCCAGGCGTTTGCCCGATTCGGAACCCACGTCACGATCGTGCACAGCCACGCGCAGCTGTTGCCGCGCGACGATCCCGATGCCGCAGCGATCGTCACCGCATCGCTTATCGCAGACGGCGTGCGGCTCGTACACGAGGCCCGCATTGAACGCGTATCACACGATGGATCGCAGTTCTCGGTGCATATGGCGGGTGAGCCGCATGTTGTGCCGCTGGTCGCCGACCGCCTGCTCGTCGCCACTGGTCGCACCCCCAATGTGGAGGGGCTTGGCCTCGACGTTGCACGTGTGCAGTACACGCCACAGGGCGTGACCGTGAACGATAAACTCTGCACGAGCAACGCCCGCATCTTCGCGGTCGGAGATGTATCGTCGAAGCTACAGTTCACGCACGTCGCTGATGCGCAGGCACGTTTGGTAGTGGCCAACGCTCTGTTCTTCGGTGTTGGAGGAGGACGTGCGAGCACACTCGTTGTGCCGCGTGTCACGTACACCGACCCCGAAGTTGCCCATGTAGGCATGACGAGAGAAGAAGCCGCCTCCGCGGGACAGCCAATCGAAACGATGCACGTCGATCTGCGCGAGAACGATCGGGCGCGTCTCGACGGCGATACGAGCGGCTTCCTCAAGGTGCACGTGGCCGCCGGCAGCGATCGCATCGTGGGCGCCACGCTCGTGGCCGCGCACGCCGGCGAAATGATCGGGGAAATGACCGTCGCCATAACCAATCGTGTTGGACTCAGCGCACTCGGGAAAACCATCCATCCGTATCCCACACAGACGGAGGTGTTTCGACGAGCCGCAGACATGTGGCGCAAGCGAAAGTTTACACCGCGTGTCGGTCGGCTGTTCGCGTGGTGGTTTCGAATCGTTCGCTAAGGGGATACGCGAAACGAGCGGAGCCGGCGGCGATTCATCCGCGCATTGCGCGCATGCCCCTGCCCGACGCGGTACTACCGCAGCCGATACAGCTCACCCGTCGCTTCGAACGGACGATCATCGAACACGTGGACAACATCCCCTCGTAGCATCAGCGCTCTCGCCACGCCGGCGGCGGCCGACTCCGTCAGGACGAAGCAGGAACGCAGCTACTCGCAGAGCTCGTGACCGGAGAAGCTGTTGTCGTACCAGAGCAAATACCGACGACGCGCACCACTGGCAATCCCGTCGGGATCACGGAGTCGCCGAGCCACGGTCTCGAGTTCGGGGAGCGAGTCGGGAAGCACCGCTCCGGAATCGGCCGCGGATCCCGCGAACTGAAAAAACAGATACGCGTCGGCAAAGTCGTGTTCCGACACGACATGCTCGATGTATCCAAGTGCCGTCAACCGTTCTCCGATGCGTACGGCGACGGTTCGTGAAATCGACCACCGCTTCGTCATCCACGTCACGACATCCGCCGCGACAAAGCACTGCGGATATTGCCGGAGATGATGTCGGCGATCGCGCACATCAATACCATCCAATCCCCGCATCTCTTCGAGAATACGCTCGGGGGTGAGAGCGGGCATGTGGTCATTTCGCGGCGCGGTAGTCGGGCGCATCGTATCGCCCGTTACGGGCGCCGAGCGCATGGACACGGGCGTCGGTACGGCCGACGTTATCGGGTCGGGCATTTCCGCGTGGTACGCATTGATCCAGCGACTGAATTCATCAATGGCCATGGGTCGTGCCACGAGGTAGCCCTGCACATACTGCACACCACGTGCAGCCAGATAGTCCCACTGCGCATCGGTCTCGACTCCCTCGGCTATCAAGGGAATCTGTAGCGTGTGCGCCAGAGCGATAATCGTATCGAGTACGGGCCGCTCAGTCGTCGACGCATCTACATGTCGCACGAACTCGCGGTCGATCTTCAGTCGGTCCACCGCAAGGCGGTCGATGGATGCGAGGCTGCTCTGGCCAGTACCGAAATCATCGAGCGCGAGCTTGTAGCCGGCCTCCCGAAACGCGCGCAGCGCAGTCTCCGATCGAGCGTCCACGACATCGCGCTCGGTCACCTCCAGCAGCACATGCTTTCGAGGAAGCGACGCCGCATCAAAGATGCGCTCGAGCGTCTCATCGAATCCCGGCGTACGTAGCTGCACGGGCGTAATGTTGAAGGAGAAGTACAGTTCACGATGGGATTCGACCACAGGAGCGAGCCGGTCACGGGCTTTTACCATGACCATGTTCGACATGGGGACGATCAGGCGTGATTCCTCGGCCAGCGCGATGAACTCCAACGGCGGGAGGATGCCGCGCGCGGGGTGCACCCACCGCATCAGGATCTCGCCTCCCACGCAACGGCCACTCCGCACGTCCACGATCGGCTGCACGTACGGTTCGAATCGCCGCTTGCGAAGCGCGATCTCGAGTCGTCGTTGCGGGTTCGCCCGATCTCGAAGTCTGCTCCGGAGCCATCCCATCAGCGTCATCGAGAGCGCGGCAACCAGGAGCAGCAGGGCAAACGCGCTACGCTGCAGACGTGACAGCAGGTGATCGGCGCTGATTGATTGAACGAGTCGAACGCGATGTGAAGGCGACCATGAGCTCTGCTGCCACAGCGGAATGTCGGAGTCCGCGCCCCCCGCCACGTTCATCCACGGGACGAGCGCACCGCTTCCGGCTACCAGAAATCGATCCCACCTCCTCGCGTTTCCAGACAATGGTAAGGCAAGCCGCGACAGTACATTCGGATCGAGCTCCGCGACCAGCGACGCCGCCCCGCGCGTAGAGATCGTCCGCAATCCGCGGGAGCGGATGGACGACTCCAGGTAGAGCATGACTTCGCCGTCAGCCGGTAGTGGCGGCAGCGTGTAGATCCGGCGCACGCCGAGTGGCCCACACCATGCGGCCGTTGGGGTCGGTCTCAGGTAGTAGGCACGCGCGACTTCGCTGGTGAAGCTCACGCTCACGATGCGCCGCACCGTTTGCGCATCGCAGCCGGTTGGCGCGAGCTCCAAAATGCGCGAGAAGTCCCGCTCGAGGGAAAGGATCGTCGAGTCCCAGAGCGAGCCAACCAGCTGGGCTTCCTCGCGCATGTCTCGCCGATCCCGCACCACCTCGATGGTACCCCACACGGACAGCACACTCAGGACCGAGACGCCAACCGCTACACACCAAGCCAGCGCACCCGGGTACGCGACTCGCATTTTGACCCAGCGCGTAGCAGTGCCCGCGTCGTCGGACTGCCCCAACGACGGATTGAACCGCTCGGAGACTCTCCGCCGCAGCTGTGCGAACGGACGAATCGCGTCTGCCAAACTACGGGAGCTGCGCTTCGGCCATGGCGACATTGACGGGGTCACACCAGATGATCACCCATGTGTATTGAGGCGCGCCAGCCGGCAACTGAAAGGTGTAGCTCTGCCCCCCGCGGTTGCTTCGCAGCGCGCCGACGCGCAGCGGCCGTCCCGAATTGGGGTTATTCGTCGTGTTCAGATAGATCGTCGGCCCCGGCGTCCGACCAATGGTGAAATCGCTGCTGAGATCAAGCCGTGCGCTGTTTCCGTCCACAATAAGGTTCACCGAACCCGTGACGGCATAGCCGGTTCTCCTGAGCTGCGCACCAACACCTGTTCCAGAAGGTGTCATACCATCGGGCGCCAGCGGCGCCGCGTCTGGTGCCGTGGGGGCGTCGCTTCCCCCGCAGGCGACGAGAAAGCCAAGGAGAAACAGCGCGCGTCTTGGATTGGTCATGGGGCGACTCCTGTGTGCGAGACGAAACCCGCGAAACCGCTGTGACTGACGGTTTGCCGAGAGGTAAGGCGCCGGTGCCCGCACAAGTTCCCGGCCCGCAGGACCACTGCCGGTCAGTCAGTCCAAATCAGCGCCCGAAGGTCGGCAGCTGCTGGCGAGCCTGTCTGGTCGGTGTCCTGCATGACGCCCACGCCCACGATTCGACCATCGGTCCACCCGCACTCGCGTGCCGCATCGGCGGCCGGCGTAAACACAAGCTGCTGCCACGCGGTACTGCTCGTGCGCGCGAGACGAATGTCACACAAGGTGCCCGATCGCAGGACACGGGGGCCGTTTGACAGTGTCCCAAGTGAGTAGAAGAGCAAGCGCGGGTTCGATAGAAATCGGCGCGTTCCTTCGAAGGCCACGTAGAATCGCAGCGCGGCATCCGATCGTTCGGCGATCGCGAGGTCCGAGCCTTTTGGGACGACCGTCATGCGATACGCAAGCGTCGCCACACCCTCACGCGACAACGATTGGTTTCGAAGGTCGAGTGCAAACCATGCCGCCTGCCCCTGCCCGCTGATCGACAGGAAACGCTCGCCGCCATCATTGCGAATTGTCGAGAGAGGCGTACGCGACCCGCGTACCACCCGCTTCTGCCAGCGTGGTGGGAGAGAGTCTCCGACGACGGCGCCGGATAACAGCAGCAGATCGCGCTCGGCTGGAAGCGAAACACCCCCAATAGCGATCATCGCAACGGTAGCTGCGAATAGCTGGTGTATTCGAGTCATCGGTAGGTCCACCATAAAGGAAAGAGCCCCAACGTTGGGCGCCGCATCGTGTATCGCCACGTGGCTGGACCTAATACAAATCGGTTGTACCCTATCCCGTCAGCGAGCGCAGCAGCTGTGTTCCGCTGCGACTGGCCGTGATGCGGCTGCCGTCCCGCATCTCCACACACAGTCGCGCCGCATCGAACGGGATGAGCGCACTGACAAAGTCGAGATTGACCGCGTGCGAACGATGGATGCGAACGAACCGCCGCCCATCCAGTTTTTCGAGGAGCGACGCGAGCGTAATGGTCAGCAGATGTCGTCGCCCGCGAACGACCAACGCGACGTAGTCGTCCTCCGCTTCGAGACGCTCGATCTCCTGCACCTGAACGGGGACGATCCGGCCTCGTTCGCGCACGAACACCCGCGACAGTGCACCTTGCTGCGACCGTACCCGCTCCGCCACCGGCGCATCACCAGCATGCGGCGCCAGCGATCGCGCCACGCGAGCAATCGCCGTGGCGAAGCGCTCAGGACCGAACGGTTTGAGCAGGTAATCGACCGCACCGAGCTCGAACGCCTGCACGGCATGCGCATCGAACGCGGTGGTGAAAATCACCGCCGGGCGATGCGTGGTGCGCTCGAGGACATCGAGCCCCGACAACTCCGGCATCTCGATGTCGAGAAAAATGATGTCCGGGCGCAGACGATCGATCAGGGTAACCGCGTTGAGACCATCCCCGACTTCGCCAATCCACAGCAGCGTCGGTGTGCTCTCGATCAGCGCGCGCAGATGCAAGCGGGCCAGCGGCTCGTCTTCGCAGACCAGTACCGTGAACGGTGTGCTCATATGGGCAGGTGCACCCATACGCCAAAGCCGTCACCGGGGACAGCGCGCACATCGACTCGCGCGGTATCGCCGTACAGGACGGCCATGCGCTGCCGAAGCGCCGAGAGTCCCACACCCATGCCGTGCGTCGCGTCTGACGCCGGCTGCCCCGGACCATCATCGCTTACCTCAAGAACCAATTGCGCTCCCGTTACGTGGCCGCGCAGTCGTACCACGCCACCCGCTGCGCGTGGCGCGATGCTGTGCTTGATGGCGTTCTCCACCAGCGACTGGACCACGAAGCTGGGCACGCGATGACGAAGCGCCTCCGCCGAAAAGTCACGGTCGACCCGCAGCCGTGCGCCGAGCCGCAGTGATTCCAGTGCGAGGTACGCATCGGTAAACGCAACTTCGTCAGCGAGCAGCACCTCTTCCTGACCACCCTGTCGCGCATCCAACACGTACCGCAGCAGCGCGCTGAGTCGTTCAACGGCCTGTGCAGCGGCAACGGGGTCGTGCTGGATGAGCACCGTGACCGAGTGCAACGTGTTGAACAGAAAATGCGGATCGAGACGCCCGCGCAATGCCTCGAGCTCGGCGCGCGCACGTTCGGCCTCGATGTGCGCGAGGCGCGATTCCTGTGCGCGTCCCCGCGCCGCCGACTGCCGGGCCCAGGTTACCCCGCAGAGCGCCGCGTAAATCAGAACGCCCTCAAACGTTTGCCAGTGCAGCCAGGCGGCGACCTCCTTTCCAACCAGATCCCAGCTCGCCACGCTCTGTCGGACCCCAAGGAGAATGAACGCGTCCCAGAGGGCGGCATACAGCAGGGCCATGCCGGTATGCACCAGAAAGAACCGCGCCGTGGGCCGGACCGGCCACGCCCATCGCTGCGCAAGCCAGATGACGCCAAGTCCGAGGACAGCGGCCCAGATCACGGTCGTGAGTGCCGCGTTGATGGCGCTGCCAGCCGTCTCGCGCGACGACGCTCCGATGAGCATGGCGTAGGCCAGCACCAACGGCGACCACGCGGCCATATACCACGCGAGCCATCGCAGCCAGGCAGTCCACGGACGGGTGGGCGTCATCGCGCGGCGCCAAGTGCCGGTCGGAGTTGGTCACGCACCCAGCGGAAATCGGGCGCAATGGCCAACGCGCGGTCGTACGCGGTACGCGCCGCGCTCACGTTGCCACGATCCTTCTCCATTTGGCCAAGCCACGCAAACGCTTCGGCAGCGCCCCACGACGGCAACGGACGCACCGGGCGATCCTTCGCAAAGCCGGCAATGGCCTGCTGCACCAACGCATAGCCTTTATCCTTGCCACCGCCCCACATGGCGGGAGTAAACCATGCGGCGATTCCCGCCAGCAGGGCGACGCGAGGATTGTTCGGCCCCAGCGCACGGGCCGCATCGCCGGCATCGCTCGCGGCGCTGCCATATCGCATGCCGTTGATCATGCCGGTACTCGCGAGCACACCCAGACATGACGACAGGAGCGCCTGCGTTTCCGGCAACGGACGCAACGCGGCAGAGCGCTCGAGCAGCGCAATCGCCTGCTTGAGCTTCTGCTCGGTCGCCTCCGAAACTTCACTATCATCTTCGCGTGCCATGGTTTCACGATACAAGCCGTATGCGCGATAATGCAAAAGCAGTGGATCGTTGGGGAACGCGGCCAGGGCCCTCTCGATCATTGCACCGACTTTGATCAACGCGTCGATATCGTTGGCGAGGACGGCACGCTCGATCCCCACCTGTGCACTATCGGCCCATCGGGCGGAGCCGGTCAAGGGTGTGGCCGTCGATTGCGCAGACAGCGGGTGGATGGTGGCACATGCCATGAGGATGGTGCCGCAGAGCATGCGTGAGATGCGGTCAGTAAAGAAGCGTAGCGCCGGCATAGAGAGCTCGGTTGAAGGGGGCACGAACTGGCAGACGTTCGCGATAGTCGGCGTCCCACCGATAGCGCATGACGTTGCCGCGATTGAAGAGGTTGGACAGATCACCCCAGAGCACCATGGCGCGTCCACCGCCAATGGGTCGGTACCAGCTGGCGGAGATGTCGCTGCGCCAGTAGGCAGGTAGTCGCGCACCGTTGGGCGCGCCGAAAATCGGAAGTGCAACATCCGCCACCCGCTGCGCGCCGATGATGTCGGTAAAGGGGCGACCAGTGGCGTAACGAAGCGCCGTGCTTATGGTGAGCTGCCCGTACACCCGGTCGGTAATCCAGCTGACGGAATGCCGGACATCACCGATCGCCGGGGCATCGATGCCGGTGTCCGGGTCGTCTCGACGCGAACGGACGATGCTCCACGCCACGCGGCTGCGGGTGTTGGCATTGAGTCGGGTTCTCAGAAACAGGTCGGCGCCGCGCGCATGGCCGCGCGCATTCCCGGCGACACCGTTGTTGCGCGTGAACTGCCACAGATTGGAGTACGCCTTATCGTAGAACTCCAGGCGAAGCCCGGCGCTGTCGCTTCCCCACTGCACGCCCAGAATGGATTCGCGAACGCGCATGGGGTCAAAGCGCGAGCGTGTTTCCGATGGGCGATAGAACGTCGGCTCCGCCACTTGATGCAGCACACCCAAGGCACCCGTAACCCCGACGCTCCCGCGTTGCCACATCACGGAGAGGCGCGGATCGACGGTGCGCGTGGCGGTGATGGTGGCGCGGTCCGTGCGCACACCACTGATGATCCGCAGCCCCGAGTGATGTTGAAAGGTGGCCTCGGCAAACGCGCCAATCCGATCACTGCGACTGCGGGCGTCAAAGAGTATGCGGTCCGCGGCGTCGCGCCCGACGTCACCGGAGTCGCTCGCCGCTCCGGTATACTGCGCGTCGAGCCGTTCGAGGTCACCACCAACGCGCACATGGAGTGGGCCATCGGGTTGCCAGCCAATGGCCGCCACCGCATGGGTGACCCCGA
>CANGXD010000050.1 GCA_947457545.1 Gemmatimonadaceae bacterium
CGCGGTGGCGCCCTCCCCAACGCCAGCGCCGGCCCCAGCGCCGGCCGAAGCGCCAGCGGCCCGGCGTGCCCTGGGGGCTGGCGTTCAGCTGTCGGGGCCGACCAACGCCCCGATCTGCTCCATGGCCAACCGGCCCGGCGATCGCTTCGTCGTGTCGCTCAGCAGCGAGGTGAGCAGCCCGGACGGCGCCCGGCTCCCGGCGGGGACCCCGGTGCTGGTGGAGCTCGCGCGCGTCGACTCCACATCGGGAGAGATGAGCTTCCGGTTGCGTGGGGTGCAGGTACAGGGGGAGTTTTATCCGGCCGAAGGCAGTGTGAAGGTCGTCGACGGCGCCATCACCGAGCGGAAAGTGTCGAAGGGCGGCAGCGATGCGGGTAAGGTCGCGACCGGCGCCATGATTGGCGGGATTCTCGGACGGGTGATGGGTGGCGGCGCGCGAGGGACGATCATCGGCGCCGCTGGCGGGGCGGCGGCGGGCACGATCGCCGCGGCACGGAACTCCACGATCGAGCGTTGCCTTACGGCCGGTGCCACCTTGTCTACGACGCTGACCGCCCCTCTCGTGCTTTCGCCCTCTTCACCGTGATCGTCACCCAGTGATCGACGTTTCGGGATACTCCAAGCTCTACGGCGACACCGTGGCTGTGCGGTCGCTCTCCTTTCAGGTGGCGCCCGGCGACGTGCTCGGACTGGTCGGCCCGAACGGCGCCGGCAAGACGACGACGCTGCGCGCCATTGCCGGCATCCTGCGTCCGACCACTGGTCGCATCGAAGTGGCCGGCGTCGACATGCAGAGCAATCCCGTGGCGGCCAAGGCACGTCTCGCCTTCATGCCCGACGAGCCGCAGCTCTTCGATTACCTCACGGTTACCGAACATCTGCAATTCGTCGCGCGCCTGTACGGCGTTCCCGACGCCGCGCCGCGCATTCCCACGTTGCTCGAAGAGCTCGAGCTCACCGCCAAGAAAGACGCGCTGCCGCCCGAGTTGTCGCGCGGCATGAAGCAGAAGCTCGCGATTGCCTGCGGCCTGCTGCATCGCCCTGCTGCCATCCTGCTCGACGAACCGCTGACCGGTCTCGACCCCGTAGGAATCCGGCGTATGAAGGAGACGATCGCGGCGCGCGCCCGCGAAGGCACGGCGGTCATTCTCAGCTCCCATCTGCTGCACTTGGTCGAAGAGCTGTGTACGCGTCTGCTGGTCATCCGGCGCGGTGAAATGGTCGCGCTGGGCACCATCGACGAAATCGTCAGCGCGCGCCCCGAACTCGCGGGCCGTTCGCTCGAGGAGATGTTCATTGCGCTGACGGGAGACGGCACGCCCGACAGCGCGGTCGCCGGCGCGGTCTGACCCGGTGAGTCTACCCGTGCATCCGGCCACACTCGTCGGTGTGGCCGACTCCGACGGCACCATGGTGCGAACACCGGCCCCGGCGCGTGCCATGCTGTTCCTGTATTGGCACAGCTTCGCCAATCGCGTCCGGTCGCAAGCGGCCCGCGTGCGTAGTCCGCGCTATCTCATCGCCGTCGCACTCGGCGCGCTGTATCTGTACTGGGCGCTCTTCCGCAATACGCGCATGGGGGCCGCACCCCTCGCCGGCTTCCTGACCTCCAACATCACGATGGTGGTTGGCAGTACGCTGCTGCTCGTATCGTCAGCACGCTGGTGGATCTTCGGCGCCGACCGGAGCGCGCTCGCCTTTACGCCGCCTGAGGTGCAGTTCCTCTTCCCGGCACCGATATCGCGGCGCGGCCTCATCCAGACGAAGCTGCTGCGCATGCAGCTCGCGATCTTTTTCAACACCATCATCTTCAGCGTCGTCTTCCGTGGGAACGCGGCGCAATTGGCCACGTGGGAACGTGGACTGGGGTGGTGGATGCTCTTCTCCACATTGGCCATGCACCGGGTCGGCGCCTCCATCGTGCGCGCCAACGCCATCGAACATGGCAACAGCGGCCGCCGCAAAGCCGTGTTGCCCGTCGTCATTTTCGGCAGCCTCATCGCCGCGGTGGTCTTCGGCATCGTGACCGAAATTCCCGCATTGCGCGCGGCCGCCACCGGTGGCATCAAGTCGCTCGTGGCGGGCATTACCCTGGCGCTCGACGCGCCGATTCCGCGCTACGCCCTGCTCCCCGCGCGCGTACTCATCGACCCCATCATGAACTCCGGCACCCCCGCTTGGGCGCTGTCCGCGTTGTGGTCGGGGCTCATTGTCGTGGGCCACTACTTCTGGGTCGTGCGCCTCGATGCGTCGTTCGAGGAAGCCGCCATGGACGCGACGGCCGTGCGCGTGGAGCGCATTCAGCGCGTCCGCTCATCGCAAATGGGGCAGGCGCGCTCCAAGAAGGGCAAGCTGGCCAAGGTGCCATCGCTCTCGCTCAGCGGCCGCCCGGAAGTGGCGATCGCGTGGAAGAACCTCGCGGCCGCGCTCCGCGGCGGCGCGTGGAGAAGCCAGCTCATCATGTTCGTGCTGGGGCTCACCACGCTGGCCGTCGTCACGCGTTCGGCGTCGTCGCGCGCCGGTGATGCGTTTATCGGCGTGACCATCGGCTGGGGCGCGATGCTGCTCTTTCTGGGGCCGCTGTGGATGCGCTTCGACCTGCGCCTCGACTTGCCGAGACTCGCGGTGCTCAAGACCTATCCGCTGCCGGGTTGGCGCATCGTGCTGGCCGAGATTGCGGCGGTCACGCTCTTGCACTCCATCACCGTCTGGTCGCTGATGTCGGTGCCGGTGGTGATGTTCATCCAGGACCCGCAGCTCTTTCTCGAGAGTGGCGCGACCGTCCCCATTCTGGTCTCCATCGTGGTGGGCGTGCCGGCGTTCAACGCGCTCATGTTCACCATCCAGAACGGCACCGCGCTGCTCTTCCCCGCGTGGGTGCGCCTGGGAACCGAAGCCCGCGGTTTCGAGACCATGGGGCAGAACCTGCTCACCACCGGGGCGACCACACTCGTGGCGGCCGTCGCCCTCGTGTTCCCCGTCGGCTTGGCCGCGTTGGTGCTGTGGTTCACCAACGACTGGGGCGGGTGGTCCGTGCTCGCGGCCACCATCCTCGCCAGCGGCATCATCATCGCCGAACTCTGGCCTGTCCTTCACTGGCTGGGCACGGTCTTCGACGACACCGACGTAAACGAGGTCGTTGGCTCCGCCTGACCGGCCACGCGTCCGCTGCTGGTCCGCCGTGGCACTCCCCTACCGGGGGACGACGTAGGTGCCTAACCTGAGTTCTCACCTGTTCCGTGCGCCTTCGAAGGGTTCCCCGATGTCCGCAGACGAATTCGATCCACCCGACGACGTCCCCCTGAACGAGGACGGTGAAGCCCGCCCCGCGGTCTTCGTCACGACGCGCGAGCCCGTTACCGTGACCATTACCCAGCTCGACGATCCGCGCGCGCCCGATTCGTCGGCGCTCGCGGCGTTCATCGACGGGCGAATGGTTGCGCGCAGCGCCATGCCCGCCGAAGCCATTGCCCGGCTGGTCGAGCTGCACCTGTTCGACGAACCGGTGTCGTTGGGCCTCTTCGCCTACGAAGAGGCGCCGGGGCTGCAATGCCGCCTCTTTGCGCTCGTCCCGCGCTCGTTGCTCCAGGCCGACGTGCACAACGCGGAGCCGTGGAAAGAAAGCGTTCCCAGCTACGAGGCAAGCCTCGACGCGGACGACGATGATGATGATGACGACGAGGAGGACGAGGACGACGAGGAAGAGGCGCCGTTCGAGACGATCCTGCTCGGACACATCGTTCGCTTCGACAAGGACCGTCGTCACCCGGAGAACCTCGCCGAAGAAGCCGTCGACATTCTGCAGCGCATCATTCACGGCGCGGAGTCGCTCGAAGACGCCGACAAGAAAGCGATTGACGACCTGTTGGGCTCGCTCTAACCGGTCACTCGTTCAAGAAGACGCCGACCCGGTTATGCCAGGTCGGCGTCTTTTTTGTTGCACGTCAATCGGTCACGCGCAGCGTGAGCCGTTATTGAACGGCGACTTGCCCACGCAGCTCCCCACCCGGGAACGCGTCCGTATGCAGGTTCACGTAAATCGTGCCGGCTTTGATCTGGGTGATGAGCGCGGACAGCGGCTGCCCCGCGAGCGTACCGACGAGATTACCGGCGGTCACGAACTGGCGACCAATGCGCCCCGACTGCGGACCGACGAGCGTCGGCGCCAGCACGAGATCCGTGACGACGGCGCCATTGGCACCGCGCGCACCGGTGTGGAAATGACCGAAGCGGATGTTCGCCAACGCGTTGACGTTGATGTTCACGTAGAGCGTGTCGCCACCCTTGCTCAGCGTGAATTCGGCCGAGCCGGTCGCGGTTGACGAATTGGGGGGCACTTCTTCATTCCCCGCGAGCGTCGCGCGGAACCGCTCGAGCGACGGACCAGCCACATCGTCATCACCGCACGCGCTAAGGGCCGTGGCGGCGGCGAGGGCCAGTGCCGCGAGGGAACGTCTGGCAAGCAAAGTCATTGACAGTTTCGGAAGAGGTGAGGCGGAAACCACCTCGTTTTCGCTTCGTGGCGAGAGCAGTACGCCGGAGCGCGGCCGGTGGATGCATGATCGTATGGCCACCACCGCTACCAAATGGGTCGGTTGGCTGGAAGTTCCACCTCCCGGGGTCGCAGTCAATGATCCGGACCGCCAGTTTCAGAAAAAAGCGCGCGTTAGCGCCAGCCGCCATGCAATCGCTTGAACAGGAAGGCGACGTATCCCTCGCGCCGCCGCGCCGGATCACTCCCCAACCATGCGTCGGGAACGGCGGCAACAGCCTCTCGCAGCACCTCGCGTGACAGCGCCGGTGCGTACTGTGCGTGTACATCGGGCAGCAGATCGGCGGCCCACGCGAACAGATGCGACGGCACATCGTACGGGCGGTGTGGCATCTGCTCCGTGACGGCCCCCCAGTCGTGGTGGAACGGAAGACAGGCGCCGTGATCGATGCACCAGATGGTGCCGCGCCGGATCATGAGATTGGGATTGTGAATCGTCCGATCGAGATTCTGGACGACCGCATCGAGCCACAACACGCGAGCCGCGGTCGTTACCTCCACGCGCGCGAACTCCGGCGGCGTCAGGTCGCGCGCGTTGACGAGCAGTTCGAACCCCAGGTTGCACCCGACACTCGCGTCGAGCAGATCACGCAGCTCATCGTTGGGATCGTCACTGGCGACGCCTGCCGGCAGCGCCACCAGCGTGCGTGCCGGCACGTGCAGCCCAATGGCCTCGGCAAGCGCACCCACGATGATTTCCGCGACGAGTGGCAGCACGCCTTGCGACGCGCCGCTGAGCTTGAGAAACCACTGCCCCTCCGTCGTGTCGGCCACCACGGGCGATGACGAGCCTTTGCGCTCGCGACTCACGACACGCGTGACGACGGGACCAGCAGACAGGGCGGTCATTCGACGCCTTTGACCGACAGCTCGAGCGCGGGTACGTCCGCCAGTGGGGTATCAGCCCCGCTCAGTTCACCCAGCTTGCGCGCGGTGACGAGCACGCGCGACTCGAGGCTGCCAAGCGCTCGATTGTACGCCGTGACGGCCCGGTGCAACCCGCGCCCCAATTCGATCAGCTGCTCATCGAAGACACTCAACCGCTCATGCAGTTCACGACCGAGCAGCGCCACCTGCTCCGCCTCCTGTGCCACACGTTCCTGCCGCCAGCCGTACGCAGCGGCTTTGAGCAGCGCGATGAGGGTGGTGGGTGTGGCGAGGAGCACCCGATCGCCAAGGGCGCTCTCGAGCAGCGTCGGGTCGGCATCGAGCGCCGCCGCAAAGAACGCCTCACCAGGAAGAAAGAGCACGACGAAATCCGGCGCGTCGTCGAACTGCGACCAATAGCGTTTGGCGCTCAGCTTCTGCACATGCGCGCGCACCTGTGCCGCGTGATCGGCCAAGCGGGCGCTACGCTGACGATCGTCAGGGGCGGCCATCGCTTCGAGATATCCAGAGAGCGGGGCCTTGGCATCGACCACTAGCCGTCGGTCGCCCGGCAACCGCACGATAAGGTCCGGACGCTGCACGCCGTCGTCGCTCCGCACCGACACCTGCGGTTCGAAATCGCAGTAGGCCAACATACCGGCGAGCTCGCACACGCGGCGCAGCTGCAGCTCGCCCCATTGCCCGCGCACCGTCGGCGCGCGCAGCGCCTGCGACAGCTGCTGGGTTTCTCGTCGCAGCGATTCTCCCGAGAGCACCACCGCATCGAGCCGCTCGCCAATCTGTCCCGCCACCTGCGCCTGCGCCCGACCCAACTGCGCCAGCGCATCGTCGTAGCGTGACAGCGTATCGCGAATGGGAGCCAGCAACTCCGCCACGTTACCATGCCGCGCCGTCAACGCCGACTCGGCCTCATGACGCGCGACCTGCTCCCGCAACGCCATCTCGGTTACCCGTGCACGCGCATCGGCCGCGCCCAGCGCCCGCGCGGTGTGCGCGGCCGAGAGCGAGCGGGTCACGAGCCACGACACCGCCGCCCCTGCAACCACGCCAGCGATGAGACTGAGAGAGTCGAGCATTCGAGTCGAGATGTGAGAGACGAGGCGGGTCAGAGCTCAGAGATCCGAACTCAGCCTCTGATAGGTGTGAGAGTCGAGGAACGCAGACGTGAGCAGCGAGGACCGGCGGTTGGGGTAACCGCCACCGCGGGGCCTGGCCGCTCACGTCTGCGTGACTCGATTCTCACACCTATCAAAGGCTGAGTTCGGAGTTCTGAGATCGGAGATCGGAGCGCTGAGCTCTCCGATCTCAGCCCTCAGCTCTCAGCAGTGAGGGGGAAAAGGCCGTCGATGGAGAGGTACCGCTCTCCCGTGTCATAGCAGAAGGTGAGGATACGCGCGCCCTCTGACAGTTCGGGGAGCTTCTGTGCCACGGCCGCGAGCGAGGCGCCGCTGGAGATGCCGATGAACAGCCCCTCTTCGCGTGCGGCACGCTGCGTGTACGTGAAGGCGTCTTCCTCCGTCACCTGTATGGTGCCGTCGAGCGTGTCGAGATGCAGGTTGGTCGGAATGAATCCGGCGCCGACGCCCTGAATGCGGTGCGGGCTTGGGGCCCCGCCGCTGATGACCGGCGACTTGGCCGGTTCCACCGCGAAGGTCTTGAGCGCCGGCCAGTGCCGCTTGAGTACCTCGCTCACCGCCGTGATGTGTCCGCCCGTGCCCACACCGGTAATGAGATAGTCGAGACCATGCGGGAAGTCTTCGAGAATCTCGTTCGCCGTGGTGTCCGCGTGTGCCGCAATGTTGGACGCGTTCTCGAACTGCGACGGCATCCACGCGTGGGGCGTCGACGCGACCAGCTCCTGCGCACGCGCAATCGCCCCCTTCATCCCCTTCTCACGCGGCGTGAGATCGAAGGTGGCCCCGTACGCGGCCATGATGCGCCGGCGCTCGATGCTCATCGACTCGGGCATCACCAGCAGCAGACGGTAGCCTTTCACCGCCGCGACCATGGCGAGTCCAATGCCGGTGTTGCCGGAGGTCGGCTCGATGATGACGCTCTCAGGCGTAAGCGCGCCCGCCTGCTCCGCGTCTTCGATCATGCGGAGAGCAATACGATCTTTGATGCTGCCACCGGGATTCGCGCGCTCGAGCTTCATCCACACCTCGTACCGCGCATCGAACAGGCGTTGAATACGCACATGCGGCGTGCCGCCGATGGTCTCGAGAATAGTTGCCGCCTTCATTGCCGCTCCCGCTAGATGTGAAACTCCAAGCCGTCGTCACCATCACGCTGCTCTACCCTGCTGGTGAACTGGACCACGCTACGCGGCGGCACCGAGTTCGTCAGCCATACGTTGCCACCAATCACCGAACCCGCGCCAACGACCGTCATGCCACCCAGAATGGTGGCGTTCGCATAGATCACCACGTCGTGCTCGATCGTCGGGTGTCGTTTGCGGTTCGCCAGCTTCTTGCTCACCGCGAGCGCTCCCAGCGTCACACCCTGATAAACACGCACGCGATCACCAATCACACTGGTCTCGCCGATCACCACACCCGTGCCATGATCGATGGCGAAGCCGGCGCCAATGCGCGCGCCGGGATGAATATCGATGCCTGTTTCGCGGTGCGACCACTCCGACAGCACACGCGGAAAGAGCGGTACCTGCAGCAGATACAACTCGTGCGCAATGCGGTGAACCGCCGTAGCCAGAAAGCCCGGGTACGCCACGATGACTTCCTCGAGACTCATCGCCGCTGGATCACCGGCCATGATGGCGTTCGCATCCAGCACCAGCGCCGCGTGTACCGTGTTCATGCGTGACAGGAATGTCCGCACCACCTGGTCGGGTTCGGCAACGAGCGGCCCAATGGCCGCACGCAACAGCGCTTCGAGATGCACGGCTTCGTCGTCCACGCCCTCGGCACCCATGCGCGCCGGGTGCGCGAACTGCGGAAACATCAGCGCCAGAGCGCGAAACGCGAATTCTTCGGCCAGGGCGCGCAACGGACGCGGTGCATCACACGCCTGCCGCTCCGCTTTGCGCGCCGTCAGGAAGGTCGCCCACGAAGATTCGTGCATGCTTACAGTCGCTCCAGCGCCGACACGCGATCACGGGCGCTACTCGCTACATAACATTGCATCCCTACGGGCCAGAGTCCCGCGCGGCGCATGGCACGCCGATACCACGCCGCCGGACGCGGCGCCGGCCAGTTGGTATCGCCTTCGAACTGGTCGTCGCTGGTGAACAGCTCCAGATACGCCATGCCGCCAACGCGGCGCGCCACCTGCGCCAGCCCGCGCTGCAACGCCGGTGCCTCGAGATAATTGAGCATCCCACAGCATACCACGAGATCGTACTCCTCGCGCAACGAAAGCGTGTCCAGCTGTTCGATACCGCCGAGCTGCAGTCCACGCGCGCGACCATAGCGCGACACCGCATAGGCGCTGGGATCGACACCGGCGTACTGCAACCGTGGGCGATGCGTGCGCAACGCCGCTCGCCATTGCCCCTCGCCACACCCTACATCGAGCACCGAACGCACGTTGCGCCCGAGCACGAACTCTGCCGTCCGCAATACGAACGCCGCTTGCCGCGCCAACTCCACCGGCGACTTCACGCGATGCCGCGGATGCCGGTACCACTTGTCGAAGTACGCCTTGTCGTAGCGCTTCTCCTCCGACGCCGCCGCAGGTGCTGTACTCAGAGAATCCCCCAGAACGAGCGGTCAATATCGATCGAAAAACGCCACGTGCCATTGCGCAGTCCGCGGGCGACATCGGCGCGCAGCAAGTCGTAGAAGAACAGCATGCCTACACCCGCCGACGGATACACCCCCGACACCGTACGACGCTCGGCGGTCCCGGCGGCCGTGCCGAGCACCTGCACGAACGGCGCGAGCGTGACATGTGGCGGCGACTTGCCAAAGCGACGGAGCGGAATGGACGGCGCCGGCACTGGCGTGCGGAACTCGAGGCGCTGCGACAGCAGCGCGCGCGACCCAAAGGCGTGCCAGTCGTAGCCCGGTGCACTCCACGGTCCGCCGGCAAACACCAACCACTGCGGCGGCAGGTCACGACCGCCGGCCACGCCGGCAACTGTCTGCAGCAACAACGCACGGTCACCACCGAGCGGACGCGTCAGCTGCAGCATGCCGTGCGCACGCCCCACCAGCGGCCGCACATCGCGAGTGCTCAACACCGTGCCCGGCGCCGGCAGTGCGAGCGGATCACCAACGGGCGCCACGCTGCCAGTATATGCGCCAGCACTCGCCGACAGCGTCCAGAATGCACGCATCGAACTCGAGGTCGCAGGCACGGTCCCGCCAGAACCGCTCACTTCGAGTCGTCCGCCGCGTAGCGTCCACGCATTGAGAGTGGGCGCGAAGCTGCGAATAATGCCACTCGCGTGGGCCGCTGTGGGTGCATCACGCTCCGCGGCCAACCGCCAGGTGAACGCGCTGGTGGGCGAGCGCTTGTAGAGCACACCAAGCGCGCGCGTGTCGACCTGTGTGGTATAGTCGCTGGAGAAGAGCGCCGACGCGAGCGTGTTGGTTACACCGGCGCGTTCGGCCATCGCGAGGTCGCGGTACTCGCGTTCCGCAAAGAGCTGCAGCGTGGGCACGCGACCGAACGCCGGCACACGACCCACCGTCACCTGCCCCTTCACCTGCTGATCGCCAAAGCCGTAACGACCACGCGCACTGACCATGATCCCCGTGGGGCTGCGATGCGCGCCGCCGAGTCCAACCGCGATGCCCTCAGCGCGCGTCATGCGCACCAGGTCGCTGACGCCACGTCCGGTAACGGACGCCGATGCCGGACGAGCGAGCAGCGACGCGCGCACGGCGGCTTCGGCCTGCACCCGCGCGCGCACGACTTCTTCACTCGTCGCCACCTGAATATCGGGCGGCAGCGCATCAATCACGCGTCCTTCGAAGGGGTGCGCCCGCAGCGAATCGCGCGACACCGAACTCCATCGCGGCAAGGCCATCGTGGCGGGAGGAATCTGTTCGTTCACGTCATAGTTCGAGATCTCCCACCGACCGCGTACGATGCCACGCGCCGGGATGTCGAACCACGTGCTCCCGCGTGACACCTCCACTTCCTGACGACGCGGCAGCCAGTACTTCTCGCGCACCAATCCGTTTTCGAGCGTGACGACGAGCGTCTCGATGCGCCGGTCGAGAATGGCCGCACGCGTGAAGGTCATCGACAAGCGCACGACGGCGGCGGTTTCGTGATCGAGATACACCGAGCCGATGGCGGCCGGCCTCGTGCCATCGCGCGGACGGAACTTCACTTCGTCCACGAGGATCTCTCGCCCGGGAATGCGAATGCGCACCGGGCTGCCCATCATGTATTCGTACTGCGACATCGCGGTCGCCGCGAGCGGATGCGGCACGTCGCGCACATCCTGCCCGTCACCCAGACGAATACGATCGGGAAGATTGTCGAGCACCACGCCGTAGCGGTCGCGATAGTAGCCCACATCGGCGGGGAGCAGCGTGGTGTCGCGACGTCCTACCAGCCGCTGCGCACTTCGCCCCGGTTGCCACCACGCAATGCTCAGCGCGAGTTCTTCGCTCTGCACCACGCGCGGGGGAATGATCACCCCTTCGCCCAGCTGGGCAAGAAACGCCAGAAAGCCGCGGGCATCGGCGCGATAGCTGAGGAGCGAACTGTCGGCGAGCTGTAGGCCGCGCCGCGCGATCGCGCGTTGCACGAGCGAGTCGGCCGCCGCACTCTGCCAGGCACCGGCCCGACGAATGGGCGTCGGATCGGCGCTTTGCGCCAGTGCGCTCCGCACCGGCAACATGGCGGCACCAAGCCACCCGGCGATCTGCAGCGCGTATGTGAAAGACCGCGTTCGCGGACGGAACATGAGCAACGGCTAAGGGGTCGTGGCGTCGAGCAACAGCCATCCGCGGAAGCGCGACGCTGGTCGTCGGTCATCGTGCGGCACCACTGCAAGATAGGCCCATCCATAGCGCCAGTTGGAGTCGGGGCGCAGCGTGGAGGGGCCCGGCGTGCGGGGCGCGCGAAACGCCCGGCGCTCCACAATGCGGGCCGTCAACGGTGTTATCGTGCCGGTGGGGCCGGTGAGGTAAACCTTGGCGCTCTTGCCGAGCGCGGGGGCGGCCCACATGGCGCTGAAGTGCACCGCCAGCAGCGTATCGAACCGGCCGCCGGGCCGCTCCGCTTCTATGCGTGGACGCGGACCACTCGTCGCCAGCGACGTCGCGGTGAACTCGGCGTCGGGAAAGAGCTGGGAGCCGCGATAGCGGGTCACCACCCATGCGTCGAGCACGCTCGAGGCATCGGCCCAGGCCGTCGAGACCAGTGGGGCGCACGCCAAGGCGACGGCCAGCGCGCCACCAAGTGTTCTGCTACGACGCACGCTATCGCCTCGGGTCAGCGGACGAGCGAACGCAGCCCGAGCGCGCGACGCGAGAGCAGCGGCGGCAACGGCTCCGGATGGAGTTGCGCCACTTCGGCGCCCGGCGCCACGACATCGAGCCCTGCACGGAGTGCGGCGTCTTCACGCACCGCATAGCGCAGCAACGCTTCACTCTCACGCTCCACCTCGAGCATGCGCACCATGGCCAGTCGCGTGGCCGTCGTCACCCACTCGGCGCGACGCAGCGGGTCGCGCTCGGTGGCCGGCGCCAGTTGCGCCAGGAGCGTCCGCAGTCGTCCTTCGAGCAGCGGCAGTGGCCGCACCGCCCACCCTTCACGCAGCGCGTGCATGGCCAGGGAATCGGCGACCAGCGCCACCGCACGCCCTGCCGGTGCACTCCAGCCGTCGGGAACGGAGTACGGATCACGTCGCGACGCCTCGTCCAGCAGCACATCAGGCAGCAAGCCGCCATGCGCCGCCGCGCCCTTCCCGGCACGACGCGCGAGCGATACGCCACGCGGCGTCAGCCAACGCGCCGTCGTCAACCGCAACGACAAATCCGGGGACAAGCGGACCACCCGCTGCACCAGGCCTTTGCCGTAGGTCGGAGTCCCCACCAATAGCGCCCGCCCATGATCACGCAGCGCCGCCGCGATCACCTCGGCCGCACTCGCCGTACGCGCATCGACAAGCACCGTGAGCGGCAATGTGCTCCACCGGGAGTCGCGCGTGCGATACGGCTCCGTGTTGGTCCCGCCGCGCCCGACGAGCGACGCCACCACGGCGCCGCGCGGCAAAAAGAGGCCGGCCGCACGCACGCCTTCCTCGAACAGCCCACCGGTATTGCCACGCAGGTCCAGCACCAGAGCCTTGGCGCCACGCTGAATCACCCCTTCCACCGCGCGTTCGAGTTCGTGCGACGACCGTGCCGAAATCGTGGCCAGTCGCACGTAGCCCACCGAATCAGCAATCAGCCCCTGATCGGAGACCGCGGGCAGATGCCACTTGGTGCGCTTCACCGACAGCTGCACCGTGTCCTCCATGGGCGCGCGCCAGAGCGTGAGGACCACGTCGGCATTGGCGGCACGCGTGCTGTCGTTGCCGTTTGTGCGGGCCGACGCACGCCGTGCATCATCGCCCATCGCCACGCCGTTCTCGGCCAGAATACGATCGCCCGCGCGAATGCCCGCGGCTTCCGCCGGCGACCCGGGTGCGACGCGTGCAACGCCAATGCCGCGCGGCTCGCGACGCAGCGTGAGCCCCAACCCCTGCCCGTCGCCCTTCAGCGTGCCGCGGTACTTCTCGAAGCCGTCGGGGCGTAGCAGCGCGGCGTACGGGTCCTGCAGCTCGCGCAGCATCCCCGACACGGCCCGGCGGATCAGCTCCTCACTGGGCAACGAGTCGAGCGCGTTGGCGCGCACCGAGTCGATCGCGGTGGAGAGCAACTTGGCATCGGCCCATTCGTCCCGCCGCTCCGTGTCGACCCGTTCGTACCAGCGGCCTCCGGCAAATGCCGCCGCCACGGCCACCGCGGTGAGCGGTGCCAGTACACGTGGACGCGCGAACGATCGAAACGAGACCATGGCAGAAGCGAGACCAGTCAAGGGGTCGTCGCGGACAAGCCGCAACCCAATCCATCCCTCTGCATACAACACGAACGACGAGGTGATCCGTCAATGCTGCATCTCGCGGTGCGCCAGCGCCAATCCTGCACGTATCTTTCGAGCATGGTTGAAGACACCGCAGAGTTCGTCGAAGACGGCTACGTCTCCGAAAAGGCGCCACCCGCCAGTCAGGCATTCAGCGGCCTGTTGCTGCTGGCCTGCGCGGCCCTTGCCCTCGGGTGGGCCAACTCGCCCTGGCAGGAGAGCTATCACGCGGTACTTCATGCCACGGTCGCCGGGTGGTCGGCGCAGCACATAATTAACGACGGCCTCATGGCCGTGTTCTTCCTGCTCGTCGGCCTCGAGATCAAGCACGAGATTCAGGACGGGGCGCTGTCATCGCTCAAACAGGCGGCGCTCCCCGTGGTTGGCGCAGCGGGGGGCATGCTGCTGCCAGCGCTCATCTACTCCGCGGTCGCGGTCGGCACCCCGGCGGCACCGGGGTGGGGTATTCCCATGGCCACCGACATCGCCTTCGCGTTGGGTATTGTGGCGCTGCTGGGTGACCGTGTCCCCGCGCCACTTCGAATTTTTCTGGCCGCCCTCGCCATCGCCGACGACATCGGCGCCGTGGTCGTCATCGCCATTTTCTACACGCCGAGCGTCGTGACACTGGCGCTGGCGGCGATCATCGCCATCATGGGCGGGCTGTTGGTACTCAATCGGCGACAGGTCGACACCGTGTGGCCGTACCTCGTTGGCGGTCTGCTGTTGTGGATCGCGGTGTACAAGTCGGGCGTGCATGCCAGCATTGCCGGTGTGCTGCTCGCGTTCACCATCCCCTCACGCGGTGCACACAGTGTGCAGGAGCGCATCGAAGAGGCGCTGTCGAAGCCGGTCAATCTTGGCATCGTGCCGCTCTTTGCCGTGGCCAATGCCGGCGTAACGCTGCCGTCCGATATCGCCTCGTTCGCGTCACAGCCCGCCGTGACGGCGACGATGCTTGGCCTCCTCATTGGCAAGCCGTTGGGCATTTTTGGTGCAGCATGGCTCGCGGTGAAAGTCAAATTTGCCGAGCTGCCTGCGGCGTGCACGTGGAGCAGTCTCTTCGGCGTGTCGGTGCTTGGTGGCATCGGCTTTACGATGGCGCTGTTCATCGCCAGCCTGGCGTTCGGCGAAAGCGTGCAGCTCGACGCGGCCAAGGTTGGCGTGCTGAGCGGCTCGCTGCTTACCGGGGTCATCGGCGCGCTGCTGCTGGTGAGAAACGGCCGTCCCGCCGAAACCCCTCAGCCAACGCCATGATTGGCGAACGCGTCCCACTGTTGCTGCTCAGCGATGTCGATGGCACGCTGATCAGTGAAAGTGGGGCGCTTCCTGTCGAGCCTGTCGTGCTGCGTGCACGCGTACAGGACATCCGACGCGCATGGCGGGGGCCCGTTCATGTCGGTCTGGCCTCGAGTCGAACGCTGCGCGAGCTCACGGTCTTGCAGCGTGCCCTTGAGCTTCCGGGGCCATGCATTGCGGAAGACGGCGCACGGCATGCCGTCGACGTAGAGGCGCCAGCGCGGATTCTGTCCCCGCACGACATGGAGCGGCATGGGAGTCGTGTACTGCGGACGTACGCGCACGCAACGAGCGCCGAAGCGCTGCGTTCGCTCATGCATGATGAACCCGCGTTTGTGCGCGCTGACACACAACGGCTGCCTGTGCAGGCACTGCGCGCCCTTGGATTCCCCACGTATGGCGCAATACGACGCGCACTCGCGTCTCGCACGCACAGCGTATTGCTCGATCCGCAGGCGTGGTCGAACGACGATCACAACCGGCTGCGCGAGCGCAGTGCAGCCCACGGGCTGCAGTTGCGACGCGGCGGCCGATGGTTCACCATGACCACGGCAGGTGGTAAAGGCCCCGCATTACGTGCGCTGAGGCACCAATTCACCATGCATGGGGTACCGCCTGTCATCGCCGCCATTGGCAACGAAGAGAACGATGTTTCGTTGCTTGCCGAAGCCGACCTGGGTTTCGTGATCCGCAATCCGCATCGGGGACCACATCCGATGCTCAGCGCGCTCCCCGGTGTTGTCCTGCTCGACGCCGAGGGACCAGGAGGATGGATGGAAATGCTCGATCGACTGGTGCCGGGTGCCACGCAACTTGTTGAGGCGCGACCGTGATGGCACGTGCGCTGACCGGTAACGACAACGATGGCGCCGCCTCACCGCGCTGGACATTCACGTTGCTCACCATTCCGTCTCGCGTCGAATATCTGGGACGGCTGCTGCAATCCTTGGCGGCGCTCCCCAGCAAACAGCCGTTCGAAATCGTCATCGTGCACAATGCGGCTACCGCAGAGGAACCGCTCGCGGTAGAGCGGCGCATTCGCGCGATGGCGCCGTCGTTGCCGGTGCGCGTGTACGTGAACTCCACCGATCCTACCATTGGCGGTGGACGACGTGTGCAGCTCTCCGTCTGCCGCACACCGCTGGTCGCGTTCATCGACGACGACCTCACGCTACACGGCGACGTCCTCGGCGCGCTCGAAGACACGCTCCGTACGCATCCCGTGGGTATCGTGGGGCTTCCGTCGCTCGAAGAAGACACCGACACCCGCTTCAAGCCGCGCGACAGTACGCCGCACGTGGATCTCGACGGCATTCGCTACATGCCGGTGCAGGGGATGCTCGTGGCGGGATACCGGCGCCTCTTTGCCGACATCGGCGGGTTCAATCCACGCCGCCAGTTCTGGGGAGAGTGGACCGAATTCAACCTGCGCATGTGGCGTCACGGTGTGCCCACAGGCTACGTGCTCGACCGTGGCTACCTGCGGCATTGGCACAAGGCGCCAGAGTCACCGACGCGCAACATGTCGGGACGCGAGCAGCACGTGCTGTGGGGCCTCATGTGCACGGCGCTCGAGTACGATGCCGTCAGCATCAACGAAGCCACTGATGCCTTCTGGCGGTTGGCCCAGGACCGTTACCTCCAGTACTCGTTCGGTGAGCAGCCCAGCCCCAAGCTGCTCCTCGCGAGCGTGCTGGAGCTCATGCCACGCCTCTCGCGAGAGTTTCCCGCCATTCATGCGTTTGCCGCCGAGGCACAGCGACACCCGTTTCGTTTCAAGCCGTTCGAACCGCTCGATGAAACGCAGGTCCGAACGGTGCTTGCACATGCCGAGCTGGCCATCACCGCATACCGCGACTCCGCATTCGTAGACAATCGGCCTGCGCCGATGACGGGTAGAACCGGTTGGCTTCAGCGAATAGGCAAAGCGATGTTCTCGCGTGTCGCGAAACGGCAGACCGCAGCGTAAGCTCGCGCGGGGGCGGAGCCGTTTGCGCCGGACAGGATCGGCAGCGGCTTCGCCAACGTTCGACGGTGTCCTGAGCGGCGCTCGATCTCTGCGCCGTCACGAGGGCGAGCTTGAGGAGTGCGGTCACACGGGCGTCCGCAGTTGTTCGCATGAACTGTCCCAAATTCCGGACGCCGTGGAACGCGTTCATCGAAATTGCGGCGCGGGGCACTCAGGGGACGAGCCAACGAAAGTGATGCACGCACAATGACTTGCAGCGTGCACCACGAAGTCGGCGGCAAAAGGGCACGACCAACGGCGAGATGGCACCGCCAATGCCCTACTGACGAGCACCTGTCACCAAGAGGACACCATGACTGTGCTTCGTCCGATCCGTGTTGCCCGTACTGCTGCTGCTCCCGCAACCCCTTTGCGCCGCGATGCGCTGACGACGGCGGTGCTCGCCACCGGTGCGCTCGTAGCGAGCATCGTGGGCGCGAATGTCGCGCACGCGGCTCCCATCGACCGCCAGCTGTTCACGTGGGCGGGGCGCGTCGACCGCGAGGTGTACATCACCATGCGCGGTCGCGATCTCCGTACTTCCGGCCCCGATGCCGGCATGCCCAACCGGGCGCGCATCAACGACGCGCTACCGCGGGGTCGCGGTGATGTGATCGTGCGCTTGGCCGATGGCCGCGGTGAGGTGGACGTCGTCGAGCAACCGTCGGCGCGAAACAATTACACCACGACGGTCCGCATCCGCGACCGGCGGAGTGGCGCCGACAACTATCGCATCAGCGCCTTCTGGGCTGGCGATGATCGATTCGACGACCGGCGCGATCGCCGCGACGATCGGGATGATCGGCGCGATGACCGGCGCGACGACCGCGATGACCGCCGCAACGGGGACTGTGGCCCCAACAACAACGGTCGTGGTGGCTGGTGGGGACGCATTGGACGTCCGCAGGATTGCGACGACACCCGAGGCCGCGGCAACACCGGCAACCGTGATCGCGACGACCGTGGAGGCTACGACGACCGCAACAACAGCGGCAGCGGTTCGCTGCGGTGGAGCGGACGCGTCGATGACGTGGTCGAGCTGCGCATCAGCGGCCGCCGCGTGGATGCCATCACGCGCAGCGGCAACCGCGTCGAGGATGTGAACAGCAACATCCGGGGCAGCGGCCTTCCGTCGAACGACGTAACCGTTACCGTCGATCGCAACGTCGGCCGCGGCAGTGTCCAGGTGGTGCAGCAGCCGGCCGCGTGGAACGGGTACACGGCCGTCATTCGGATCTACGATCCGGCCGGCGGGGCGAGCTTCTATGACCTAAGCGCCTTCTGGCACTAACCGCCGGGTACTGCGGAGAACTGCGGTTGGTTGGTCCGGCGGTCCACTAGCTGACGAATCGAGCCCTCAGGGGAAAGAACACAAGGACAGAGGGAAAAGCGCGGTGCCGTCCGCACCGAACTGCGGGTTCGGTGTTCGTGGATACAACCGCGCTTTTCCCTGCGTCCTTGCGGTCTTCCCCCTGAGGGCTCGATTCGTCGGCTGGTGAACCGCCGGACCAGTAACCCGTAGGACCCAAACCGCCGGACCGTTGCCACACACAGCAAAAGCCCGCCGTCCCCTAGGGGAACGGCGGGCTTTTGCTGTGCAGAGGCGCCGGTCGGAATCGAACCGACGAATGGGAGATTTGCAGTCTCCTGCCTTACCACTTGGCCACGGCGCCGACGAGAACTCGCCATCTACAGCGAGTGGTGGGAATGTATGGCGCGGCGGGAGTCATTGGTAGCGTACCCCGCGACAAAACCCGGCTGGCAGGCGAGTTAGCAACGTCGCTTGACAACATTCGTTTTAACAGTAAACTTAGTACTAAGATGATCGAGTCCGAGAGCGCCACCACCGCCACTGCCGCGTCGGAGTGCATGTCCAGCTCCGTCTTCGCCCTCCGGGCGGCGGCCGCGCATGTGGAGCGATCACTCTCTCGGGCGCTCGATCCCTTTGGCATTACCTCGGCACAGTTCGAGTTGCTCGTGGTCATCGACCGCCACGCCGCGTCCGGCGCGGGATGCAGCGAACTCGGCCGCCATCTGGCAGTTCCCGGCCCAGATGTCACCAGAATGCTCGACCGTCTCGATACTGCCGGCTTGGTGGCTCGATCGCGCGACGCAAAAGACCGTCGTATCGTGCACACGTCCCTCACCGACAAGGGACGCGAGCTGCTCGCCAGCGCCGCGCCAAGCGTGGCAGAAGCGGAGTCGTCGGTATTCGAAGGGCTCGCCGACGAAGAGCGACATACACTCACCGCGCTCCTCCGCGGCATCCGCCGGAACTGCCCCGGTAACTGAGGCCGCTGCAAACTTGCTGGGAACACGTTCATTTGTCACAACGTTTGTTATCACGAACACACTCGCAACAACAGGACAATACTAAGATGCTTACCAACGACATCGCCGCCGCCGCGCTCCTCACCGGTGAACACGAGACCGCGTCGCCCCGCCTCTCCGCCGCCGACGCCGCCTTCGCCCGCCACTCCGTGCGCAGCTACCGCGACGTACCGGTCACCGACAACGAGCTCCACCGCCTCCTCGAGCTCACCGGCCGCGCCCCGTCGGCGTTCAACCTCCAGCCCTGGCGCTTCGTCGTCGTGCGCGATCAGCAGGTCAAAGACCAGCTCCGCGCCGCAGCCTACGGCCAGAAGCAGGTGGGTGAAGCGCCCGTCGTCATCGCCATGTACGCCGACATGGAAAACACCATGGCGCACCTCGACGAGGTCGTGCATCCCGACCTCCCGGCCGACAAGAAGGCGGGCACCATCGCCATGCTCACCAACACCTTCGGCAGCATGACCACCGAGGCCCGTGGCGTCTGGGCCAACGCGCAGTCCAACATCGCGCTCGGCTACCTCCTGCTCATCGCCAAGAGCGAGGGGTTCGACACCTCACCCATGCTCGGCTTCCAGGCCGACCAGGTGAAGCAGATCCTGGGCGTCCCCGCGACGGCGACCATTACCGCGCTCGTCGCACTCGGTCGCGGCGCCGACGACGGATTCCGCTCCCACCGGCATTCGATCGAGCGTGTCGCCACATTTGTGTAATGCCTGACCAGCGCCTGCCCATCTTCCCGCTCAACGTCGTGCTCTTTCCGGGCACGACGATGCCGTTGCATCTCTTCGAGCCGCGCTATCGACAGCTGCTCAAGGATATTCTGAACGGCGACTCACGATTTGGCATTCTCACCGGCATCAGTGGTGTCGCCGAACGTGACCTCCCCAGTGGGCGGATGGGCTGCGTGGCCGAGGTGACCGACGCCGAAGTCATGCCCGACGGCCGCGCGAATATCGTGGTCACCGGGCGTGAACGATTTGCACTCGACAGCTTTGTCGACGACGACGCGCCCTACAACGTCGCCGACGTGTCGTTCGTTGCCGATACGGCAGGCACCAACGCCGTCGCGCTGGCGGTCGCATCCGACGATGTCGCGCAGAACTTCCGGCGTGTCGTGAAGGCCGTACACCAGCTCAATGGCGAGCAGGGCGTCATGCCCACACTCCCCGACGATCCGGTACAGCTCCCATGGAGCATTGCCGCCATGATCGACGTCGATCTCACGCAGCGTTATCAGCTGCTCGCCGAACGCAGTCCGGCCGCGCGCCTCAGCAGCGTCGACGGCATTCTCAAGCGCGTGCTCCCCGATCTCGAACTGCGCGCCGCCATCGCCCAGAACAACCGCTGACGGCGCGACGAACGACTACGAGCCGATCTTGCCCATGCGCGGCTCATCCAGTCGACGGCCGCCAATGTAGACGGTGATGGCCACCACGACCGCCGCTGCGACGAGCGCATAGGTTGCCGACGGCCCCACACTGTCGCCGCCACCCTCGATCATCGGCTCCGCAATCGCCGTCATCCACTTCCGCACGCTCAGAAAGCGGATGGCCTGGAACGTCTCGCTCAACGCGCCTTCCCAGAAGAGCACGTAAATGAGACCAATCACCAATGAGCGACGCGTGATGAGCGCCAACATCGTGAACAACGCCGCGTACGTGACGCCACCATAGAACACCGCCACGGCAAACGCACTCACGACCCCCTCGGGATCGCTCCACCCCACGGCAATGAAACCGGCGCCTATGACCGACACGCTCGCGAGCACGCCAGTCAGCAGGCTCGCGAAGAGCAGCCGCGCCGAGACAATCCACCAGCGTGGCGTTGTGGTCGTCACGAGATACAGCAACGTGCCGTCGTCGGTTTCGGCACTGAACGCACTCGTGCCGAGCAACAGCGCGATGAGCGGCGTCGCGAGTCCCGAGACAATGGTGTCGTAACGCGCGAGCAGAAAGTCCACCGGGTCACCCGAGAGCGCGCCGCGACTCGCAAAGATGAGCGAGAAGAGCATCGGGAGCAGCAACATGACCACGACGCCGGCAATGAGCAGCCACGAGCCGGTCCGCGCCCACGCGAGGCGCATGAGCACCAGCGCCGTGCGCACGAACGACACTCGGCCGTGCGCCGGCGCGGCCAAACGATCTGGAGTCATGGCCGTCATCACCGCTCCACCAGGTAAGCGAACACGTGCTCCAACGATTCGTCGGTTGGCTGCACATCGAAGAGCGAGATCGGTGCGGCCTGCCCACCACCGTGCGCCGCGCGCACGAGTACGCGCGAGAACGCCGTGTAGTCGGTGGTCCGCACATGCATCGCGTCTGATCCTTCTACCTCTACACCCATCACCGCCGGTTCCGTGACGAGGCGCGAAGCCAACAGGCGCACATCGCTGGCGCGAATGCGCACCGTGTGCGGACGATCGGTCATCATGCGCCGCAGCGTGCGATGATCACCGCTGGCGGCCAGCCGCCCTGCGATCATCACGAGAATGCGCGTCGCCACGCCCTCGATCTCCTCGAGGATGTGGCTCGACAGCAGCACCGCGGTCCCTTCAGCGGCACGCGCCTCGAGCAACTGCATCATTTGCAGACGCTGCCGCGGGTCGAGCCCGTTGAACGGTTCATCGAGCAGCACCAGCTTGGGCTGCTGCACGAGCGCCGCGGCCAGTTTGGTACGCTGCCGCATGCCTTTGGAGAAGCCCGACACCGCGCGGTCGGCCACGGTATCCATTTCGACCATCTCGAGCGCCGCCTTTGCGGCACCACGCGGGTCACGCAACCCGAGCAGCGTGGCACGCGCTTCGACGAATGCGCGCGCCGACAACATGCCGGGCAGTGCCTCGCGTTCCGGCACCAGCGCCACGTGCCGGTAGATGTCGGGGTTCCGCACGGGCGACGCGCCGAACACGCGCACCGTACCTCCGCTTGGAGGCATCAGCCCCGCCGCCAGCTGCAGCAATGTCGTCTTGCCGGCGCCGTTGGGGCCAAGCAGCCCGGTA
>CANGXD010000051.1 GCA_947457545.1 Gemmatimonadaceae bacterium
CCTACTCCGGTGACACGCGGAGCGTCGGCGGAATGGCGTGGGGCGCGTGCCGTGCCCCGGCTCGCGGGGGCCATGGCGGGTGGCCCGTCCGCGGCGGCGGGCGCCCGTGTCCCGCCTCCACCGGGGGCGGCTGGCAGACCAGCCGTCGTACCGCGTCGTGACGTGGCCCTGGTCGGGGATGTGCCCGGGCACCTGGGCCAGGAACTCGAGCGGGGTGGCGGTCTCGGTGCCCGACGTTGGCCCCTCCGGCTTGTATCTGGATGCCCGCGTGAACCGAGGGAGCTTACGGCAGGTCCGGATGTACCAGCTTCGGTAGCGCCAGTCTCTTCCACGACGGTCACCGGCCGCACGGTGCCCGTGGGCGCGCGATCGAGAGGGCGGACACGCTGCCGTCCATCAGTCGGTGATCCCGCGATAGATTCGAGCGACGTCACTCGCAATTCCCGTTGTGTTGGGTTCCTGGCTCGTCACCGGAGGAAAGGACACGTGAAGACCGGATTCCGCGCGCGCCGCTGGTGGCCGCGGCCGACGTTCGTTGCGGGGGTACTCGCGGCCATGCTGGCGAGCTGCGGCGGCGAGCCGACTCAGCCCTCCGGGACCACGCTGGTGTTCCGCATCCGTGGTGAGCCGCCGTCGCAGGAGTTCCGGTACGTGACCTCGTCGCCCGCGCTGATCGCCCAGGCCCGGGAGCAGTTGGCCCTGCCCATTGAACAGCGATTCATGTTCGCCTCCGGCGCGATCGCGGCCGGCAATGGCGGTCACAATCAGCCATGGAGCTGGCACTTCACCGACCTCGCGCTGGTGGAGTTGGCCATCGAGTTGTGCGATGGCCGACCGGGCCTCATCGAGCCCGACCTCGAGTACTGGCTGACTACCGTAAAGAGGTTCTGCCCTTGGGGCTCCTACGTGCACGCCGTGCTGCCCTGAGCGGCCACGCCAGTCGGCCCGCTCCCAGGGTGGCGTGGCGAGGCACTCAGGGGGGCGGGACGCTTCCGATCGTGAGCGGACCGTTCTCGAGCGCGCCGGAATCAATGCACGGAAGGTCGGGGGCGCGGCACTGCGTGCACATGATCAGGTAGCCTCCCGGCCGCCCGATCCTCGGCTATCGATGACGGTATGGCTACCTGGTGTCAGCGCATCGCAGCGAGCGACGGCCCTCGCAACTTCATCCTGGCGCTCATCGTCCTCGATGCCGTCTTCCTCGGGCTCGAGACGAACGCCGCACTGCTTGTGCGTTCTCCGAATTCTGTCACGCGTTTTCTCCAAACCCTGCCACACCCGAGTTGGGTCAGTCATGCCTCCGGCGGCTCAGCCGGACGGTCCTTCAGGTGGCGGGGGCGGTAGGAGCTGCAGCAACTCATTGTCGCGCGGACCCGCACGGAAGCAGCCGAGCGCGACCAGCAGCGGGACGCCGCCGGGAAGGGGCGGCTCGCCGAGTCCGAGCGGCAGGCCCTGGTGGTGGGCAGCCTTGCAGACGGCCTGTGGCGCCGGACCGAGCGGCAGCGGCCTCGCCGGAAGACACGGCGGCGGAGCTGAATGAGATCACGGCGACCGTGAACCGCGCCTCCTCAGGGGCCAGCCAGGCCTCGAACGTGGTCCAGGCCACCCGCGGCAACGCGGAATCCTCCGGCGTAGTGGTGCGCGACACGGTCACCGCCATGGACGCGATCGAGAAGTCGGCCCGGGAGAAGTGCGAGATATGCTGTGGTGGATTCAACCGGCCCACCAACCGGGAGCGGATCAAGCGGAAACTTTGGGCAAGTGCCACCGATTGACATATTGGAGCAAGTGGTATAATATCTCCCTGTGCGCCCCAAGCTCTTCGACCCCGACACCGTCATTGCCAGCGCGCTGCCCCTATTCTGGCGGCAGGGCTACGAGGGAACGCACATGCCCGAACTCCTGGACGTAATGGGGCTTGGCAAGGCGAGCTTCTACAATGCTTTCGCTTCCAAGCATGCGGTGTTCCTCACCGTCCTCGACCGCTATTTCAGCGCGGTCGATCTCGTACTGGCCAGAGCGCTCGAGGGCGTGAAGCATAGGGACGAAGCGGCTGCCTGCCTGCTGGACGCGATCTTGACCGTAGCACGCGATCCAGAAGGAAGGACGGTCGGTTGGCGCGGCTGCCTGATTGGCAACACGGCCCTCGAGATGGGCGCGCACGACGAAACTGTGCGCAACCGCCTCAATCAGGGCGTGCGTCTCCTGCGAGGCCATTTCGCCAAGGCGCTCAGCCTCGCCGATAGCGACGGACGCGTCC
The DNA here is from genome assembly GCA_947457545.1 of Gemmatimonadaceae bacterium. Lineage (GTDB taxonomy): Bacteria > Gemmatimonadota > Gemmatimonadetes > Gemmatimonadales > Gemmatimonadaceae > Gemmatimonas. The sequence continues at coordinate 2,261 of CANGXD010000051.1, forward strand.
TGCCGGATAGCGCCGTATCCGCGCTCGCTTTGCATGCCGTCGCCGGCATACAGGGGATTCTGGTGCTGGCAAAGGCCGGAATGCTCGAGGAGGAGATCAGGGCAGCAAGGCAGACGCTGTTGCTCACGCTTCAAACATCCCCACCGATCTGAACACTGGGTACGGCATTAGGGAGCGTATAGCCTTGCCCAGTACTGTACCAAACGCTCCACAACGGAACGACGACCATGAAAGTTCTCAACGCCTCGATCCACGGCATTCTCGACTATGCCACGGTCATCGCCTTTGCTTCCGCACCGACCCTCCTCGGGCTCTCGGGCGCACCGGCCATGCTCGCCTACCTGCTCGCAGCTGTTCACCTGACAATGACCGTCCTGACCGACATGCCGCTTGGCCTCGTGAAGATCATCCCCATGCGCGTGCACGCCCTGGTCGAAATGCTCGTCGGCCCCACGCTGATTGCTGCAGCGTTGTTGGCCCCATCACTGGTCATGGGAGCCCAAGGGTTCTTCGTCGCAAGCGGTATCGCGATTTGCGCCGTTTGGTTGCTCAGCGACTATGCGTCAGCGACACAGTCCGCCTGAATGCGGGCGCTACGCGCCTGTCTCGCAGGTGCGTTCAGCCAGATCATCGAGATTGGAGGGGATGCATCATCAGCAGCAAGATCCGGGTCTCTCCACTCAACCGCACTGGCCGGTACACTGCCGTTGATGGACCACCCGCGCGCCGGGGAGCACTACCCAAGGTCACTCGGCGAGTTTCACGCATTGGTTTCGAACCAATGCCGACTGCCTGGACTACGTGGGGGGCCAGCCGCCGCTTCATACCAACTATCCCGATGGTTGGTCTCGCGATGCTGTTTGCACTTGGAGTTACCAGACGTTCGTGGAGAGTCGGGTGACCCGCTTACGCACTCGCACGACGTCGACCCCGCATGTGGGCCGCCTCAAACTGCTCGGGGCTGACGCCGCCAAGGCGGCAATGCCGACAGGTACGATTGTAAAACGTATCGATGTAGTCCGCGATGTCCGCCAGCGCGACGTCATGGCTCGGCTGGAAACAACGCTGTCCAGTTGACCGGAGGGCCGTCGTGACCACGACTTCGCGGGTCGATGGCGAAGGATGATGTGGGGCGCGTGGTGACAATGGGCCGTGCGCTGTGGACGGCGGGGGCGTAACGGGAAGTTACTCATCGTGCGTTTCACGCCGCGCGGGACGACGCGGCCGCGACTCGAGCTGACGACCGGGTGCCGGATCTCCGCCACGACCTGTGGGCGCGCGCGCCATGCCATGTGCCTATCGGCGGAACAGGTAGGCCAGCTTCACCGTCAGCTGACTGTCCTCGCTCGGTCGGCGAGCCGCCGCCAGCCCGTCGACCGCGCGGTTCCCGTTATAGATGACATAGAGGAAACTGAGCGGGGCGAGTTCCCACGAAAGCCGGACGTTGAGGCTGCCGCGCCGCGCGGCCGTGTTGACCTGATAGAACGTGGCGAGTTCCCGTTGCGGGCTGAGGGCGAGGCGGAGTTCGGCGGCGAGCAGGTGCGTGGTGGCCACGGTCCGGGTGCTGTCGAAACCGCCAAGGCGGTTGGCGGTGTAGGACGTGCGCATGGCAAGTCGCGGGTCCGGGCTCCACTTGACGTCACTCTCGATCGTCGTGAGCCGCCCACTGAAATAGGGCCCGGTGCTGGCGAAGGCGCTCCACGCCACGGCCTGCGCCGGATTCCCTGAGACACTCGCCGTCCACCTTCGGTAGGCATAGGTGCCTGGTCCCGAGCCGACCCCGGGCACGAAGGTGAAGGGGCCGTCGAGCCGTTGCCAGTTGAACTCGACGCCGAGATCGGCGGAGGCCGCGTTCTGCCAGCGCACGGAGAGCGGACTGGCCTGGATCTGGGCTTCCAGGAATCCGCGCGTGGAGGCCTGACGAACGAGACTGCCGTACAGGTATGGCTGCAAGCTGCGCACGGTGGTCGGCAGCCAATCCGGCCGCAGGTCGAGGAACGCATTGCTCGACACCTGCGCGTAGTCCTGCCGCGAGACGAAGCCTGCCTCCGGGACGAAACCGGCGCTCACGAACTCTGCGGTGAGGTCTCCTTGCAGATACGAGGCACTCTGCGACAGCGAGATGTGCCCCGCGTAGCCATCGCCGCCGGAGACCGAGCGCCGGGTGGAGGCGAGTGTTCCGCTCAAATCGAGCGTCGGCGTGAGCTGAGAGAACCCATCGAGCGCTACCGTCCCGTGCCATCTGGCGGATGCGTCGTGCGCCTGGTCGTGCCGGCCGACCAGCAATGCCCCGCCGCGCGATCGCGAACCGAGGTTGACCGATCCTCGCACGACCCCCACATCGGACGCGGCATGAGTCTCGCTGGCCCCTTGCCGCACCAGCAGCAGTCCTGCGCTGCTGGCGGGGGTACGACGAATGGCACGTCCGCCATACAGGAGCGGGACGGGCTCGCCATTGTCTCCCAACCCGATCCGGCGGGAGAAGAACGGCTGCAGTCGCCCTTCGATCCCGGCGGTGAACAGGGCCCGATTCTCAAGGAAGAACGGTCGACGCTCGGGAAAGAATGGAGAGAAGCGCGTAAGGTTCACCACTTGACGATCGACCTCTGCCTGTGCGAAGTCGGTGTTGACCGTGACATCGACCACGGTACTCACGGACGGTTGCCACTTGACCTCCCCTCCGGCCTCCCAGTCCCGGCGTTCAAGGGGTACCGCCGCCGGCCCCCCGCTCTGGACTCGCAGGTAGGGCTGCAACTGCAGCGGTGTGCGTGAGCGCGGTGGCTCGAGCCCTTCGACGACGCCTGCGAAATCGGTGCGGACCACGGAGATGCCCCGCGGCACGGGGGCCCAGCTGCTCAGTTCGTCACGACGACGCAGGCCCCGATAGAAGTTGATCCGCCACGGCCGCCCCCCGTCCGGATAGCGCAGTGAGCTCCAGGGAATCGCCATCTCGGCGGTCCACTCCTGTGCCGAGACCGTGGTACGCACCCGCCATGGCACATCCCACTCCTGGTCGATGCCGAGCCCGGTGAGGAATTGGGCGTCACGCTGGTTGCCCGCCGCCGTCGTCTGAAAGATCTGTCCCGTGCGCTGATCCGCGAACGCGTCGAACACTACCGCCACCACATCATTCTCGTCGAAGCGGAAGTCCCGCTGCAGGTTCCGCACTCTCGGCGGTGGGGCCCCGACACTGTCGTGGGCCACGAACGCGACGTAGAGGTTGTCTGCATCGAACGCGATGCGTGCCTCGGTGGCCGCAGTGGCCGGTGCGCCCTGGTCCGGATCGTTCTGTCGCCACCAGCCGGCCACGGGGGCGAGGCGCCAGACGGGGTCGTCCAGCCGCCCGTCGACCACCACCGCGGCGGACGAGCGCACGGCGACGATGCGCCGCGGCTCAGGTGGGGGCGCGATCGCGCCGGCCACCTGGAGCCACAGCCCGAGCATCATCGCGGACGCCTCAGGACCAGACTGCCGCCGCCTCCGAGCGCGATGGCCGCGAATCCCACCAGATAAACGAACGCCAATTCGCCGCTGTCGTCCCCGGTCAGCGCGCCGCCGTGGATCACGAAGAAGGCCACACCCATGGTGGCCGCCGTCAGCGTCGCGGCCCACCGGGTCGCCACGCCCAGCAGCACCAGCAGCGGCGCCACGAACTCACTGGCGACCGCCATCAACAGCGTCGGAGTCGCGCCAAGCCCCAGCGGATCCGCGAACTCGACCGGTCCCGCCGCAAAGAGCAGCTGCGCCTTGCTCCAACCATGCAGCAGCACCATGGGGCACCCCAGCAGCACCCGCAGCAGCAGCCACCCCCGATCGCTCCAGCTGGTCATCCGCGCCTCCCTGCCGCCGCGCTCCCGTCGTCGCTGAGGTGGAGGGTGAGGGGGCGCGCGCCACGCACGCCCTCACGAACGGATGGAGGTGTCATGGCACCGGCGCGCCATCCGCCAGAGGCCAGATGCACTGCAGGTCGCTGAAGCATGTCAGAGCCGCGAAATGGGTTCTGGACCACACACCGGGGTGTATGCGGGCCGTCCCGAAGTTCACGGCACGCGCTGGCTCAGCGTGAGCGGCGTCGCATGACCGGCCGCACGACCTGACCAGCGGCATGTACGGTCGACAAGCGGTCGTTTACCCGAGGCGGGCGCGAACCCGCGCGGCGAATCGACGGCGCATGATCAGCGGGGGTGCCATACCGCGCAAGTATACCTGAAAGCGGCCATGGCTCCATTCGTCGACGCGTTGCACTTCATTCACATTCACGAGCGTCCCGCGGTGAATCTGCAGGAAGTATTCATCCGGGAGCCGAGTCACCCACTCCCGCAGGGTTTCCTCACCTGCAGGCAGCGGCCGTCGAGCGTATGAATCACGGCCTGATCACCATCGGCCAGCACAGCGCGAATCTGCGACACCGCAAGAAACCCCATGCGATCGTCGAGTCGGAGGAACAGCCGCGCGGTCCACCCGAGTCGCTCGCGGTGCGGAGGGCGGGCTTCACCCTCGTCGATCTCGGGTGTGACCTTCACGAGGTGACGGCCGCGTTCACTGAGGTGCCGCAGCATGTCGGCCAGGCGATCGGGTGCCACCGACTTGAGGAGGTAGTCCACCGCATGCACGTCGAAGGCCTGAACGGCATACGTGTCGAAGGCGGTGACGAATACCACGGCGACGCTTTCCGGCAGCCGCTCCAGGAGGTCAAACCCGGACTCACCTCGGAGCTGGATGTCCAGGAACACGAGATTGGCGCCAGTCAGGTGTACACGCTCGGCGGCGCCTGCCACGTCGCTCGCTTCGCCGACCACCGCCACGTCGGTGTGTGGCCGGAGGAGCTCCCGCAGTTCACTGCGGGCCAATCGTTCGTCATCGACGAGGACGGCCTGCCACGTCATGCCCATGCCTCGAGGTGGTCGAGCGGAATCCCGATGCGAGCCACCACCTCGCCCTGCGCCTCCTCCACGATCACGCTGCTCCGATCACCGTAGAGATGCGCGAGCCGCTCCCTGATGTTGCGCAGCCCGATCCCGGTACCGTCCGCGCGGTCGGTCCCCAGGGCCCCGCTGTTGACGACTTCGATGATGAGCTGCCTCCCTTCTCGGCGCGCCCGCACTGTGATTCGCAGAAGGGTCCCCGGCGTGGCGAACCCGTGGGTAACGGCGTTCTCCACGAGGGGATGCAGCAGGAAGCCCGGCAGGCGAATCTCCCGCACGTCGTCGGCGATCTCGAAGCGCACCTGTAGGGCTTCCTCGTGTCGTACCTGTTCGATGGCGAGGTAGGTCGCGATGATCTCCGGCTCCTCCTGCAAGGGGACGGCCGCGAACGGATGATTCACCAACGTGTGCCGCAGGGACGCCGCGAGTTGCGTGATCATCTCCCGTTCCCGCCTGACATCTTCGCTGGCCAGCGTACGAACGGAGTTGAGGGCGTTGAACAGAAAATGGGGGCGGATTCAACCGGTCCGTGCAACAGCCTTCGCAAAGACAGCCGCTGGTGTCCGAAAGCCGAGCGTCTTGCGCGGCCGCGTGTTGAGCTGTTGAGCGACCTGATTCAGGTCGCGTTGGGTGAAGACGGATCGGTCGGTTCCGTCGGGGAAGTATTGGCGTAGCAGGCCGTTGGTGTTCTCGGTGGTCCCGCATTGCCACGGACTGCGCGGGTCACAGAAGTACACCGCCATGTCCGTGGCCACGGTAAACCGATGATGCTGCGCCAGCTCAAGCCCTCGGTCCCATGTCAGTGAATCCCTCAGGGCGGCCGGCAATCGCTGCACCTCGCGGATGAGCGCGGTGACCACCGAGGTCGTGTCCTTGCCAGGGACCTTGACCAAGTGCACCAACCGGGACGTGCGTTCAACGAGCGTGGCGATGTGGGAGTTCTTGGCGCCGGTCATGAGATCCCCCTCCCAATGGCCAGGAATGGCTCGATCCTCCACCTCAGCCGGGCGCTGGGCGATGGAGACGGCATCGACGATCTGTCCCCGCGTCTGCCCGGCCTTGCTGGCGCGCTTGCTCCGGCGCATCGGACGCCGCGTCCGCAAATGCGCGGTGAGCTCGCGCTTCAAGACGCCGCGCGCTTGCACGAAGAGGCTCCGGTAGATCGTCTCATGCGACATGTGGAGCGTGGGATCGTCCGGGTACGCCGTCACCAGCCAGCCGGCAATCTGCGCCGGTGACCACTTGGCCAGCAGCTTCGCCGCCACCAGCGTGCGCAAGCGGCGGTGCGTCGCCAGCCGCGTTGGCTTTGGGCGCGTCGCCGCGCGCCATGCCCGAGCGTCCGCTTCCACGGCACGATAGCGATCAGGGCCCGCATTGCGGGTAATCTCGCGGCTAATGGTCGAGGGCGCACGACCCAATTGCTGGGCCATCGTACGGATCGATTCCCCCGCCGCGAGCCCGCGCGAGATCGCCTCGCGCTCCTCCAGCGTCAGCGCCACACGCGCACGACGTCGCACGGCCGGCGCGATCCCGCCATGCGCACGGACGACGGCATAGATGGAACCGACATGACGGCCAAGGGCGCGGCCAATGGCCGTGAAGGACTCACCCGCCTTGAACCGTGTCCATAACTCGGTGGTCTCCGCCGCCGACATACTCCGGCGTTCCCTCACTGCCATACGCTCGCTCCGGTAAGTGTTCGCAATCAACACTGTTGCGCTCACCGGTTGAATCCACCCGGTGAGCGATCCGGTGGCTGGCGCAGACTACGCCAATGGCGCAGTAAGGTTACCCGACCTTCGTGGACGGTGCGAGAGTCAAGCGCCTCAACAAACGAGTTGCCCGTGCCAACGAAGCCGAGAGCTGATCGCGTTCGTCGGACGTGCGAGTTCATCACGACGCATCGAAAGCAGTTTCCCATCGAGGTCATGTGCCGCCAGCGTGGCGTCGCGTCCAGTGGGGACTACCAATGGGTAAAGTGCCCACAGTCGGCGCGCGCGATGGAGGACGCGCGGCTCCTCTTGTCAAACGCCGGTGCTCACCGACGCAGGGCAACGCGGCCTGGGCGACGGACATCACGGACATCCGGATGCGGCAAGGGCGGCTCAACCTACCTGGCCGTCGTCATCGATCTGTGCTCCGGCAAGGTCGTCGGGTGGGACGCCGGCCCGACGATCCATCACGAGCACGATAGTCTGGGAACTCCGCCCACTACCAACCCGGAAGCGCCGAGACTCCTGTCCCCACGCCCGCCACGATGCGCTCGCGCGGCTGGTGATCGCCCTCTACATTTTCACACCGAACCCGTCCAGCCCAGTTGCGATTGTCATCCCGATCGACGTCGGGGGCCTGCCGTATCGCGCGCGCAGCCTCACGGGTGAGGCGTCGCTCACGCTCGGGTGGACCTTCTGATGGAGGCGTTATGCGAGACGTCGATGGCGCGGTCGCCAACCATGATGGCAACCGCGAAGTGCCGCTGGGCCGACGGCAAGCGGTCGGGCGCCTGGGAGGCCTCGCCGTCGTGGCCGCTTTAGGGTGTCACGGCGTGCGACGCGTCGATTTGCCTGCCGACGATGCGTCCGCAGCGCCTCCCCCGGCTCCCGATGCGTCGATCCGGCGCGTGTTGGGGTACGCCGCGCTGGCGTCGAGCGCGCACAATAGCCAGCCGTGGCGCGTGCGGCGCGAGTCGGCAGACCGCCTGGTGCTGCTGCGCGACGTCATGCGCCGACTCCCCGCCGTGGATCCGGCGGATCGCGAGCTGATGCTGTCGCTCGGCGCGTTTCTCGAGAATCTCGCGCAGGCCGGCGCAGCGCTGGGCTTGCCGTGCGACATCGTGCCGGTCGAGGGTGAGACGGACGAGGTGGCGACGATTCACCTCGGCGCCGCCGCACCGGGGCCGACCGCGCGCCGAACGCTGGACGCCATCAGCCGTCGCCGCATCTTGCGGTCTGGCTATCGGGACGAGGCGATCGCGTCGGACCATGTCGCGGCGATGCTGGCGTCCGCCGGGGAGGCCCGCTTCTACGCGCGCGGAAGCCGTGAGTGGTCGCTGCTGCGCGACGGCACCATCGCGGCGAACCGCCGGCAAGCGGCGCGCGACGACGCCCAGCGAGAGCTCGCCTCGTGGATCCGGTGGCGCGACGATGAGGTGCGCACGAAGCGCGACGGCCTGACGCCGGAGTCGTTGGAGATTGGCGGCGTGGCGGGGTGGTGGGTTCGGCGCCGCTACACCTCGGCCAGCGTGATGTCGCCCGCGTTCCGAAAGCGAGGGGTTGAGACCGCCGAACGTCAGGCGTCGGCCGGTGGCGGCTGGCTGGTGCTCACGGGTAGCGGTAGCACGCGCGCATCACTGCTCGACGCGGGGCGTCGCTACGAGCGACTGCTGCTGTCGCTGCGCGGTCTGGGCATCGCGGCGCATCCGATGACGCAGATCCTGGAGGAAGCCGAGACGCGCCGCGGACTCGAGGCGTCGCTCGGTGTCTCGGAGACGATCCAATTCCTGCTGCGCGTCGGCTATGTGGAGCGCTATCCGGAGCCGGTGAGCGTTCGCCGGCCCATCGACTGGTTCCTCGTGTAGGCGGCGGGCCCGCAGACAACGCGGCACCGGGTCCGCGAGCTGTCGCCCCGCCCCGCCCCGCTGTCTGCCTGAGAATGGCGAAGCAACGGGGGACCATGGGCGAGCCACGTGCTGCGGGCGCGCGGTCGGCCACGGCCTCCGCGTCCACGGGCGAGTTCGCCGCGTATCTGCGGACGCATGCGCGGACGCTGGCCGCCGTGAGCCTGGGGTTCGCCTGTTCGGCGGCGGTGAACTACGGCGTGGGGGCCTGGCTCGCGACCTTTCTCATCCGAGCGCACGGGTGGACGGAAGCGTCGGCCGGCACGTTGCAGGGCGTCCTCACGGCGGTCCTCGGACCGGTGGGGGTGCTCGGTGGCGGCTGGCTCTCCGATCGGTGGACGCGGGGCAGGGGCATGTGGATGCGTCGCTCCGTGTGGGGATAGCGGGGGCGCTGGGGATGCTCGTGTTTGCGGGGCTCTATCCGGTGGTGCCGTCCGCGGCCGTGGCGGCCGCGCTCCTCTGAGGCGCAGCGAATGCGGCGATCGCCGAGGCGATGCCAGAGCGGCTGCGGGGGCAGGGAAACGCCGTGTACTGGCTGGCGGTGAATCTGCTGTCGGGGGCCGTGGGGCCGACGGCGGTTGCGCTCCTCACCGATCAGGTCTTTGGCGGTGAGGCCGGCGTTCGCTGGAGTCTCGTCACCACGACCGTGGTCGGGATGAGCGCGGCCATGGCGTTGCTTGCAACGGGGCGCGGCGCGTATGTGCAGACGGTGCAGGCGGCGCGGGCCGAGGATCTGGCGCGCGCGTCCTGAGGCGGGATGGTTCGGTCCAATGGGTTGCCGGCTCCCCGTTGATCTGCCTCCCGCCTACGCTTCTGATGGCCTTACGGCTGCCGCACCACCGTCACGCTGGTGGTGTCCGCCGCGAAGGCGGTGAAGACGCCTAGCCCGCCGGTGATGTTGGTAAAGGGCTCGTTGAGGTCGCGGGAATCCTGATTGAGCGTGTTGTAGAGCGCGGCGTACTCCTCGTTCACCCGCCAGACATTCACGCGGTAGCGGCCGAGGAAGGGGAGCCCCAGCGCATTGATGGGGAGGCTGTCGGCGGCGGTGGGCGGGAAGACGAGGCGACGGCGCCCGCGCAGCCGCTCCGGCAGGCCGAAGTCGATGGCTACCGGGGCGAGCTCGGTGTTCTCGAGGGTCACGAAGTAGAGCGCGCCCGGGGTGCGCGTCCACCGCACCACCGTCTGGGCCGCGGAGAGATCGGGGCGCATGCCGCCCGGGCTGCCCCCGAAGAAGATGCGCGGAATGGTCAGCGTCGCGGTGGCCACGCGTGCGCCGGAGGGGCGCACGGGAACGACCGTTCGCGCGGTCAGGGTGCCCGTGCCCACGCTGGCTTCCAGCGTGAAGGTGTCCCCCTCGCGGATGACCAGATCGCGACCGAGGTACTGGTAGTAGCCGCTGTCCCCCGGGGCACGGGTGAGCGCATAGCGCACGCCCCCCCGCACGAGGGCCACGCGCGCGTCATTGATAGGCGGCGCCGCCACCGCGGCGGCGCTATCGACGGTGCTGATGGGGACCGTTTTCGTGAGCTGAATATCGGTGACTGGCTCACCGGCATAGAGGTAGGCCCGCACGACGGGCTCTTCGGCGCCGGGGGAGACCACCACGGGATTGCCACAGGCCGCGAGCGTACCCACGGTGAGCAGCAGGGCGAGCCAGTGGAGCTGGGGCGTGGCGCGGATCATCGGTCGATCCCCACAAGACGGTCGCGCTCGCCGCGCCAGGTGAGCTTCACGTCGAGGCTGGGGGTGAACCCCAGCTGCGCCACGTCGGTGATGGTCATGGGGGTGGTGCTCAGATCGAACTTGCGGAAGGCCACGTTGCGCCGATTGAGGACGTTGTAGAGCGAGAGGCCGACCCGCCAATCGAAGGTGCCGCCGCCGGCGAAGAGCCGCGAGACGGCGAGGTCGACGCGCTGGTAGCTGGGGAGGCGCTGGCTGTTCTTGTCGCTCACGTTGATGTACCCCTGCTGCGTGCCGTCGAGGAGCCGGATCTGGTACTGCGACACGGGGGCGGTGTAGGGGCGCCCGCTGCCGTAGAGCGCCACGGCGGAGAGGTCCCACGGACCCGCCTGCATGCTGCCGAACCCCTTGAGTTCGTGTCGCTGATCGAGCCCGGTGGGGAAGGTGCGGCCGCCGTCCACCTCGTCGAAGCGGGCGGTGGCCTTCATGAGGGTGTAGCTGGTCCACCCCGTGAACACGCCGCGTTTCTTCTCGAGCAGGAACTCCGCGCCGCGCGCGCGCCCCTCACCCTGGTAGAAGAAGCTCCCGGTGTTCACGCCGAACTGCTGGCGGTAGCGCCGCGAGAAGAGCGTGGCGTTTTCGAGGGTCTTGTCGTAGGCCTCCACGTTGAACGCCCAGCCGGGTTGGTCGATCAGGAACCCCGCGAGGACATGCGTGGACCCCTGCGGGCGCAGCGTGCTGTCGGCGAGGAGCCAGAAGTCGCGGCTCCCCTGCAGCACGTCCTCGTTTTCCACGCGGTTCACGAACTGGTGGTAGCGCCCCCACGCCGCCTTGAGGCGGAGGGCGGGCGTGAGCTGCCATCCGCCGCTCACGCGCGGCTCCACGTATGAGGAGGCGGTGGCGTCGTAGCGGGTGGTCCGGACGCCGGTGGTGAGCTCCAGCGCCGGGATGGGGGTCCACCGATGCTGCACGAAGGCCGCCGCCGTGGTGCTGCTCCGGTCGCGCGTGGTGTTGCGGCGGCGCTGGAGCGTGTCGGTGGTGCTTCCCACGACGAAGGCGTAGCGGACGGTATTGTCCGTGTACCAGACCCCGGTCTCCACGCGGCTCGCGGCCGCGAGGTCCACCGCGCTCTCGAGGCGCACCGTGCGGTCGTCCACGGTGTTGTCCTCGTCGAAGGCGAAGGTGAAGCGCGCCCCGCCGATTGGTGTCCCGCCGTTGGCGGTGCGGTCGCTGCTGCTCACGTAGCGTGACTGCGACACGAGCAGGTCGCTGGTCACGCGGCTCGTCCACTGGCGGAACCAGCGGGCGCTGGCCCCCGTGTTCTGCGCAATGGTGAGGTCGTTGAGCGTGAGCGAGGCGTCTGGGGTCGCCTGCGGCGTCACGCCCGGCCGACGGCGAATGCCCGGCGTGAAACCGCCGCCCAGCGTCTGCGACTGGTCCAGGTCATCGAGCCCGCGGAAGACGCTCACCGTGGTCACGTCCTTCGACGAGGGGCGGTAGGTGAACTTGCCGTTGAGGTCGTAGAAGTAGAACGCGGGGTCCACGGTGGCCTGCTGGAAGCGGCCGAAGCCCCCCCGGCCGAGTCCGCCGGGACCGCCGCCACCCTGCGGCGTGGACCCCGCCTGGGCGAAGTCGAAGAGCTTGGAGTAAAGCCCGCTCCGGATCACGTCGGTGTAGGAGCGGCGCCCGGAGAGCAGCACGCTGCCGCGGCCGAGCGGGATCTCCAGCACTCCGCGGGCACTGAGCAGGCTGGCGCCGCCGCTGGCGCGGAACTGCCGCTCATCGCCCGCTTTGCCTGTCAGGTCGATCACCGACGAGACGCGGCCGCCGTAGCGGGCCGGGAAGCCGCCGGCGTACAGCTGGATGTCCTTGAGGGCGTCGGTGTTGAAGGCGCTGAAGAGGCCGAAGAAGTGATCGACGTGGTACACCGTGATGCCGTCGAGCAGCACCAGATTCTGGTCCGGGTTCCCGCCACGCACGGAGAGACTGGCGCTCCCGTTCCCCGCCCCGGCCACGCTGGGGAGCATCTGCAGCGTGCGGAACACGTCAGTCTCCCCCACGGCGGGCATGGCCTCCACCAGCGCCGTGGAGATGGCCTGCACGCCGGCCTCTCGGCCAATTGCGACGGTGGTCGGGGTTTCCTCAGTGGGGCTGCGGGCCTGCACGGCCGACAGGCGGACGACTGTCTTGGCCAGCCGGATCTCGAGCGGCGCGGGGGTCGAATCAGCGCGGACCGGCAGGGTCACCGTGCGGTAGCCGATGTACTGAACGCGCAGCTGTTGCGCGGAGGCCGGCACCCCGAGGAGGGTGAAGCGGCCGTCGGCGTTGGTGATGACCACGCGCGGGGAGCTCAGGACCCCCACGCGGGCGTTGGGGAGCACCTCACCGGTGGCCGAGTCGCGGACCACCCCGGTCAGGGTGACCTGGCGGGGGGCGGGCTGGGGGCGCGAGGCTGGCGGTTGCGGCTGGGCCGGCAGTGACGCGGCCTGACGCGGAAGGGCCAGGAAGAGCAGGGCACACCCCAGCGCGCGGACGGCAACCTGGTATGCCCGCGCGGCAGGGGTGCGGAGGAGTCGTGGCATACCGGACAATACACGCGGGCGGGCGGCGACCCCATGTGTCGCCGTGTGGAACTCAGGAAGCCGGTCGTCCGCGCAGCAAACGGCTCAGGAACTCGACATCCGCGAATCGGCCGCTGGCACTCCGGGGACCGTTTCGCGCGATCACGAGTCGGAGCGACGGAATGACGTACAACCTCTGCTCGTAGGCTCCCGCCGCCATGGCGAAATCCTCGGGGACGAAGGTTGCTTCCACGAGCTCCTTGATGTGCCGCTCAAACTGCGGGCTGGCGGCAAGGGCGGCGGGGACCGGTTTCTTGAGCCACCAATAGAAGGCGTAACCGGGGTTCACCGTGGTGCCGGTAAGTAGAGTGGTGATCCCCTGTTCGGAGACGAGGCGCTGGCCGTTCCACACCCCGCGTAGCCGAACGAGCTCCCCGAGATTGAGCCACTGGCGGGTGCGTACGTAGGTGCCGCCGCTCAGCTGCGGGTTGCCGTCATCGAAGCTGCCGCCCCACCGCACCTCGATGCCGAGCGGGGCGAAGAGGCGGCGCTGCATGTAAGCCTCGACCTTGTCGGCACCCAGGAGCCGCTGCAGTGCGGTGCCGAACACGTTGGGCGCGCTGCCGTAGTCGAAGAGCGTTCCCGCGGGATAGGAATTTCGATTGGGGTCGGTCGAGCACACGACGCGATCACCGACCGCGCGAGCACCGACTGGCGGGCGGCGGCGTGCCCGCCGACTCGTTCGTGCGCCTCGAGGGCCGTGGGAACGGCGGTCACCGTGGGGGGAACGATGCCGGCGGGGACCCATCAGTCGCGCCGGTGGGACGGCCGCCCCCGCCGACGGTCCCCGCGTGGTGGCGGGGCGTTGGGGCCGTACTCAGGGGACAGGCGGAGCGTCGGCGAACGGGCGTGGGGCGCGTGCCGTACCCCGGCTCGCGGGGGCCCGCGTCGATGGGGGGCTCCGCGCGTCGGCGTGGGCCGCGTGGGCCGCGCGGGTGCAGAGGGGGGTGAGGATCTGGTCGATCACCGCGGCCTGCGTGATGAAGGCGACGAGGCGCATCGCGCCGCGGCAGGTGGGACAGGCGAGCGGGTCGACCTCGAAGATCTGCTGAAGCAGGGTCGCCGTAGGGCCTCCGCCCACCGGCGGGACGCAGCGGTCGGGGCCAGCGGTCGTGCGGGGACGATCGCCGGCGGCCCGTCGGCTCCGGTCGGCGCCGCCTTTTGGCGCATGCCCCGCGGACGGTTGGCATACCAGCCATAGTACCGCGTGGTGACGTGGCCCTTGTCGGGGATGCGCACCAGCACCCGGGCCAGGAACTCCAGCGGGTCCACGGTCTCGGGGCCCGCCGTGGGTCCGTCGGACTTGTCCGACCGGTACGTCACCGCCCGAGCGGCTCGGTCGTACGTCACGCGCTCCAGCGCGACCGGATGCCGCGCACAATACCTGGCGAGTCGGGTGGCGAACGCGCGATCGACCTCGGGCATCCGTAGGGGCCCTCCCAGACGGCGGTGTGGACGTGAAATCCCGAGTGCGGCCAGGTGAGCATGCCGGCGGCTTAACAGGATGCTGAGAAAGCCGGTGTTTGGCGAGGGACTTGGTGCTGCGGTCGCGATTTTCGGTTGATCGGAGGCGCAAAACAGCGGTGGGCGAGGCCTCACGGCCTCCGTTCGGCGGCGTCCGCGCCGTATTCGCGGCGCGCGAATCTGCCTCCGGCCTGGGGTCAGGCCGGTATGAGACGTCGCAGCCTCACCAGGTTGTACGCGGCGCAGGCGAAGGTGACGATCCAGTCGACCAGCGCGGTGCCACGATGCTTCACCTTCCGCAGGCCGGCGACGGTCTTCAGCCAGCCGAACACTTCCTCGATCTTCTCGCGCGCCCGCTGACTGATCGCGTAGCCGTCGTGCCGCGTGGTGCGTCCATCGATGGCGCTCCCCTTGGCCTTCGCCGCCACATGCGGCGTGAAGCCCGCCGCTCGCGCGCCCTCCACGAAGTCCCGGGTATCGTAGCCCTTGTCCGCGCCCACGGTGGCGCGCGGCGCCGTGTCGGCGATCCCCTGCAACAGGCACACCGCATCCTCAACTTCGGCGCGACCACTCGGACTGCTGACCACCGTGTTCACGACGAGCCCGTGGCGATTGTCGACGAGCGCACTCGCCTGATAGGCCAGGATCGACGCGGTGTTCGACGATTTCCGGGCCATCCGCGCGTCAGGATCCGTCACCGACTGATGCGTCGCGTTCGACCGTTTCTCCCCGTGAAAGCTCACGCCGTCATTGCCGGGATCGACCGGGCGATCCGAGTCGTCGTCCTTCGGCCGGACGCTCTTCTGACTCGCCCACGCTTCGAGCAGTGTGCCATCGACGGAAAAGTGCTCCCGCGAGAGGAGGCGCGCCCGTTCCGCCGTCGCGACGGTGCGGGCGAGGAACTGGGCGGCGATATCGCCGTCGAGCAGGCGCTGCCGATTCTTGGTGAACGTGGTGGCGTGCCACGCCGCGGCCTCGAGGTCGAGCCCGACGAACCACCGATACAGTAAGTTGTACTCGAGCTGCTCAACCAGCTGGCGCTCACTGCGGATCGAGTAGAGGAGCTGCAGCAGCAGGGCCCGCAGGAGCTGCTCGGGCGGGATCGACGGCCGACCCGTCTGGCTGTAGAGGGCCTCGAACTGGGGCGAGAGGTCCCGCAGGATCGGCTCCACGAGGCGCCGAATCGCCCGCAGTGGGTGATCAGCCGGTACCCGGTCCTCCAGCACCACCGTCGCGAACATCATCCCCTGCACGCGCTCATCGCCTCGCATCGCTCGCCTCTGGCTGAAGTCGCGCCAGTATACAAAAACGCTGGCGTCACACCAGAGGGAACGCCAGCTTTTTCAGCATCCTGTTAAACACCCCAGGATGACGGCTACGACTCCAACGACTGCGCCAACGCGCGCTCGAGTGCCTGCGCGCTCGCGTACCGGTCAGTGGGCTGCTTCGCGAGACAGCACTGCAGTACGGCATCGAACGCTGCCGGGAGCTCAGGCCGCAGCGTGCGCGCCGACGGCGGTGCTTCGCTCATGTGGGCCAGCATCATCTGCAACGGCGCGCGCCCGTCAAACGGAGACCGCCCGGTGACAAGGAAGTAGCCCAGCGCACCGAGGCTGTACAGATCGCTGGCCGGGCCAGGCTGTTCATCGCCGGCGCACTGTTCGGGGGACATGTACGACGGTGTGCCGAGCACCATACCCGCCTGCGTGATCCCACTGGCCTCGCCGCCCAGACCGTTCGCGTCATGTGCGGCGACGAGGCCGAAATCGAGCAGCTTGGCCACGTCGGCAACGCCGCCGCGCTCACCGAGCATCACGTTGCCGGGCTTGATGTCGCGGTGTGTCAGCCCTGCCGCGTGCGCTTCATGCAGCGCGCCGGCGATCTGTCGCAGCACATGCACCGCTCGCGGCGCTTCCATGGGGCCGTCGCGCAGCACCAGCTGCTCGAGCGTCTCGCCCGGCAGGTACTCCATCACGTAGTAGAACGTGCCGTCGTCGGTGATGCCGTAGTCGTAGATCGCGATGGTGTTGGGATGCGTGAGCGTGGCGGTGGTTTGCACTTCGCGCTCGAACCGCCGCAACACGTCGGGATCGCCAGCATGTTCCGGCCGGATAAGCTTGATCGCGCACGGCCGCCGCAGCAGCTGGTGCTCGGCGCGGTGCACTTCGCCCATCCCGCCGGCACCAAGTCGTTCCACCAAAACATACTGGCCCAGGCGCATCGCATCGCGGGCCACGCTGGTGGCCTGGTCAATGCGGTTCGCGCCGAACAGGGCAAGGGTGGTGAAGGCGAGCAGAAACGTCCACTGCGAGCCGAGGTACGTCGCCATGACGTTTGCAGGCATCGGGAAGTGCGCGAAGTTCCAGACATTCGCGGCGGCTACCATGCAGAGCAGGAGCCCAATCATCATGGCGGCGCGCTGCCACCGGTTCGGGATGAGCAACCCGTAGGCGACGATCAGGATGCACGCAAAGAGCGCATGTGCGAATCCAAGGTCGAACGGCGCCGTGTCGATGACCGGAACGATCGAAGGGAAATCGGCGATCACGAGCAGCGCAAACAGGACACTCACCGAGGCAAACAGAACGCCTTCCAGCAGCCGCAGTGCCACGAGAGATCGCGGTGTCCTCGGGCGCAACCACCACGCGAGCAGGGCGACCGGAGGAACGAGAGAGCCCATGATGAACTGCGCAGACTTCAGCGATGCGATGACCGCCCCACTCACCGCGGGACTGCGCCACAGCAGAAGGACGGAGGATGACAGCCCGGTTGCGGCGAGGACGATGGCCACCACACGCAGGCGTGACTGCAGCGTGGCGGCGATCTCGTCGCGGCCGCTGGCGCGGTCGCCATCGCCGGAGGCGTAGCGGAACCGTGTGGGGAGGGCCGGCCGCTCAGCGCGTGTCATGGGAGTAACGTCAAAGCGCAGTCAGTCGTGCGCAACGCGCGACCGGTTCGATGCGGATCGGCACATGGAAACGCGCGCCCGGTTGCATCCGCGTCCTGACGAGAGACTCGCTCACAACCCCATCGCCCGCAACACTTCCGGATGACGCGGGTGCGCGCGCATCGCCTCGCTCATCACCAACCCCGAGCGCGTCCAGAAGGGTGTCGAATAGTCGCACCGGCGCACCGATTCCAGCGCCCATTCGATGGCCTCGTCCACGTAGCCGAGGGCATCGGCCAATAGCGCCAGCGAGGACCCGACCACCAGGTCGGTCTCGACCCGCGCCTTGAGCTCAGCATACACCGCTTCCGCGCGCCGCCGGTCCCCGATGCGCATGTACGACCGCCCCACCGCCGCCAGCAGCAGCGGGTGACGCCCGAACATGGCGAGCACCCTGGGTGCCGCAGCCAGCGCACCGTCCGCATCCAGTTCGGACAGCACAAAGAACCGTGCATACCAGGCGATGAACGAGTGCGGATCAAGCTCGCACGCACGAGCGGCTTCCGCGATAGAGTTCGCATTGCGCCCGAGAATCGCCAGCCCGATGGCGTGCAGCCCCGCCACCATCGCATTGCGCGGGTCCTCCCGGACGGCACGCTCGAACTCCTGCAGCGCCCGCTCGTCATCCTGCTTCACAAAGATCAGGCCGTGCAACGCGTAGTTCGCCCGTACTTCGCTCAGGCGGGGCTGGAGGGCGAGCGCCCGCTCCCAGTGCGCGAGCGCAGCCGTCACGTCGTGCTCACCGAACAGGCTGAGCACGGCCTGTGCGCCGATGGCGGAGGCCATCCCCGCATCGAGCTCGAGCGCTCTGGCAATTGCCATCTTGACCAACGGAATTCCCTCGGGCGCCGGCATGAGGCCGTAGCGGATGAAATTCACCAGCACATCACTGAGGATCGCATGCGCGTCGGCGTTTTCCGGGTCCAGTCGTATCGCGACGTCGAGGCAGGTGCGCGCTTCGATAAGGCTCAGCCCCCGCTGCGTGGACAGGGCGCGCCCCTTCGCGACCAGCTCGAACGCCTGCACCTGCGCCGTCGTCGCTTTGCCGATTGGCTCCGCGGGTGCCACGAACGTGACCTGCAGCTTGGCTGCGATTGCAGCCGCGATCTCGTCCTGCACGGCGAACACGTCCACCAGCTCGCGATCGAACCGTTCCGACCAGAGGTGGTAGCCATCGGCCACCGAGACGAGCTGCACTGCCATACGCATGCGATTGCCAGCCTTCCGCACACTGCCCTGCAGCACCGTCGCCACGTGCAATGCGTCTCCGATCTCGGAGAGCGGCACCGACTTGCCCCGATACGAAAACGCCGAGTTGCGCGCGGCAACGCGCAGCCCCTCGATCGGGGCCAGCGCATCGAGGATGTCGTCCGCAATGCCGTCGGCGAAGTACTGGTTGTCCGGGTCGGCGCTCAGATTCTCGAAGGGGAGAATGGCGAGCGATTTCGCAGGGGGCGCTGCCTTCGGCGCCACGGCTTCGCGCTCGTTCAACGCGGTGGCGAAGAGGGCGGCGGTCTCGTGCCGATCCACCGACACGCGTGCGAGCACCTGCTGCACCGCACGGGGCACCGCCCGGGGCACGCCCTCGCGCAACGCCGCCACATCGGTGGGCGTCTGGACGAAGCGCTTGGCGATCACCGACTGCACCGTCGGCCCCGTGAACGGCGGTTCGCCGACCAGCATCTCGTACAGCACGCAGCCCAGCGAGTACAGATCGCTCCGGCCGTCCACCTCTTCGCCCACCGCCTGCTCGGGGCTCATGTAGGCCGGCGTCCCGACGCTCATGCCGACCTGCGTCAGCGTGTCGCCCGGCGCATCGCTGATCGCCTTGCCGATGCCGAAGTCGGCCACCAGCACATGCCCATCCTGCAGCATGATGTTCTCGGGCTTGATGTCCCGGTGGATGATGCCCAGGCGATGCGCGTGATCGAGCGCGCCGGCCACCTCGCTCGCGATGCGCACGGCGTCGGCGATCGGGAGCTGGCGCTGGGTCTCGAGCTGCTCGCGCAGTGACTGCCCCTGCACTACCGGCATCACGTAAAACAGCGTGCCGTCGGCGTCGCCCGAGTCATACAGCGGGAGGATGTGCGGATGGCTCAGTTTCGCGGCCAGCTGGATCTCGCGCAGAAATCGGTCGCGGCCGACCGACTGCGCCACGTCGTCACGCAGGACCTTGATCGCGACGGGGCGGTCGTGCTTCCGGTCGTGCGCGAGGTAGACCGTGGCCATGCCGCCCTGGCCGAGCTCGCGCTCGAGGCGGTAGCGGTCCGCGAGCACCGCGGCGAGTCGTTCCACGACGGGCGTCATGACGGCAAAGATCTCCTGTTCACACAGGCCGCCGCTCAGGGCGCCGCACCGGGGTCGTCCCCGCGATCCCACGCATCGAGCAAGCGTGCGACCTCAGGGTCCGACCGGAACGCCGCGAGGTACGGCCCGCTCGAAACCCAGAGACTGAACGGCGGCGTCACC
>CANGXD010000052.1 GCA_947457545.1 Gemmatimonadaceae bacterium
CGTTCCCGGTGCGCGGGACCGCGCCTGGAGTGCAGCGCGGTGCACGCGTGGTGGGTGGCACGGTGGAGTACCGGGCGCCGCTGGTGATGTTCAGTCGCGTGCCGAGTCCGCTGACGGTATACAGCGACCGGTTGAGTTTCGCGTTGTTCAGTGATGCCGCGCGGGCGTGGTGCCCGGCGGCGCTGCGCAGCAACACCACGGTGTGTTTGCCCAATGGCGTGCGTGACGGCTGGCTGGCGAGCGCCGGTGCCGAACTCGTGCTCGATGTGGCGGTGCAGTACGACGCGCCGCTGCGTTTGCGCGTGGGTTCGGCGGTGCCATACGCTGCGCCGGTGGGTGTAAGCCGCAAGGGCGCCTTCTACGTCACACTGGGCGGATACTTTTAATCCATGAGCCAGCCTTTCATTCATCCCACCGCCGTCGTGCTTGGCGACGTGCAGCTGGCGGACGACACCAGCGTGTGGCCCACGGCGGTCATTCGCGGCGATGTCGAGCGTATTGTGATTGGGGCGCGCAGCAACGTGCAGGATGGCGCGGTCATTCATGCCGACCCCGGCAAGCCGACGATCGTGGGCGAGGAGTGCGTGATTGGCCATCGCGCCATCGTGCATGGCAGTGTGCTCGAGGACGGCGTGCTGGTGGGGATGGGCGCGATTCTTCTGAACGGCGTGCACGTCGGCACGGGGAGCATCATCGGGGCCGGGGCAGTGCTCACCGAAGGGACGGTGGTGCCGCCGGGGTCGATGGTGCTGGGCGTGCCAGGCAAGGTGGTGCGTGCGGTCAGCGCCGAGCAGCAGGCGGGGATTCGCGCCAATGCGGCGCGTTATGTGGCGTTGGCGGCGCGGCACGGGGCGGGGGAGCTGCCGCGTTTGGAATAGGTTGGCTCCGTTACCTCTCGCGCGTCGTGCCTGAACGATGGGGCCGGAGCGCTGAGGAGCCGAGGAGATCGGTTAGTGCTTTCTCCTCGACTTCTCCCCTCTCCGGCTCTCTCGATCAGGCACTGCCCGAAAGCGCGCACATGGGCTGTTCATGTGGTTGCAGGCAATTCCCTCCCGGCGAGTGTGAATGCAGGCAAGCGACCCCGTGCATGCGGCGGAACTGACCGAATCGCCTCACAATTGTTCGTGGCGGGGTACTGACGGGTTGATGCGCGGTGTGCTTCGGTCGCATATCCTGCAAGTGTTTGCTTCGCAACGACTTGCGTGAGCGATTCGGCACTGTCAGAGCGCGGTGTCATCGTGAACTGTGTGACATTCAGCATGCCGCGTGTTCACAACGCTTCACAAAGCTTCGTCCGGTGGACAACTGGACCGTCGCTGCACAAAAGTGATCTCTCGTTTGGAAGTGCGGGCGCCGTATAGCGTTACGGGGCGACTTGCGCGGTCTCACGAAGAGAGGCACCATACCGCCCCGCCAACGACCGCCCCCACAGGAGTATTTCCCGTATGCCCTTCTCTGTTACGCCACCGGACGGACTGGTTACGCTGTCGTCGAATGCGCGCACGGTGCTCGACAAGCGGTACCTCGTAAAGGACAAGTCCGGCACGTCGATCGAGAAGCCCGAGGACATGTTCTGGCGGGTGGCGACGGTGGTGGCCGAGGCCGACCGGCGCTACGGCGCGAGCGACGGGGCGGTGCAGGCGCTGGCGGAGGAGTTCTACTTCCTCATGACGCAGCGCCGGTTCGAGCCGAACTCGCCGACGCTCATGAACGCCGGCCGTCCGTTGGGGCAGCTGTCGGCCTGTTTCGTGTTGCCGGTGGAGGATGCGCTGAGCAACGGACAGAACGGCATTTACGACACGTTGCGCAGCATGGCGCTCATCCATCAGTCGGGCGGCGGCACCGGCTTTTCGTTCTCGCGGTTGCGCAGCAAGGGGAGCATGGTGCGCAGCACGACCGGCGTGGCGAGCGGCCCCATTTCGTTCATGGAGCTATACGACGCGAGCACCGACGCGGTGAAGCAGGGCGGCACGCGTCGCGGCGCGAACATGGGCATTCTGCGCGTCGATCATCCCGACGTGCTCGACTTCATTGGCAGCAAGGAAGACCTCAGCAAGATCACGAACTTCAACATTTCGGTGGGGATCACCACGAAGTTCATGGACGCGCTCAAGGCCGACGGCTCGTACGATTTGCTCGATCCGTCGAACGGAGCGGTGGTGGGGCAGGCGCGCGCGCGCGAGGTGTGGGATCGCATGATTCTGGGCGCGTGGCGTACAGGGGAGCCTGGCGTGTTTTTCATTGACGAGGCGAACAAGTACAACCCGGTGCCGCATTTGGGGGCGTATGAGGCGACGAATCCGTGTGGCGAACAGCCGCTGCTCGCCTACGACGTGTGCAACCTGGGGTCGGTGAACCTCGGCTACTACGTGCGCAACGGGCAGGTGGACTGGGACGCGATGCGACGCGATATCGCGCTCAGCACGCATTTCCTCGACAACATCATCGACGTCAACAAGTATCCGCTTCCCGAAATCGACGCGCTGAGCAAGCGCATCCGTCGCATTGGTCTGGGCGTGATGGGCTTTGCCGACATGCTCGTGCGGCTCGGCATTCCCTACGACAGCGCTGAGGGCGTGGAGATGGGGCGCCGCGTCATGGAGTTCCTCGACGTCGAGGGGAAGAAGGAAAGCGAGCGACTGGCCAAGGAGCGTGGCGCGTTCCCCGAGTGGGCGCGCAGTATCTGGGGGCCTGACGAAACGTGTGCGCGCGATGCGCACGGGCAGCGCATTCGCCCCACGCAGCTGCTGCGCAACTGCAACGTGACCACGGTGGCGCCCACCGGGACGATCTCCATCATTGCAGGCTGTTCGAGCGGGCTCGAGCCGCTATTCGCGGTGGCGTTCATGCGCAATCAGGCGGGCGTGATGATGCCGGACGTGAACGAAGACTTCGTGGCGATCGCCAAGGCCGAAGGGTGGTATAGCGACGAGCTGATGGAGCGCATTGCGAAGACGGGGAGTGTGAAACATCCGGAGGTGCCGGTGTCGTGGCAGCGGGTGTTCAACACGGCGAACAACATCGCGCCCGAGTATCACATCCGCATGCAGGCGGCGTTTCAGCAGCACTGCGACTCGGCGATCTCCAAGACCACCAACTTCGGTCACGCGGCTACGGTCGACGACGTGCGCGCCATCTACGAGATGGCGTACGACATGAAGTGCAAGGGCGTGACGGTGTATCGCGATGGTTCTCGCGACGGTCAGGTGCTGAGTACGGGTGCCACGCAGGACGCGGCGGCCAAGCGTGATGGTGCGCCGGCTGCGGCGGCGAGCGCGCCGAGTGCCGATGCGGGCAAGGACGTGACCGTGCTCAAGCGCGAACTCGGCGAACTGCAGGGGACGATTGCCGAGCTGCAGAGCGAACTGGAACGCACGAAGAAGGCGCTGTTCACCGCGGAAGCCGAGAACGCGAACCGCCGCGGCAAGCGCTCACGTCCCGAAGTGATGCGTGGGACCACGTACCGCAAGGACACGCCGCTCGGCACGATGTTCGTGAACATCACCGAAGACGAGAAGGGACAGCCGTTCGAAGTGTTCCTCAACCTCGGCAAGGCGGGTGGTAGCGCGATGGCCGATGCCGAGGCAATTGGCCGGCTCATTTCGCTCGCGTTGCGCAGCGGCATTTCCATGCAGGAGATTCACCGTCAGCTGCGTGGCATTTCGAGCGATCGCGCCGTGGGGTTGGGTCCCAACAAGGTGCTGTCGTTACCCGACGCGGTGGGCATTGCGCTGGAGCAGTGGTGGCGTGAGAAGCAGGGAGTGCAGACCGACATGCTGAGCGGCGGTGCTGCTACCGGTATGGGCTCGTATCCGCCGGCGAATCTGTCACCGTTGCCAACGCCTGCCGCAGGAGTGCCCATCACGCGTCCGCCGATGGCGGCGGAGCAGACGCAATCGCAGATGGATTTCGGTACCGTGGGCGGTGAGGTGTTCATGGGCACGTGCCCCGATTGCGGCTCGCAGCTGGAGTTCGCGGAAGGGTGCGTAAAGTGCCACGTGTGTGGATTTAGTGAGTGCGGGTAAGCCGCGCTGACTTTGTCGGGACGTAGAAGTGTTTTGACACACTGCGCAGAAGTTTTTTGAAATTGGGGCGTCGACAGTCGCTCCCAGAGGGAAACGGGTGCTGACCATGGTGGTCGGCACCCGTTTTCTGTTCTTGAAGGTCCAGGCCGACCGCGGTACCTTTCGATTGTGCGGTGATTTCCCAGGCTTGACGGGCCGCACAACCGGGGCAGGCCCCGTTCAAACCGTCTAAGTCGCAGCGGCGAGCGCCGGCGACCCAATACCTGGGTCACCGGCGTTTTTGCCTTTGGAGGGGCCCATGCCGTTGGCTCAAGCGATTTGCAGTTCAGAAGGTCAGCTGTTCGACCCGCACCGCCGGAGCAGCCGATGACCGTATCGCTTTCCCGGTCGTTCCCCATCGAGACCGGCATCGATCTCGACTACCGGCCGTCGAGCTATATCGCCGATTGGTGCGCCAGCGCGGCGGCCGTGCAGAACATCGTGGGCGAGGAGCGCCGTGAGCGGGTGCATCAGCGGCTGGCGGCGGCGGGCATACGCGAACCCATGCCCGAGCGCCTGCTTGCGGATCACCTCACGGCGCCGCTGCGCGACAAGGTGGTCTCCCTCGATCCTGCGCGGAACATCAGCGGGGAGTATCTGCCACCGTACGAGCCAGGCGAGAACGAGGTCGCCCGTGTCGTATTGGGCACTACCCCGCGCTTGGTCTACAGCCTGCGCGTGTGGACGCGGATGCTTCCGGGAAAGCGCCCGCACTTCGGGAAGACGACGCGACGCACCGGGGAGGACCACAAGGTGTACCGCTTCGTCGGTGAGGGCGGCGTGCGCTTCACTGTTCCGTCATCGTGGTCGGTCGGGGTCCTGTCGGTGCGAGAGCTGATCCAGCTCATTGATCTCGTGCGGGCCCCGCATCTGGACGATGTGCCCAAGCACCTCCCGTTTCCCGAGGCGTTGGTATGGTGGCGCGCTCAGAACGAGCATGACGGCCGGGCGCTGCAGCGTTTCGTGCGGGTGTCGAGCGTGGTATACCCCGAGCTCGGAGCCTTCTATCGACAGCGGTTGAGGTGGTGGGTGGCGAATCGCTTCGCGGGCTCGAAGGGGCGCATGCAATACGCCGAGCCGCTGGACATGGCGCTGGAGGCGTGGTGGCGTCGGGGGCGGTGATGTGCCGGCCAGCTCCCATTTTGCGTCCGCGCTTCTTCACCGTGTTGACCGACCGCCTGCTTGGCGGCGAGCACCCGTGTCCGGGCGGCGACCCCGCGGTGCATGCCGGACGTCTGAAGGTCTTGCTGAACATGGGGGTGACCACGTTCGTGGACCTCACCGAGCGTCATCGCGAGAACGGAATCGCGCTGTATGACCGTCGGCTCCGGGGGGCGGTGCGTCACGGATTGTCAGTGGCTTACTTCAATTTCCCGGTACCGGATGCCCAGGCCCCCCGGTGCCGTAGGCAGGTGGTGCAGGTACTGGACGTGGTCGACGCGGCGCTGGAGAATGGTGAGACGGTATACCTCCACTGCCGAAGTGGTATCGGTCGCACCGGCACCATGCTCGCCCTGCACATGGTTCGACACGGCTATGCGCCCATTGACGCGCTCCGCCAGCTCGATGCGGCGTGGCGTTGGGATGCGCGCAGTCAGGTATGGCCGCGCTGTCCCCAAACGGAGGGGCAGCGGCGCTTCATCATGGAGACGGTTGCTTGAGCTTTCATCCCGCGTACTTCACCACGCGCTTTCGCGCGGAACCCCTGCCGCCGTCATGGCCCGCCTCGTTCGTGATCGTGACAGCCTATGCCACGACGGGCGAGCAGTGGTCAGACGAGGAAAACGAACGGGCAGACGAGGCCCTGCGGCGGCGGCTGTTCGATCTGGGCGTCTGGGTCTCGCGTGTCACCGGTTTTGACCCCGCCACTGGGCACGCTGAGCCCGGGTGGGCAGTCGAGATCGATCTGGCAACCGGGGTCGGCCTGGGGCGGGAGTACCGGCAGGACGCGATTTTCCACGTTGAAGGTGACCGGCTCGCGGTGGTGTCCTGCGCCGAACATCGCGTCACGGCAGTTGGCAGCTTTCGGGAACGCGTCGATTCATCTGCCACGCAAGCATTCGCAAGCGAGACGCAAGCACTAGACTCCTCGTGATAGATATGCTGTGAGTTTGTGAACCCTTGACAGGCTTTCAAAGTGTTAGTATTGTATTGTCGTCGCCGCACGGTTCCTCTCAATCGCCAATCGGGAAACCCCAATGCTCGCCTCCTTCAAGGCATCCGCTGCACGGTCGCTGTGCCTGGTCCCAGACCGCGTTGTCCCCCGCGCGAAGCACCTCCCTGCTGGGCGCACCCTGCATCTCGTGGATATCGAGAACCTCGCGGGTGCCGCCCGGGAGTACCGCTGTTCCGCGGCTGAGGCGCTGGCCCAGTACCGCGCGCTGGCTGGAGTCCGAGCAGGCGATCATGTAGTGATCGCCGCCGGCGGCCTCATGGCGTTCCGCGCCGGCCACCTCTGGGCCGGGGCCCGTGTCGTCGCCGCACGAGGGGTGAATGGCGCCGATCTGGCCCTGATCAATGAGGTGAGCGTCCCCGAGCGCATCGCGGCGCGCTTCGACCGGGTCGTCATTGGCTCGGGGGACGGCATCTTCGTCGAGTCCATCAATGCCCTGCGTCGCCTCGGTATTCCCGTCGGGGTGGTGGCGCCCATCGGAGGGCTCTCGGCGCACAGCTACCGCGCGGCATCGTTCGTCCGCGTCATGCTGCCCGCGATTTCGCATCAGGAGGCCGCGTGATCGATCCCCAGCAGAACGCTCGCGTGACAGTGAGTGAGATTGCCCAGCTCGCGGGGGTGTCCGTGTCCGCCGTGTCGAATTGGCGCAAGCGTTACGCGGACTTCCCAGCCCCCGTCGAGGGGACGGCTGCGGGAGACTTCTTTGCCCTGAACGACGTGCTTGTATGGCTGGAGCGTCGCGGAAAGAAGGTGCGAGCTCCCAAGCCGGTGGGGCTCAACGAGCTCCTTTGGGGTGTTGCCAATGCACTTCGTGACATGGGGGAGGCGAACGAGTCGCTGTTGCTCGCCATGCTTCAGGTGCTCACCCTCTGGCGCTTCTCGGTCAAGCGGAACGCTGGAGCCGTGTCTGGCGACGCTTCGGTGTGGTCAAGACTCGTGGCCGCCTCAGAGGACCAACTGCCGGCCGCATGGAGGCAGGCCGTCGAATCACTGCCCATCGATGAGAATCTCGCGGTGCGAGAGGTCCTCACCATCCCCTCGGTCTCCTGGCGCGCTGTCCGAGAGGTCCTTGTTGCCGTTGATCGCCTTGCCAATGACGGAATGCGCGAAGCGACTGCACGGGTGTTCGGCGAGGCAGTCTCGCTCGTGATCGTGCAGATGCAAGATTCGCAGACCATTCGCGTCTTCGGCGCTTCGACCCCAAGAAGTCTGACGTCATTGATCGTGCAACTCCTGTCGCCGATTCGTGGCATCGTGTATGACCCGGCCGCAGGACATGCGATGGCTCTAGCGGAGGCAGCAAGGGAGGCCAGCGAAGACATCCAACTCGTTGGGCAGGAGATCGCAGAATACAGCTGGCGTGTCGGCGTGCTGCATCTAGCGCTTTGTGGGTTCGAGGCGACCCTCAGCCGAGGCAACACACTTCTGAACGATGCGTTTCGTGGACGAGTAGCCGACCGGATCATTCTGGATCCACCCTTTAATACTCGAGTGACGTCCACGGACATCGTCTTCGATCCTCGCTGGAAGTACGGTACCTCCAATGTCGCGGACTGGATGTGGGTGCAGCACCTTCTGCATCACCTTGGCCCAAACGGGGTCGGCGCCATAGTGGTGCCGATGGTGAGCCTCTCGCGCGGCGGACGCGATGCCATGATTCGTGCGCGTCTTGTCGAGGCAGGTGAACTCGATGCCGTTATCGCTCTCCCGCCCGGGCTCGTGGCAGGGGTCACTGTGGCCACTTCACTGCTGCTCTTCGACCGAACGCGCGCGGGAAAACGTGGCGACGTGCTGTTCGTAGACGCCCGGCAGCTTGGTATGTCCAGACGTGGGCTCACCAACGAGCTGACCCCGGAAGCGATTACCCGCATTGTGAATGCGGTGCGGGCTTGGCGATCAGGGAAGCCCGTCTCTGAGCCAACCTTTGCAGCCGTCGCAAGCGCCCCTGAGATTCTTGGTGGCACAGAGGCCGCATGGGAGCAGGAGACCAATGCTGACCTTTCGCCAAGTAGATTCATCCGCTACGTCGCAGAGACGGATGAGGTGGACGCGCTGGAGCAGCTTGAGGAGATCAAGGCGACCCTTGAATCATCGAAGCACGCCCTCGGCGCGACGGTCGCGTTGAACGCGGTCATCGATTCGGCAGTCGTACGTCTAAAGCCCGCGCAGGAAGACTGGCCAGCGGTACGCCTCCGGGATGTGCTCGAGGAGAGGCCTGTGGCTGGAAGCCGGCTGGACCCCGACGGAGGCGATGATGAGCGGCCGTTCGTAGCCACGAGCTTTGTCACTGGCAGCGGCGGCAGAATAGACCGCCTCCCGGAGGAACGGACTCGCAGCAAGCGAAAGGTGCGCGCGGCGCGCCGCGGTGACGTGCTGCTGGCGTCACGCGGAATCGATGGTGCAAGCCGCCGGGTCTCGTGCGCGACTGTTGATATAGATGCTGAACTGTCGTTCAGTGACTCGCTTCTCCTGTTGACGCCGAAGGCGGAGCTGCTTGATCCGGACTACCTGCGGTACGCATTGACGTCGGCCTCCGGGGTCGCAGCGCTCGCGGCCCTCTCCACCGGCACTACCATCTCCAACATCCGGCCGGATGCGCTGATGGAGCTCGAAGTCCGTGTTCCGCCCCTTCCTGTTCAAAAGCAGCTGGTCGCCTCCCTCCGCGCTGTCGAACACGGTGCCGAGCAGTTGGCCTCGGCTGCGGATCAGGTCTCGCAGTTATTTGGTCTCCTTCGGAACGCGGCTGCGGTTGGCCTACTGCAGCCCACCTCTACGCAACACTGATCTCCAATCATGAATCACTCTGAAATCGTCAGTTTTCTTTGGGGCGTCGCCGACCTTGTCCGCGACACCTTCAAGCGCGGCAAGTACCAGGATGTCATCCTCCCGCTCACAGTCCTGCGCCGCCTGGACTGCGTGCTGGCGGACAAGAAGGAGCACGTGCTCGCAAAGCAGGCGGAACTCCGGGGCAAGAAGCTGGACAATCTTGACGCTCAACTCCGCAGGGCCTCTGGCTTCGCCTTCTACAACACGTCGCGGTACGACTTCGACAAGCTGCTGGGCGACGCGCCGCACCTCGCAGCAAACCTGCGAAACTACATCGCCGGGTTTAGTGCGAACATGCGCGAGGTCATCGAGCGCTTCGACTTCGACAACACGATCTCGAAGCTCGATGAGGCGGGACTACTCTTTCAGGTACTCGAGCGCTTCAAGTCGGTGGATCTGCATCCATCGCGCGTAGACAACGCAACGATGGGAACGATCTTCGAGGAGCTGCTCCGCAAGTTCAACGAAGCGCTCAACGAAAATCCCGGTGAGCACTTCACGCCGCGAGACGTGGTGCACCTGATGGTGGACCTCATGCTGGCCGGCGACGAGGCGCGCATCCAAGGGCAGGGCATCGTGCGAACGGTGTACGATCCGTGCTGTGGCTCCGGTGGCATGCTGATGCTCACCAAGGAGCACATCCAGAGCGGGATCATCAAGAATGGGCAGCTGCTGCAGCCGCCCATCAACCCTCACGCGGAGCTCCATCTCTTCGGCCAGGAGGTCAACCCGGAGACGTGGGCCGTCTCCAAGTCTGACCTGTACATGAAGGACCCCACCGGGCGTGATGCGGACCGCATCGCGTACGGGAGTACGCTCTCCAACGACAAGCACAGCGGCGTGGGCTTCGACTACCTGATTGCCAACCCGCCCTACGGAAAGGATTGGAAGGGGGACGCTGACGCCGTGAAAGCCGAACACGACCGCGGTGCAGCCGGTCGTTTTGGCCCCGGACTGCCGCGTATCAGCGACGGGCAGCTGCTCTTCCTGCTCCACATGCTGGCGCACACCAAGGACGTGGCCGATGGCGGCTCCCGGATTGCCATCATCATGAACGGCTCACCGCTGTTCACGGGTGACGCGGGTAGTGGTGAAAGCGAAATCCGACGGTTCATCTTCGAGAACGATCTGCTCGATTCGCTGATCGCACTGCCCGAGCAGCTGTTCTACAACACGGGCATCGCCACCTACATCTGGGTCGTCACGAATCGCAAGGCGCCGGCTCATCGCGGGACGGTGCAGCTCGTAGACGCCTCTGGGTTCTGGGTGCCGATGCGGAAGAGCCTCGGCGACAAGCGTCGCGAGATCCCCATTGACAAGGCGCGCGAGATTCTTGCCCTGGTACGAAACAGACGTGACGGCGAAACGCGTCGCGTGGAGAAGGACGGCAAGGTGGAGGATGTTGTGGTGAGCCGTGTCTTCCCCACGTCGCACTTTGGCTATCGCAAAATCACCGTCGAGCGGCCGCTTCGGCTCAACTTCCAGGCTAGCCCCGAGCGGATTGGGCGCGTTGAGGAAGAGCGTGGTTTCGTGGCGCTCGCGCAGTCCAAAAAGAAGGGTGCCGCGGCGGCCAAGGAGCAGGCGGAGGGGCGTGCGCTGCAGGCGGAGATTCGCGCGATGCTCGCCACTCTTACCGGCACGCTGGTGAAGGATCGCGGCGAGTTCGAGGCGCTGCTCAATGCGGCGACGAAGAAGGCGGGCCTGAAGCTCGCGGCGCCGGTTCGTAAGGCCATTCTCTCGGCGCTTTCGGAGCGGGACGAGACTGCCAACGTTTGCCGCGATGCCGACGGTTCACCGGAGCCCGATCCCGAGCTGCGTGACACCGAGAGCGTGCCGTTTGCGGCCGGGCCCGACAGGGCCGACGCCGATGGGGTGCCAGCCAGCGTGCGCGAGTTCTTTGCCCGCGAAGTGCTCCCGCACGTACCGGATGCGTGGATTGATACGGCTAAGCGCGACGACAAGGACGGCCTCGTCGGGATCGTGGGCTACGAGATCAATTTCAATCGCTACTTCTACCGCTACACGCCGCCTCGTCCGTTGGAAGAGATCGAGCAGGACATCCGTGCCATCGAGGGCGACATCGTCCGGATGCTGGCGCAGGTGACGGGGGGTGGAAAGTGAACGCAAACCGTCGATATGAACGGCATTGGTGTAAGCGATTTGTGTTGACTGTGTGCTCGCAGTGACGCATAATGTCTACATGGAACATCATGATATCGACATTTCGCGTCACGGTCACGCGCGCGAGGACCCGGCCGACCGGCTTCGTCGCGCCGGTCTCGGCGGGGTGTTCCGCCCTCGGGAGCTCGAATCCGTGGGAATGACCCGCGACCAACTGCCGGCCCTCATGCGGGCGGGGGTGGTGGAGCGGGTGGGGCGCGGGCTTTACCGCCTCGCGACTGCCGAGCCGACCGAGAACCACTCACTGGCCATGGCCTGTACTCGCGTGCCGCGAGGCATCCTCTGCCTGCTCACGGCCCTCCGCGTACACGGCATTGGCACGCAAGCCCCCTCGGCGATCTGGATGGCCATTCCCCAACGGGACCGCACCCCCAACGTACCTGAACTCCGCATGCGCTTCGTTCGCGTGAGCGGCCCGGCCGCCGCGTATGGTATCGAGTCCACGCAGTTCGAGGGGGTGCCGGCGCGCATCACCAGCCCGGCTCGAACCATCGCTGACTGCTTCCGCCTTAGGCGACTGGTGGGTCCAGAGGTTGGCGTCGAAGCCCTCCGCGATGCTCTGCGCCGCCGCGTGGTGACGATTGCTGAGCTCAGACGCGTAGAGGAGGTACTCCCCTCGCGTGCACTTCGGGCGCATCTCGAACTGCTCGCCCTATGACGCCAAACATCGCCGCGTCGGTGCGCGCTCGGCTTCTCAACGTAGCCAAGACAACCGGGGAAGAGTTCGAGCGTACGCTCGTGCGTTTCGCTTCGGAACGGTGGCTTTACCGGCTGGGGCAGTCTGCTGTACGTGATCGCTGCATTCTGAAAGGGGCCGCACTGCTGGCCGTGTGGCTCCCCAACCCACATCGAGCAACACGCGACGTGGATCTCCTGGGCTCGGGGGCATCCGACGAGGACGCTATCGCACAGCTTGTTACCAGCGTTTGCGAAACACCTTGTCCAGAAGATGGGGTCACCTTCGATATCGGCGAACTGAGTATCGAGCCAATTCGCGAAGAAGCGCACTACGCCGGAATGCGGGCGCTGTTTTGGGCGCGTCTCGCGAATGCCAAGGTTCGCATGCAGGTGGACTTCGGCTTTGGCGACGCCATCGCTCATGGTCCTGAGCTGGTGACGCTCCCGCTCATGCTCGATGCAATGCCCACGACGACCCTACGCGCCTACCCGAAAGAGCAGTCGGTGGCAGAGAAATTCGAGGCGATGGTGCAGCTGGAATCGCGAAACAGCCGAATGAAGGACTTCCACGACGTGTGGGCACTCGCGGGGACGTTCACCTTCGACGGTGAACGGCTGTCCGATGCAGTGACGAAGTGCTTTTCCCGAAGGAAGACGGCGTGGACTGAAGAGATGCCGGCGGTACTCACCGCGAAATTCTACGAGGACGCCGCCATGCGAGCGCGCTGGACCAGCTACGTGAAGGCGGGCGTCGTGCAGGATGCGCCACCGCAGAACTTCGCATCCATCGGAGAGCGACTGATCAGCTTCTTGGGACCAGTGCGCGAGGCGGTGATGGCAGGAGAGCCCATGCGGGGTCGATGGATGCCAACGGGGGCGTGGGAGACAGTCGCAGGAGAGGAGAGCTGATGAGCGAGCCGATTGAAAGTGTGCTGAAGGGCGAACTTCGCCGATTCAAGGCATATCCGACGTACAAGGATTCGGGAGTCGAGTGGCTGGGAAAGATTCCATCGCACTGGCAGTTGAAGCCTCTACGTACGACCATCAAGAGCTGTCAGAACGGAGTGTGGGGCGATGATCCAAACGGAGTTCATGACGTCGTTTGTGTTCGCGTCGCCGACTTCGACCGGACGAAGCTGCGCGTACGATCCGATGATCTAACCGTTCGGGCGATTGATCGCCGAATCCTCTCCGAAAGAGGTCTTCGTGCAGGAGATCTACTCCTCGAAAAGTCAGGGGGAGGCGAAAATCAACCAGTTGGCGCGGTGGTGTTGTATACACACCAAGCACCAGCGGTCTGCTCGAACTTTGTAGCCAGAGTGGTAGTTTCGGCAACGAACCATCCGGCGTACCTGGCCTACCTGCATAAAGCGCTGTACTCGCTACGCATTAATACGCGGCACATCAAGCAGAGCACTGGCATTCAGAACCTGGACAGCCAGAGTTACCTAGGCGAGTCAGTGGCGCTGCCCTCGCGTGAAGAACAAGAATCGATTGCGAGCTTCCTTGATGAGGAGACAGGAAAGATCGATGTATTGGTTGCGAAGAAAGAGCGGCTGATCACGCTGCTACAGGAGCGTCGCACGGCGCTGATCACCCGTGCCGTGACCAAGGGGCTCAATCCCGCCGCGCCGATGAAGGATTCTGGGGTGGAGTGGCTGGGCGACATCCCGGCGCATTGGGAGGTTAGACCTCTCAAATACCACCTAAAGATGCCCCTCGCATACGGTGTCCTAAAGCCAGACAAGTACACTGGGTCCGATGGAGTTCGCCTAATCAGGATTCTGGATGTCGAGGCTGGTGCCGTGACCGAGAGCGCGTTGGAAGTAATCTCCCCGCAACAATCTGCTGAGTTTCGTCGGACGCTCCTTCGGACAGGCGATCTTGTGCTATCTGTCGTTGGTACAATCGGCCGTTCATTCGTCGTGCCCCACTCTCTCGAGGGCGCGAATCTGTCCCGCGCACTGGCGCGAATCCAGCTGGACTCTGGCTTGGACGCGAGATTCCTAGAGCTTCAATTTGAAGCAAACTCGTTCACTTCATTTGTGGATCTGGTGCCAGCCGGTACCGCTCAGCGGGTGCTGAACCTCGGTGACCTCGCTGGGTTCGTTGTGCCTGTCCCGCCAGTTGCTGAGCAGCTGGCCCTCACTGCTCAGGTGCAAGAAGGCATTGGGAAGATTGCCGACCTCATCGACAAGGTTCGCTCCGCAATTAACCACCTCAATGAACTTCGTACCTCACTGATCTCCGCCGCCGTCACCGGCAAAATCGACGTCCGCGAAACCGCACAATGAGTCCTGATATCTCTGAACGTTCCTTCGAGCAGTCCATCGAATGTGGTCTGCTCGCGTACGGGCCAGACGCCTGCGTCGGCCCCACGCCCGCCATTGGCGAAGCCACACGGGAGTACGGCGACACGCCGCCAGGCGGGTACCGCAGGCGGGGCCCTGAAGAGTACGACCGTGCGCTTTGCCTTTTGCCCCGCGACGTGGTGGACTTCGTGCTCGCCACGCAGCCCAAGGAGTGGGAGAAGCTCAAGCAGCACCATGGTGCCAACGTCAAAGAGCAGTTTCTCAAGCGGCTCGCGGCTGAGCTGGAACGGCGCGGTGCGCTCGATGTGCTACGCAATGGCATCAAGGACTCTGGGTGCAAGTTCCGTCTTGCGTACTTCCGGCCAGCTAGCGGGCTGAATGAGGAAACGCGGCGGCTACACGCCGCCAACCTGTTCTCCATCGTGAGGCAGGTGCGGTACGGCATCTCTCACGAGAAGAGCCTCGACTTGGTGCTCTTTTTGAATGGTATTCCTGTCTTTACCGCGGAGCTGAAGAACCCACTGTCTGGCCAGACGGTAGAGGACGCGATCCGTCAGTACCGGCGGGATCGGGATCCGCGTGACCCGCTCCTTGCTTACGGCCGCTGCCTCGCGCATTTCGCTGTGGACCCGGAATTGGCGTTCGTGACCACTCGGCTCGCTGGCGCCAAGACACGATTCCTTCCCTTCAACCAGGGAAAGTTTGGTGGCGCCGGTAATCCACCCGTATCCCCCACGCGCGGGGGGTACGCCACCGCGTACCTGTGGGAAGAGACCTGGGCACGCGACAGTGTGCTGGATCTCATCCGCCAGTTCGTGCATGAGATCGAGGAAGAGGACGACAAGGGGCGCAAGACGGGGAAGCGGTACCTCGTATTCCCTCGCTACCAGCAGCTGGATTGCGTACGCCGCCTCGTGACGGATGCGCGCAAGCGTGGCCCCGGTCAGCGCTACCTCATCCAGCACTCAGCGGGGAGCGGCAAGAGCTTCACCATCGGCTGGCTTTCCCATCAGCTGGCTACGTTGCACGACGCCACGGACGCACGCGTGTTCGACTCCATCGTGGTCATCACGGACCGCCGGGTGCTGGACCGTCAGTTGCAGACGACCATGCGACAGCTCGAACAGACCCTCGGCGTGGTGGAGAACATCGATACGACCTCACGCAAGCTGAAAGAGGCGCTGGAGTCGGGGAAGACCATCATCGTCACCACGCTCCAGAAGTTTCCGGTTATCGCGAAGGAGATCGGCGAGCTCTCGGGCAAGCGCTTTGCGGTCATCGTCGATGAGGCGCACTCGTCGCAGTCGGGCGAGAGCACGAAGAGTCTCAAGAGCGTGCTGAGTGTTGGGTCGCTCGAGGATGCCGAGGGCGAGGAAAAGGAGGCGGCGACGCCGGAGGAGGAACTCGAGAACACCATCCTCGCGGAGATCGCCGCGCGCGGGCCGGTGCCGAATCTGTCGATGTTCGCCTTCACCGCCACACCCAAGCCGAAGACGTTGGAGCTGTTCGGAACCAAGCAGCCCGACGGGACCTTCGCACCGTTCCACCTGTACAGCATGCGGCAGGCTATCGAGGAAGGTTTCATCCTCGACGTCCTGGAGAATTACAGCACCTACACCGCCTACTGGCGCCTGCTCAAGAGGGTGGAGGATGACCCTCGGTATGACAAGGGTCAGGCGGAGTACCTGCTCAAGTCGTTCGTTGAGCTCCATCCCCATGCGATTGCCGAGAAGGTACGCATCTGCGTGGAGCACTTCGCGGCGAATACGCAGGGGGAGATCGGCGGCAAGGCCAAGGCGATGATTGTCACGCGGTCACGGCTGCATGCGGTGCGGTACAAACTGGCGGTGGACAAGTACCTCGCCGAGCGTGGATATCCATTCAAGGCGCTGGTCGCGTTCTCCGGCTCGGTGCAGGACGGCGGCAAGACGTACACCGAGGCCGGGATGAACGGGTTCCCCGATACGCAGACCGCGAAGACCTTCGAGCAGTCGGAGTATCGGTTCCTGATCGTCGCCAACAAGTTTCAGACGGGATTCGATCAGCCGCTGCTGCATACGATGTACGTGGACAAGAAGCTCGGCGGCGTAAACGCTGTGCAGACGCTCTCTCGGCTCAACCGGACGCACCCGGACAAGAAGAGCACGGCCGTGCTGGACTTTGCGAACGACGCGGCGGAGATCAAGGCGGCGTTCGAGCCATACTTCGAGGCGACGTTGTTGTCGGAGGCCACGGACCCGAATCTCCTTTACGAGATTCAGACACGGTTGGAGTCATTCCCGGTCTACACCGAGTCCGATGTCGCGGCGTTCGCAGTGGCGTTCTACAACCCGAAGACGGGCCAGGAGAAGCTGTATGCGATTTTGGCCGACCCTGTCGCCCGCTGCCTGGCGCTGGCGGCGGATGAACGGCAGGAGTTCCGCGGCCAGCTCACGGACTTCGTCCGCCTCTATGCGTTCCTTGCACAGGTGCTGCCATTCAAGGACGTGGATCTCGAGAAGCTCTATGTCTTCGCGCGGTACCTGCGCCGCTTGCTTCCCGCTGAACGCGAAGAGCTCCCGGTGGAGGTGCAGCAGAACATCGATATGGAGTCGTATCGAATCCAGCAGACGGGCAGTGGGAAGATCGGGTTGGACCGGAAGCCAGGTGTACTCGACCCGTCCACCACGAAGGGCCCGAATCGCACGAGCGCGGAGGAGATGGAGTCGCTGTCGCGCATCATCGCCGAGCTGAACGAGCGATTCGGGCTGAATCTCGGGCCGGAGCACAAGGTTACGCTCACCCAGATGATGGAGCGGCTCGATGACGACCCGGCCCTCGACGCAGCCGCGAGGGTGAACACCCGCGAGAACGTACGGCTGACTTTCGATCAGAAGGTCGAGCAGGTCATTCAGGACATCGTGGACTCGAACTTCGAGTTGTACAAGCGCATCACTGATGACCGTGCGTTTGGCGACGTGCTGAAGAACGTGCTCTTCGATCAGTATCTCAAGGCACACCGAAATGCTGAGGAATTGATCAAGCGCGGCGAGTCGAAGACTCTTGAGTTCAAATCCACGCTGCGGTGGAACCTCAACGAGGACCGACAGGACGACAAAGTCGTGACGCACGCATTGCTGAAGACGGTCGCGGCATTTCTGAACACAGAGGGCGGCGACCTGCTGATCGGGGTGGCTGACGATGGGAAGATCGTTGGCATCGAGCGCGATCAGCTTGACAACGACGACAAGTTCATGCGGCATCTCGCGCAGGTCGTGCGCAATGGTCTGGGTGACCGAGCTGGGACCTGTATCGACCCGAAGGCGCAGGTGGTCGATGGAAAGACCGTGTGCGTGGTGACCTGTCAGCGGAGCCCGGAGCCGGTGTATTTGAAGTGGAAGGGCATGCAATCGGCACCGGACGGCGACTTCTTCGTGCGCAGCGGGCCGGGAACGGTGAAGTTGCCGCCGGAGAGCGCACGGGAGTACGTGAAGACGCGATTCGGGGCGAGCGGTTCGTCCTGATCGCGGAGAGTGAGACGCGCGGGACGCCGGCTTCCGCGCGTTTCACCTACTTGGATTGTCGGTCGACCTGAACTCGGAGGCGATGCCCGTGTCCGATTCGCCGTTTGGCCCGCAAAAGCTCACGCGGGCCGAACTGTACGAGAAGGCGTGGAGTGAGCCGATGGCCACGTTGGGGCCCAAGTTGGGCCTCTCGGACACTGGCCTTCGGAAGATCTGCGACAAGCACCACATCCCGACCCCGCCGCGCGGCTACTGGGCCAAGGTGGCGGTGGGGCAGCGGATCAAGCGCCCGCCGCTCCCCAAGCTGCCCGCGTCCATGCGCGGCAGCGAGGAGACGGTGATCGTGTTTCACCAGCCGCCGCGACCGGCACCCAAGGAGCTGGTCGCCCAACAGGCCGAGGACGATTCCCCCGCTGGCGTGCGCCGCTGCTTCGAGGCCGATCCCGAGAATCGCATCGTTGTGCCGGCGATCCTCGAGCAGCCGCATGCGCTCGTGGCGAGCTCCGTGCTGCTCCTCCGCAAGGCGAAGGTGGACGAGGACCTTCGGCTTCGGACCCGGGGCCTCAAGTGCGTTGCGCTCAAGGTTTCGCTGTCCGCGGTGGACCGAGCGCTGCGGATCTATGATGCCCTGTTCAAGGCGCTCGAGGCGCGGGGCCATCGCGTGACGCTCGTGACCAAGGACAATGAGACCAGCACCGTGGTGCACGTCGATGGCGAACAGGTGGGGATCGAGATCCAGGAGCACGTGACCCGCACGGAGGTCCCGCCGCTCAAGCCGCAAACGGGTTGGTACTCGAAGAAGTACGTCTGGGAGGCGAGCGGACGGCTGTCGATTCAGCTGACTGAATCGTACCTCAGCGTGCGTGGCAAGTGGAGTGATGGCGCGCGCCAGCACCTCGACGAGATGCTGAACGATATCGTGGTCGGGCTCGGAGACGCGGCCGACGCGATCAAGTCGCGGCGCGAGGCGTTCGCGCGCGCCGAACGCGAGCGGCAGGCGGCGGAGGCGAAGCGGCGTGAGGCCGAAGAGCGTGCGCGTCGGGAGCGGGGCAAGGCCCGGGCACTCCAGCAGGAGGTCCGTTCCCTCCAGCAGTCCCTCGCCGTGCGGGAGTACGTGTCCGCCATGCGGGCGGCGGCTGACGCGGCGAACCTGCCGCCGGAGCACGAGCTGCGCGCGTGGCTCGAATGGGCCGAGGGGTGTGCGGATCGACTCGACCCCACGAACGACCTCCGCGTACCGGATGACCCGGATCCACACGCGGAGTACCGGACCGCGTGGAATTCCCCTTCCCCTGAACCCGAGAGGAGCTCCTGGTGGCAACGCCCCTGGTACAACCGCTGACGCGTGCGATCCAGATCGGTGAGACGGTCTACCACGTGACCATGCATCCCGACCGCGTGGCCATTCGCCAGAAAGGGCGCCGGTCGTCGGTAGAGGTGTCGTGGTCGGAACTCCTTGCCTTCGAGCACCGCATGCAGGCGCCGGTGGCGCCCGCCACGACCCCGGAGGGCAAGCCCCGATCAGTGTCGCGCGGCATCCTGAATGAGGTGGCCCAGCAGCTCCGCGCCGCCACGGAGTTCCTGTCCAAGGCGGACGACACACTCACACAGGCGGGCGCCCTGCCGGCTGCCCTGATGGCGCAGGCGGCGGTCGACCCGCGTCACGGGCAGGTGGACCACGAGCATCACTGGTTCGTGGAGCCGCTGCTCACGCTGACCGAGGTTGCATCGATCCTGCGGGTCACGCCGCGGGCCGTGCAGCGCCTCGGGCTGCGGACCATCCGCATCGGCGGCGAGGATCGGTACCAGCAGTCGGTGATCCGGGAGTACCTGCGCCAGCAGGAGGTGCCGGCGAGTCGGTACGGGCGCTGACGCCTTGCCGGCGGGCTGCTGTTGTCAGGCCCATGGCGTATTGTAAGGCATTGCGAGTCGCGGTCCCCGCCGGTCGGGGGCGTATGCGCGTAAAGAGGGTCGAGCGCATTCCGCAGTTCATAACATTGCACGGAGGACCGATGGCTGAAGGTCGTGTCTATGCGTGCAGCGGTTGCAAGCGAGAGATCGTCGCGTGGGACGAGGGGGATCCCTACTACCTCGAATACCCCGGACGTACTAAGCGTTACGCGTATCATCCGAGTCACGAGCGTATCCTCTGTACGCACGTCGATATACCGGTCCTCTGCCTCGCGTGTGGCGCGGAGTCGGTGTGCGATTCCGCGCGTCCACTCGAGGCCTGCCCAGTATGCAAGGAGGATTCTCTGGTGAACACCTTTCAGCTTGAGGGGCGCCGATGCCCGACGTGTGGCGACGGCGTATTTCAGGTGGACCGAGACCGGGGTATCATCTCCTAGGGCGGTCATGCCGTAGCCCAAAATGGGGCTTCTGGAATTCCCTTACCGCGCTGTCGGGAATCTCGCGTGGCCGCCTGCGGTGCAAGGATGTACAATCTCGCTCGAGAGTAATCGTGGCTGCACAAGCCAAACCCATTGCAATGAGGATGCCCCGTGCCAAAGGTCGGAGACGGATTGCCGCGGTATGTGCCACGTAGCTCGGTGGCGTGGGTCGGGTCATCTCGTGCGGAGATCCTGCAGGCGCGCCAAGCGCTCCGCAGCATGCGACCCGCCGGCGTACTCGACGAACTCGGCTTTCTGACGCTCCTCGGCGTTTTCTCGGATCGCTTCTATCCGCGGCTCAGCACCGTCATGACGCGCGCGCGGTATTTCATCTTCATCCCTGCCATCTTTCGCGCGCTTGAACGTGAGGCCCGCAGCGTGCGGCGGAATGCCGAGCGCTATGTTGAGCAGCGCCAGAAGGAGCTGTGTAAGGCGCTTATGGCCACCGATGAGAGCCAGCCCGGCATCATCGGGAAGCTCCGCGCCGGCGACGTGGTCATTCACCCCTCAAGGATCTACTGGAGCGGATTGCGAGAGCTGGAGATCTATGAGGCGGGAATTAGTGAGGCCGCCTTACTCAGGGATATCGCGGCGGTCGGCACCGACGGTGGCATGAGCGACGATGATGGCATCGTTCACGAATCCGACACCGCGTCGACGTGGCACCCCGAGTGTCCGACAGATGCCGTTATTGACAACGCAACCAACGCATTCAAGTCGAATCTGTCGCTCGCGCTCACGGTGGAGGAGGCAGAGTATCTCCTGCAGCGAATGCTTCGCCGGGAGGAGAACGGGCCGCCGTCGCTGCTGGGGCAACGGCTACAGGCGCTGAGAGGCGGGCAGCTAGCGCTCGATGCGTGGCCATGGGAGACCACCGGATTGCCGGCGTCACTGCAGCGATCCGTGGAGCATGCGCGGCGCCTGAGCCGCGTCGCCCGTGGAACTCAGTTGCAGTACCACGCCATGCTGTTCGAGCTACGCCCCGAGGATGAGGATACGGGGACCTTCGATGCGTTCTCGGATTGGTGGGAAGCATCGTACGACGACCTTCGCTCGTGGGATCTCGACGAGTTCGCACAGCTGGATGGAGTGGCGCGCCTCGATCAACGGCAGACGCTCAAGTTCCTTCGTGATTGGGTGGCGCGGGTCCTGCGCGCGCGGACCTCGCATCAGGCGTTCAGCGATGCCGAGGCTCGACGTGAGATACGCTTACGTGAGCTCAACACCCGCCCCTCGAAGCCGCGACTGCCCGGTGGATTTCACCTGAAGGAGTGGCGGCCACCGGCGTCGTACAAGAGCACGACGCTGTTCGGATTGGAGTACCGGCAAGGGATCGGCAATCAAGTGG
The DNA here is from genome assembly GCA_947457545.1 of Gemmatimonadaceae bacterium. GTDB lineage: Bacteria > Gemmatimonadota > Gemmatimonadetes > Gemmatimonadales > Gemmatimonadaceae > Gemmatimonas. The sequence goes on from CANGXD010000052.1 coordinate 21,476, forward strand.
TGCTCGACATCGCTGCGGGTCTGGGGGTGTCGGTATGACGGTCAACCCGCTCGAGTCGAAAGCCTGGCAGGGACTCGCTGAATTGTTTCGGCCGCCACCTGGCTACACGGTGGACCGAATCTTCGGGACCACGTTCTCGCTCTCGTTCGATGCCCTTATGGCGGTGCTGCTGGCCACGCAAGGCGCGCAGGAAGTGCCAAATAGCCCCGATGACGCTGCTCGACTGATCGCCACCACGCGCATGGCGGGGCGAGTTCGCGTGCTCGTTCAGGACGGGGGCATCTCAGGGGATCTGCTTGGCATTCCGGCCGACGTACTCGCGCTAATGGAGCAAAGCGTGGTGAGCGTGAAGCAGGTGGCCGGAAGCTTCCATCCAAAGATCTGGGTGCTGAGCTTCGTGCCGGAGCGGCCGGCAACGAGTGAGACCGCGGCCTCGCAG
>CANGXD010000053.1 GCA_947457545.1 Gemmatimonadaceae bacterium
CCGCCACGGCCACGATTCAGGTGACGGGCGAAGAGCTGATGCGCGTTCCGGCCGTGTCCGTCGATCAGGCGCTGCAAGGCAAGGTCGTCGGTGCGCGTATCAACATGAACAGCGGCGCGCCCGGCGGTGGTGGTCAGATTCAGGTGCGCGGTGTGACGTCGGTGCTCGGCAACGGCGAGCCGTTGTACGTGATCGACGGTGTCATCATGTCGAACGCCTCGATCGCCGGCGGTCAGAACTCGATTTCGCGTGCGGCGGGCTTCGCCGGCAACGTGACGAGCGTGCAGGACAACCGCACGAACCGTTTGGCCGACATCAACCCGAACGAAATCGAGGATCTGCAGGTGCTCAAGGGCGCCGCGGCCTCGGCGCTCTACGGGTCGCGCGCCACGAACGGCGTGGTGATCATCACGACCAAGCGCGGCAAGGCGGGACAGACGCGCTGGAACGCGACGCAGCGTGTTGGCCAGGCGTCGCTGCTGCGCGGCGTGGGTCAGCGCCGCTTCCTGGACACCACGAGCGCCATTCAGGCGGCCACGCAGGGTGCCAACGCGGCGATTGCGCGTGAGCAGCTGGCGGCGGCGTTGGCGGCCAACGGTGGGCAGATGCCGTTCAACGACTTCACGAGCCAGCTCTTCGGCCGGCAGGACCTCTCGTACGAGAGCTCGGTGCAGGTCACGGGTGGCACGCAGGCGACGCGTTTCCTCGCCGCGGTCGGCCGCAAGTTCGACAACGGCATTGCCGTGAACACGAACGCGACGCGCGACAACGCCCGTATCAACATCGACCAGACGATCTCGTCGAAGCTGACCGCACGCGTTGACCTCGGTTACACGCGCAGCGTGTCCAACCGTGGTATCTCGGGTAACTCGAACACGCCGGTGACCAGCCCGCTATATGTGTTCGGCGCGACCCCGAGCTTCTTCCGGCTCGACGGCCGGGACGCGCAGGGCAACTTCCTCGTGAATCGCTTTGGTGGCAACGCCAACCCGATCAACACGTCGAACCCGTTCCAGACGCTCGCGTTGGTCAAGAACGAAGAAGGCATCGACCGCATTCTGGCGGCCGGTGAACTGAACTACCAGGTCCTCGAAACGCCGACCAACAAGCTCAGCCTGAGCTACACGTTGGGTGCGGACCGTTTCACGCAGGACAATCAGCTGTACAGCCCCAACTTCATGCAGTACGAGCCCAGCGATGGCCAGCTCGGTACGGCGGTGCAGCAGACGTCGAACAGCCGTCAGCTGAACCAGCTCATCAAGGCGACGCACCGCTTCACGCCGGCCTCCTTGCCGTTCATGCTGACCACCACGGTCGGTGCGACGCAGGAAGAGCAGGGGCTGAACCGTGTGAGCGTTCGTGCCATCGGCCTCGTGCCGGGCATCGCCAACGTGAACCAGGGCCAGCAGCTGTCGTTCCAGAGCCGCGAGTTGCAGCGCGACCAGGCGTGGTTCGCGCGTGAAGAGTTCCTCGGCTTCAACGAAAAGCTGTACGTGGCGGCCGCCATCCGTGGTGACCGCTCGAGCAACAACGGTGACGTGGCGAAGTACTTCATCTTCCCGTCCACGCAGGCGTCGTATCGCTTCGTGAACGTGTTGCCGGCCATTGAAGAAGTGAAGCTGCGTGCCTCGTGGGGACAGACGGGTAACCGTCCGCTGTACGGTCAGCGCTTCCTGACGCTGCAGGGTGTAAGCCTCATTGGCGGCGTGAACGGCCTCGGTACGGTCGCGACGCTCGGCAACCCGGCCATCAAGCCGGAGCTCAAGGAAGAAACCGAAATCGGTGTCGATCTGCAGGCGTTCAACCGCCGCGTCGCGCTCGAGTACACGTACTTCGACGCGAACGTGCGCGACGCGCTCCTGCTTCGCAACCTGCCGAACTCGTCGGGTGTCACCACGCAGTTCGACAACGTGGGTCGCCTCGCCAACAGCGGTCACGAAGTGGCGGTCAACCTCGTGCCGTTGCAGAAGAAGGACCTCACGTGGGTCTCGCGCATTGCCTTCCAGCGCATCCGCAACACGGTGCAGTCGGCCGACAACGTGAACCCGTTCCCGCCGAACGTCGGCTTTGGCGCGGCGTATGGCCGTCCGCGTCTGGCGACCGGCGCTTCGACCACGGCGATCTGGGGCAACCGCCCGATCTTCACGCAGATCAATGGCCGTGACACGGCCTTTGTGCGCGACACGATCATCGGCGAAGGTACGCCCGACTTCGAAATGTTCTTCACGAACACCTACACGGTCGGCCGCTTCACGATGAACGTGCAGGTGGATTGGCGTCGTGGTGGTGACGTGTCGAACGTCGGCCAGAACGTGTTCGACCAGTACCGCAACGCCCGCGACCACGACAGCGCGTCGCCGTGCCGTGGAGCGACCATTGCCCGCGAGGACTGCGTGATCATCGCCGGCGGTCGCCGCACGCTCCTCGATACGTCGTCGACCGCGCGCCTTGGTGACTACCGCTGGGCCAAGTGGAACGGTGGGCAGGACGCCCGCATCATCACGCAGGACGGTTCGTTCGTGAAGCTGCGCGAACTCTCGCTCAGCTACGACGTGCCCGCCTCGGTGACGAAGCGTGTGTTCGGCGATCGTGGCAACACGGTCCGCCTCAACATGGTTGGCCGTAACCTCGCCATCTTCACCCCGTACTGGGGTATGGATCCCGAGGTCAGCAACTTCGGCAACAACAACGTGGGACGCTTCGTCGATCTCGCCGCCTTTCCGCCCAGTCGTCAGTTCTTCTTCTCCGTCGACGTCGGGTTCTGAGCCATGACTATTTCTCACATGACTTTCGTTCGCGGGATCGCACTCTCCGCCCTTGTCGCGCTTGCTGCCTGCAGCGCCGACCGTCTCAACGTGCCCAGCTTCAACGACCCGGCAGTCGGCCCGTCCGACCGTCCGCTGTTGCAGAATCTGGCGAGCGGTATTCTCGCCGAGCAGCGCGGTGGTATGGCGGGGCTCATCAGCAACGTCGGCATCTTCGGCCGTGAGTCGTACAACTACACCGGCTCCGAGCCGCGTAACGTGACGCTGTTCCTCTCCACGTTCCCGCTCGATAACTCGGGCTTCACGAACGGCCAGTGGGACCCGCGTTTCCGCAACATCCGCAACGCGCTCAACCTCATCACGATCGCCGAAGAGGCGTCATTCCTGTCGGATGGTGAGAAGAACGCGGTGCGTGGTTTCGCGAACACGATGCGGGCGCTGGATCTGTACTACGTCGTCGCCACGCGCGATACGATCGGGGCACCGACGGCGATCGATCTGGTGGGCAACACGGCGCAGCCGTTCGTGAGCCGTGACTCGGTGTACCGCTTCATCTCGGCCACGCTGGACCTGGCCAACACGCAGCTGTCGGCCGCCGGCTCTGCGGCGTTCCCGTTCAACCTGACCACGGGCTTTGCGGGCTTCAACACGCCGGCCACGTTCCGTCAGTTCAACCGGGCACTCGCGGCACGTATGCTGGTGTATCGCGGCACGCTGGGTTGTGGCGCAACGTGCTTCAACGCCGCGTTGACGGCGGTGAGCGAGAGCTTCGTCAACTCGGCGGCGGGTGCCGACCTTCGTCGTGGCGTGTACCATGTGTACTCCACGTCGTCGGGTGACGCGCTCAACGGCCTCAACAACGCGGTGAGCCCCGACGTCATCTCGCATCCGAGCATCCGGACGGATGCGCAGTTGCAGACGACCGGTCAGCCCGATGCGCGTTTGACGGCCAAGACGCGGACGTTGGTCCCGGCCCGTACGGCGCCGGGTGCCAATCTTGGTATCCCGACCGACGTCGGTTTCAACATCTACCCCGACCAGGCCAGCCCCATTCCGATCATCCGGAATGAAGAGCTGATTCTGCTCCGTGCCGAAGCGAACATCGGATTGTCCAACTTCGCTGCCGCGACGACGGACTTGAACTACATCCGTGCGTCGGCTGGTGGGTCGCTGGCACCGTTGGCGGTGCCGACGAGTGCCAACGAGGCGGTCACGGCGCTGCTGTACGAGCGTCGCTACTCGCTGCTGCTCGAGGGACATCGCTGGTTCGACGTGCGTCGCTACGGCCGCATCAACTCGCTGCCGTTGGATCTGCCCACGCACTTCCGCGTGACGGTGATGCCGGTGCCGCAGGCCGAGTGCGTGTTCCGCGCCACTCAGCCGCAGACGCTGCGCGCTCCGGGGTGCTGATCCGGGCGGTCGTCTGAGTTGACGACAACAAAAGAGCGGCGAACCAGCAATGGTTCGCCGCTCTTTTTTCGACGGTCACCGCCGTCTCACGACGTTTCGGCGCTACGCCACGAAATCCGTCCGCACCTCACGCTCATCCAGAATGTCCCGGATCATGCGGGCGGTGCGACGCGTCTCGTAGGGTTTATAGACGAAGTTCGTACCCGTCGGGAGCTCACCGGTTTGTGTCACGAGGTAGTCACCCGTATAGCCGCTGACGAACATGACTTTGATGTGCGGGCGCAGCGCGCGCACGCGTCCGGCGAGTTCGAAGCCGTTCATGCCGGGCATCATGACGTCGGTAAAGAGCAGGTGCAGAGGTTCCGACGTCTTCTCGGCAATCTCGAGCGCCTCGGCGCCCCCCGAGGCCACGAACACCTTGTACCCTTGGCGTCGAAGGAAACGCTCGGCGACGCGACGCACGGCATCTTCGTCTTCGACGAGCAGGACGGTCTCGGTGCCCGTCTGTTCCGTAGGAAGCATGGAGTGGTCGGTCACGGCATGCCCGGTGCGGTCTACCTCGGGTAACAGGACATCGACGACAGCCCCCTCGCCCGGGCTCGACTCGATGGTAATGGACCCGCCGTGCTGCTGAATGACGCCGTATGCGGTGGCGAGTCCCAAGCCTGTTCCTTCGCCCGGTTTCTTCGTAGTGAAGAACGGTTCGAAGAGGCGGCGCTTCGTGGCCTCGTCCATGCCGACCCCCGTGTCGCGCACCCGAATGCGAATGGAGGGGATCCCGTCGTGCCGCACCCGGCTCACGTCGACGAAACAGCTCCCACCGTCGGGCATCGCGTCGCGGGCGTTGGCGGTCAGGTTCATGAGCACCTGCTCGACCTGATTGGGATCAGCGTTCACCCACAGGTCACGTTCCTGCACCGACACATCCAGCGCGATCCGTTCGCCGAGGACGCGCTGCAGCATGCGCGCGACATCTTCGACGCGTTTGCCGGCATCGAATGAGACGCGCTCGATGAACTGCTTGCGCCCGAAGGCGAGCAGTTGCTTGGTCAGGAGGGTCGCGCGCTCGCTGGCCCCAATGGCGTCTTCGAGGGGTTCACGATCGGCACCGTCGGGGAGCTCCTCGAGCGTGAGGTGCAGGTTGCCGTCGATGACGGTAAGCAGATTGTTGAAATCGTGCGCGACACCGCCGGCCAAGCGCCCGAGTGATTCGAGGCGTTGCGCGTGCAGGAGCTGCTCGCCCAGTACCCGGGCCTCACGTTCTGCGCGCGCTCGTTCGTCCATTTGTGTTTGTAGCGCGGCGTTCGCGGTTTGCAACTCGGCGGTTCGCTGCGCCACTTTGGCATCGAGATCAGCGAGCGCGTCGTTCAGTGCCTGGCGTTGCTCGCGGTCGAGCGCGGTGAAGAGGGCCAGCTCGCGCAAGTTGCGCGCGCGCAGTGCGATCAGCGCGATCGTGATCACGGACGTCGTCGTGATCATGGCGAGAAAGCGCACGGCAGTGGGCAGGTCGGCGACCAACAGGAGTACGGGCGCCGTGACGATCAGCAGTATGACGGCGACGGCGACGCCCCAGCCCACCACCGTCATGCCCGCGCCGGCACCGACCAACAGGATGCAGATATACAGAGCGTGCAGCGGTATACGGAGCAGCCACATCGCGAGCAGAATGTTGCTCGCAATGAGCAAGATCATCGCGGTGGCCAGCGGATGCGCGTGGGCTTCGCGGAGTCTGCCCTGGCGAATGCACCACCACACGAGGGCACATGCGATGGACGTCACCGCATCGTGCACCATCATGGTCTCGCGAATGCCCGGCGGAAAATCGACGAAGTTGTACAGCAAGAAGCCGAACATCGTGATCGCCGCGATGGCCGCCATCGGCCGCAGCGTCTCGAGGGCGCAACTGCGTCCGCTCGGCGCTGCTTCGCTCGGTTGCTCTCGACGTCTGATGAGTTCCGCAGACTGCGGCATTCCTGGCCTCTTTCGGTGCGCTTGAGCGCCCCGTCGTCGGGACCTGCGAAATATGGGTGTGGCCGGTTCGGGATGCCACAATGGTGTCTGCGTACGGGGCAGGGGGCCGAGACTCAGGGACTTCCGACGAGCGTTCTCGCCAGCGTGTCGAACCACGGCGCCCGGGCCATGAGAGGGAAGCTCACCTGTATTGCCAGCAGCGTGACGATAGTCGCGGGGTATACCGGTTCCATCTGCATCGCGCGTCGATCGCGCACGATGAGCCCTACGAGCATGGCGTGCGCCGTACCGAGAGCGAGGTGAGAGGCCGTGAGGGGCCCGACACCGAAGAGGGCCATGTACCCGCGTCCAAGTCCGGCGGGCAAGGCCAACAAGCCAGTAGCTGCCATGACGCGGCTGTGCACGGCCGGCCGACGAACCCACGCCACCGCGACGGCGACGAGTGCGACAAAGAGGGCGAGCAAGAGTACGTCGAGTGCCAGCAGGCCGTATCCGGTGGGGCGGAAGTTGTTGTTGGCGATCGCCGCCGTCGCGATGGCGGACAGCATGGGAACCGACGTCGCAACCAGACCGATGGCGAAGATGATGCCCAGCATGGCGCTGATGCGATGCCACTCGCGACGGCGTGTATCGGCGAGAAACGCCTGACTGACGAGCAACACCGACCATCCTAGTGCCAGCATGCCATGCGCGGCGTGCGCCACATCGAGGGTGTGCGGACGTTTGCTGAAGCTGCTGGCAAAGCCCGCCACGGTGGCGACGACGATTGGCGCGAGCCACCACGCGGCACCCGTCGTGGCGCGCACCGTTGCGGTGGGTGCGGCGGCGCGCGTCATGATGCCGGTGGTGTTGTGAGCGGAGGCCCAAGCGTGGTGAGCCCGTAGCGCGCATCGAGCGACACCAGCTGCTCCATGCTCGGCAAGCCCCCCGGCGGTGTGATGGACGACAGCTCGACGAAAAAATGGGCGAAGTCACCCGGAGTGGTGACGATGAGCAGACGGGCGATCTGTTCGGAGAAATTCTGATATCGATGCGGTACGCCCCGCAGGAGACCGACCGACCCGCCGGCACGCACCGTGTGGCAGACGCCGTCGACTTCGAAGACGAGTTCCCCTTCGAGGACATAGAAGAATTCGTCTTCGCGCGTATGGACATGCAACGGCGGTCCGCTCATGGGTGGTGCCTCGAGATGAAACACGGCATAGCGACCGTCGCTGTCTTCGGGCGCGATTTTCACCAAGGTCTTCTCGCCGACGATGTTGAGCGGGGCCGGTGTACGGCCGCCGTTTGCGGCGAGAATGACTGGCGGTGTGATAGTGCTCATGGCGGGGTGGGTGACGTCGAAAGGAGAGCCTGCATGGCGTGGCAGGCGGCGTCGGCGGCGCCGACGGGGGAGAGCTGCCCGCGATCGCGCAGCATTTGCCAGAACGGGGCGCTGTAGATAGCCACGCAGGTGGCGACCAGTTGTGCTCCCTGCTTGCGGCTCATGATGGCGAGGCGCGGTGCGAGCGCGCGCTTGAAGGCCGCGCGTCCCTCGGCCGACCCGTGTTGACTGATGTTGGCGCGCGGGGCCGCCGCGATGACGGCGCGAGTAAGCGCGTTGTTGCGCTCGAACTGCGCGAACAGGTCGCGGAGGTACGGAATGATCGTCGCCTCTGTCTCGGGCCACACGGTGCCGGTGCGGTCGCGCAGCTGACGCCACACGGCGGCGACGAGGTCGCTTTGCGAGGGGAAGTAGCGATACGCGGTGCGTGGGGACACGCCAGCGGCGGCGGCCACCGCTTCGTGATTGAACGGCGCGTCGGGAGACTCCCGCAGCAGCGTGAAGGCGTGTTCGGCGAGCAGTGCGGCTACCGCAGCCCGTCGGCGGGTCGCGGTGGCCGATGGGGTATCGGGGCTGGTCGCGATGGTGGGCGACTTTGCGCGGGCGGGGGGCCGGCCAGGCTTGGCGGACGATCGGGATGACATGGCAGTAAACTGTCAAATATGACAGTCTACTGTCAATGCGGTCGTTGCCGGTGCCGGTCCCCGCTCCCTGCTGGCCGGACGCGGGTTGGGGCCGCATGTTTGGCCCGTCTCCCCTGTCACTCCTCCTGTATCTGCCGAACCTGCCATGACCAACCGCCGTCAGTTCCTCACCGCTGCCTCAACCGTTGGTGCCGCTGTGGCGCTCGGCGCCCGACCGGGGGAGGCGCAGCACGACCACGATGCGGCGGCGCCGCAAGACGGTGCGATGCCGCCGGCCATTCGCGCGCTCACGCCGATGCGGCAAGGGGTGGTTCCCATCAGTGTGAACGAGCGTCGGGCGCGCATCGAAAAGGCGCGCCGGCTCATGCGCGAGCAGAAGATGCAGGGGCTCATGCTGACCGGTGGCACCTCCATGGTGTACTTCACCGGTATTCAGTGGGGATTGAGCGAGCGATTGCTGGCGGCGTTCATCCCGGTGAGTGGTCGACCGTTTCTCGTCACGCCGAAGTTCGAAGAAGAACGGGCGATGGAGCAGGTAGCGCTCGGCCCCATGGCCGGCGATGCCGACGTCTATGCGTGGGAGGAGCACGAAGATCCGTACGCGCTCATCGCGAACGCGCTGCGTACGCGTGGACTGGGCACCGCCACGATTGGCGTGGAAGAGACGGTGCGGCATCAGTTCAGCTACGGCACCTCGCGACTGGCGGGGGTGACGCTCACCGACGGCACGCCGATCACGGCGGGTTGTCGCATGGTGAAGGACGCGCACGAGTTGGCGCTCATGCGTCACGCGAGTCAGGTGACGCTGCGCGCGTACGAGGCGGCGTGGAAGTCGCTCAAGGACGGAATGACGCAAGGCGACTTTGCGCGCCTGGTGGCCATGGCGCACACCCAACTTGGGTACAGCGGGTCCGCAGGCGTGCAGGTGGGCAAATACTCGGCGTTGCCCCATGGCAGCGTGACCCCGCAGGTCGTGCGCGAAGGGAGCATTCTGCTCATTGACGGCGGCTGCAAAGTGGAAGGCTACAGCTCCGACATTTCGCGGACGTTCGTGCTGGGGAAGCCCACCCAGCGCATGAAGGATGTGTTCGAGATCGAGCATCGTGCGCAGGCGGCGGCGTTGCGCGCTGCGCGTCCGGGTGTGCCCTGTGAAGCGGTCGATGCGGCGGCCCGCAAGGTGATTGTCGACGCGGGCTTTGGTCCCGACTACAAGTTCTTCAGTCACCGCGTGGGCCACGGCATGGGGATGGACGGGCACGAGTGGCCGTATCTCGTGCGCGGCAACACGCTGCCGCTTGCTCCCGGGATGGTCTTTTCCGACGAGCCGGGCATCTACCTTCCCGGCGAGTTCGGCATCCGTCTCGAGGACGACATGGTCATTACCGAAACCGGGGCGGAGCTGTTCACGCCGCAATCGCCGAGTTTGGAGCGGCCGTTCGCCGCGGCGTGACCGCGGGCGAACGCATCGGCGCCGTCGTGCGTAGCGAGAGGTACCCTCTGCTCCGGTGAGTGACGCTGTGCCCTTGCTTTCTCTGTTGCTCCTCCCGCTCGTGTTGAGCGGTTCGCCACTCCCGCCGGTGCGTCACGCCGATGAGCCGGGGCCGGTGTTCAACGGTCGGTTGGGAAAAACGATCGTCGCCCTGCCGCGCGCGGAACGTGCGCCGGTGGTGGACGGCGTGCTGGATGAGCCGGAGTGGGGGCGCGCCGCCGTGCTCACGGGCTTCTCGCAGTTCTTTCCCACAGACGGCGTCGCCGCGCGAGACAGCACGGAGATTCTGGTGTGGTATAGCGGCACCGCGTTACACGTCGGCGTCCGGGCCTTTGCTGCGCCCGGGACGGTGCGCGCCACGCTCGCCGACCGCGACCGCATTACGCAGGACGACAACGTGCAGCTGTTTCTGGGCACCTACAACGACAGCCGGCAAGCGCTCGTGTTCGCGGTGAATCCGTTTGGTATCCAGAGCGATGGCGTGCTCACGGAAACCGGTGCGGTCACCGGTGGTGGCCTTGCTGGCGGCACGAGCAAGTCTCGTGAAGCGGCAGACTTGGCGCCGGACTACGTATGGCAGTCGAAGGGCCGATTGACCGCGGCCGGATTCGACGTGGAGATCGTCATCCCGTTCAAGAGTCTGCGCTATCGCAACGCGGACGTACACACCTGGCAGCTGAATGTCGTGCGCACCGTGCAGGTGAGTGGGCACGAGCAGACATGGACCGCTACGACGCGCGCCGGGTCCAGCTTTCTGGCGCAATCGGGAACGCTGAGCGGACTGCGCGAATTGCAGCGCGGGGTCACGGTCGATCTCATTCCGACGGTCACCTCGACCGCGAGTGGGGCGCCGGGGCCATCCGCCGGCAGCTGGCGTTATGCGACGCAGCGACCGGAGGTTGGCGGCAGTGCCCGGTGGGGGATCACGAGTAACCTCACGCTCTCCGGCACCGCCAATCCGGACTTCTCGCAGGTTGAAGCGGACGCCACGCAGTTCGCGCCAGATCCGCGCAATGCGGTGTTCTTTCCGGAACGTCGTCCGTTCTTCCTGGAGAGTCAGGAACAGTTCACGGTGCCCAATCGGCTGATTTATACACGCCGTATCGCGCAGCCGATCGTCGCGACGAAGCTCACCGGTAAGCAGCGCGGTTTCGACATCGGCGTGCTGTCGGCGATCGACAGCAAGGAGGCCTCCGTGTCCGGACGCGATGCGCCGCTGTTCAGCATCGTCCGTCTTCAGCGTGACCTCGGCACCCAGAGCCGGATCGGCATGGTGTACACGGATCGCAGCGAAGGCCGCGCGTGGAATCGCGTGATGGGAGTCGACGGTCGACTCGTGCGTGGCGTCTACAGCGTGCAGGCGCAGCTCGCGCGCAGCATGACACGCACCGCTGGCGCCACGACGGCGGCCCCGCTGTGGGATGTCTCGGCGGTACGCAACGGGCGGGCATTCTACGCGCGCTACACGTTCGTCGGGATCTCCAACAATTTCGACGCGCAGAGCGGGTTCATTCCGCGCCCCGGCGTGGCCAACATGAGCGCGACGCACCGCTGGAACCGGTTCGGAAATAAGGGTGCGCTCGTCGAGCTGACGAGTCCGGAGATCTATCTCAACGGCCGGTATCAGTATGCCGACTATGTGAACCGACGCGCGGCGCAGGATGTGCAACTGCATTTGCGAAACAACATGCGCTTGCGCGGTGGCTGGCAGGTGGGCACGCAGATCTTTCGCGAGGAATTCGGCTTCGATAAGGGGCTGTATGCGAACTACGTGCTGCAGCGGCCTTCAACGGGAGGCCGAATAGACACGCTTCCCTACACGGGGACGAAGCGGCTGCCGAATCTCGATTGGCTGGTGTCCATTGGCACGCCGGAGTTCAAGCGGTTCAGTGCCAATACCGTCGTGATCTGGGGGAAGGACGAGAACTTTCAGGAATGGAGTTCCGCCGACATCTTCTTTCTCAATCAGTCACTTACGCTGCGCCCAACGGAGCAGCTACGTGTCTCGGGTACCTGGGCGTACGAAACGTTCCGGCGGAGAACTGACGGCACCATGGTGCTCTCGCGCAATACGCCGCGAGTGCGCGCGGAGTACCAGCTCAACCGGCAAGTGTTCGTGCGCGTCATTGGTGAGCATTCCGTCGTCGAGCAGGATTCCCTTCGAGACGATTCACGGACAGAGCTGCCGGTGTATCTCCGGCAGCGCGACGGCACCCTGCGCCGCGCAGAGGCATTCCGACGGACCCGTGCGCGACTGGATGTGTTGTTCTCGTATCTCCCCTCGCCGGGAACCGTCGTGTACCTCGGCTACGGTGATCAGCTCCGCGCCGACGAACCGAGCGGCCCGCGTACGTTGCGGCGGTCGGCCGATCTGTTCTTTGCCAAGGTGAGCTATCTCTTCCGGCTCCAGTAGTGGGCCCAGACGCTCATCGCCGCTTGCGGCGGTGCTCCGGGAGACGCGTTACGGCACCCGCCTGCTGACGACGTAGTAGTTCTCGTCGACCCGCAGCGTGCCGTTCGTCGACATGGGAATGTCTACGCGCGTCCAGCTGCTACCTGGCGTGACTTGAACGGATGCGTTGCCGCTGACGAGGCGCACCGGCATGGTGAAGCCGGGCACGACGTCGCCCCACCGTACCTGCACCCCACCCGTGTCGCTCTTCCACTCGAGCACCGGGATCTTCGTGGTGGTGAGGTACTGCGCAAACACAGTGGACAGGTCGATCCCTGACGCCTTCGATATGTATGCCTGCACGTCGGCGCCATGGACGGTGGTGCGCGCGAAGGTCTGCTGCACGCCGCGCAATACCGTGCGCCACTTGGCATCGTCGCCAACGAGCTGTCGTATCGTGTGCAGCATGTTGGCGCCCTTGTAGTACATGTCGCCAGAGCCCTCGGCGTTCACCCCGTACGCCGCGATAATGGGTTGGTCGTTGCGCACCTTGCTGCGCGTGCCAATCACGTACCGCGCGCCGGCCGTCTTCCCCAGTCGGCATTCGGCGTAGAGGTTCTCCGCGTAGGCAGCGAAGGCCTCGTGCACCCACATATCGGCAAGATCCTTGGTGGTGATGGAGTTTCCCCACCACTCGTGCGCGCTTTCGTGCACGATGATGAAATCCCAGAGCAGGCCGACGCCTGTGCCCGAGAGATCGGTGCCGAGGTAACCATTCTGAAAGCGGTTGCCGTAGCCGACGCCGCTCTGGTGTTCCATGCCGAGGTGTGGCGTTTCGATGAGCTTGTAGCCGTCTTCGTAGAACGGGTACGGCCCGAACCATTGCTCGAAACACTGCAGCATGGGCGGGACCTGACGGAACTGCTGTTCTGCGGCCTGCCGGTGATGCGCCAGCGGCCAATAGTCGACGGTGAGCGGCCCGTTTTCGCCACGCACAATCTCGCTGAAGTGCGCGTAGTTGCCGGCGTTGATCGCGACGTCGTAGTTGTTGATCGGATGCGTGAGGAACCACTCCCAGGTGGTGCTCTGATCGTCGTGGCGCACCACTCGGCGAAGGCGCCCGTTGGAGACGTTCACCATGGGATCGGGAACACGTACGGCAACGCGCTGGCTGTCCGGCTCGTCGGCTTGTGTGTCTTTGTTTGGCCACCAGACACTCGCGCCGAGCCCCTGATTCGCCGTGGCGACCCAACGGTTACCGAGGCTGTCGGTGCGCCAGATCAGTCCACCGTCCCACGGCGGATTCACGGCGGCTTTGGGTTTGCCGTGGTAGTACGCACGCAGCGTCCGGCGTTCGCCAATCTTCTGGTTGCCGGCGACGGTAGCGAAGAACGCATTGCCGTCGCGTACGAACGGCAGTTGCTGCCCGTCCTGCACGATACTGTCCATGACCAACGGCATCTGCAGATCGATCTGCAGCCGGGTGCGTTTGGCAATCGCCGGCCGCACCACTTTGTACGTAATGCCTGTGAAGCCGCCAACACTGCTGTCAGAGGGCGCAATGCGGACGCGGAGATCGTAGAACTCGACGTCCCACCAGTCGCGGCCCGCGCCGTTTCCGCCGCGTAACGAGTCGGCGTGGGTGGCCCGCGGTATCTGCGCGCCGACTTGGGCGTGCAGCACGGCCGGTGCGGAATGCGCCGCCAAGATCAATGCGGACAAAATGAAAACTGGGCGAAACCGGGAGTGTGTCATGGCGTCGAAGCACGTGAGCAATACGGACGTTTCCGCACTGCCGGAACTTGACGCGCCACAGCCGGCCTCGGCAAGCGCGGCGGCGTAACGCGCCGGATGACCCGACGCATCACGATGTGTGCAGGTGGGCCGCGTCCCCTACGTGCGAACGCACAGGTGAGCCGTTCATTGCGGCCGTTCGTTCGCTGCGATTCACCTCATCGTTCCTCACTGGAGAAACAATGCGCCGATTGATTCCGGTCGTCCGCCGGCACGCCCCCCTCGCTCTCGTACTGATCGGCACGCTTGTGGTGCAGGCATGTGCCGACGATTCGGTCACCACGCCGTCGACGGTGTCGAGCATGCCCGCGGGGAGCGTGTCTCACCAGCGCCATGCTGGCAGTGCGCTCACCAGCGCCGTGAACAGCGTGACAAGTTTCGTAGGCCGGTTCATTGGCACGTCGCTTGGGCAGCAGCCCAACATCACGCCGTCGTTGCGCCTCGAGAGTCTGAAGCCCGGAACGAAGTTCCGCCCCAACACACCGGTGACGATTCGCGTCGCGTACCAGAACTTCGACTTCCGTCCGGAACTCCGTACGCCCGACGCGGCGCGCACCTTGGGGTCGCAGCCGCAGACGGTGACCAACGGGATGGTGCAGGGACATATCCACGGCTACCTGCAGCGACTCCCTGAAGACGGATCACTCCCCTCGATTGAATCGAATTCTTTTTGTGTCCTCGAACGCGCGCCCGAGCGCAGCGGCTTCAACGGCATTGCGGAAGGCGAGTGCCCTGGGGTGCCGGAAGGAGAGTACCGCTTGAGTGTCGAGTTCCAGACGAACAGCCACACCGCGATCCTCAAGACAGGCCCGCGTTCCACGCCGACGGCCGACGTGACCATCATCCGCGTGAAATAGCCGTCGCAAGGTTACACTGAAGGGGTGATCCCCTTTTCGACGATAGTCGAGCCTGCCGAGGCTCCCGAACGGTTCCCCAGTCCCTTCGATCGCGGCGCCATCCATCCGCTCGCCCGACGCGCGGCTGCGGAAACGATGACGTTGCTCGACGCGGGGCTCGGGGACGTGTGGGAGCTGGGGCAGGCCGGCGGCGGCAAGATGTTCGGGGTACTCGTCGTTGCCGGGCCCGATGGTGCACTGGGGTATCTGCGCGCCTTCTCCGGCATGCTGAAGGGGAGCTGGGCGATGTCGGGCTGGTCGCCGGCGACGTTCGATGCACAGGCGCGCGACGCGATCTGGATTCCCGGCGAAGCGGCGATGGGGGCCCTTACCGACGAAGCGGCACGCACCGCGCTGTCGCGGGAGCTGCTGCCAGCCATTCAAGGCACGTATGCCTTTGCCAACGCGCGTGCTGAGGTGCGTTCGCTGCGTGAGCTGTTCGCGCCCGCGGCGCCGCCTGCGGGCGCGGGTGACTGTGCCGCGCCCAAGTTGTTGGCCGACGCCTACGCTAAAGGGCTGCGTCCCATTGCCCTCGCCGAGTTCTGGTGGGGCGCGCCGCCGCGCACGGGCGACCGGCGATCGGGCTCGTTCTATGCGGCGTGTCAGGGGAAGTGTCCCCCAATCCTCGCGCACATGCTCGGCGGACTGCCCGCTGATCCGCCGCCGCAGTACGGCGTGGCCGCGTTGGCGCCGCACGAGCCGGCGGTCGTGTACGAAGACGCGCACATCGTCGTCGTCGACAAGCCGTCTGGCATGTTGTCGGTGCCAGGCCTCAGTCAGAAAGACTGCGTGTCGAATCGCCTTCGTGCGCGGTATCCCGATGCGACCGGGCAACTGGTGGTGCACCGACTGGATCTCGATACGTCGGGATTACTGCTGGCCGCGAAGGATCCGCACACGTTCTCCGCGCTGCAACGGCTCTTCTCGCAACGCGCCATCGCCAAGCGCTATGTGGCGTGGCTGGACGGTGTGCTGCCTGATGACAGTGGAGTTGTGGACTTTCCGATGCGCATGGATGTGGAGGACCGGCCGCGTCAGATCCACGATCCGGTGCATGGGAAAGCGGCCGTCACCGAATGGTCCGTGCTCGAGCGTGCGAACGGTCGCACGAAGGTGGCGTTGGCGCCGCTCACCGGCCGGACGCATCAGCTGCGTGTGCATGCGTCGAATCCGCTGGGACTCGATGCGCCTATTGTGGGCGACCGGCTGTATGGACGCGTGGCGCCCGAGTACGGTGAACGATTGCTCCTGCATGCAGAGTGGCTGTCGTTCGTGCATCCGGTGACGGGTGTGTCGCTCGAGCTCACTCGTCCCGCGCCATTCTGAGTACAGCGCGCCGTCAGTTCGGCGGATCGAGCCGGGCGGTATCGGAGTTGCTCATTGTGGAACAGCTGACCGGCGGCGTCGAATCATTGCGAAAGCGGGAGAGACAGCTCCCGATATCGCGCGCCAAACGCACCAACGCCGAATCGAGCCCGCTGGCGAGGGTGGCGTAGTTGTCGACGCGCCAGGTGCCGCTGCGATCTTCACTGCTGCCGCGAATGAGCACCAGACCGTCGAGCGGGCGAATGATGTCCCACGTAGCCCGGAGATGCACGCGTCCGTCGGCCTGACGAGGTGCGAATGCCGACGTGTCGGTGACTCCTTCGAAGCGGGCCACGTGCAGTTGCACGAGATATTGATGCCGTGCACGCGGTGCCCACGGCGCAATGTCCGTGTTCCGCACCGGCGGGCGACCGGCAAGGTTGGCGGCCACCACGCGGTTGATGGCCTCGCCGAGGTCTTCGCCCCAGCGATGATACTCGGACGCCATGATCTCGTTACTGCCGCGTCTAACGACTAGCCACGGGACGGCGAGATACGAGGCGACGTCGATGCGCCGAAACCCCACCGCGAGCCCGTCGGGCATGGGGTTGGCGTTTGCGGCAACGGGGCCGCTCAGCACGAACTGCTGCAACGGCGGTGTTTCACGTGACAGCTTGAAGCACCCCGTTGCAAGGAGCAGTGCGAGCGGCAGCAGCGTCGCGGGGAAGTTGCGTGCGTGAGTCATTTGTTGGGCGGCCTCTTGCCGCGGATCAGCATGTCAGGGTTCTGTTCGAGCGACGTGATGAGCACGCGCAGAGCATCCGCCGCCTCACGCATACTCGTGAGCGCGCCGGTGAGCGCGTAGCCGGGCCCGGTGTCCGCCGAGAGCAACCCATGCGTTTCCTCGAGCGTTCTTCGCAGGGCCTGCAAAGAGGCCAGGGCTTCCGTAGACACGCCGGTCATCTGCTGCTGCAGCGGATCGATGGCTTTGCTCGCTCGCGCGGCGAGTCGTTCGGTCTCGGCGAGCGTCCTGTTCAGCTGCGCCGTGGTCGCCGGCAGTTGTCTGAGCGTGGCCTGCATTTCGGGCGTGCTTACCAGCTTCTCCACGGCCTGCGCAGACTTCACGACCGCGACATTGATCTCTCGCATGTTCACGTCGGCGAGCAGCCCGTTCACACGGTTGAGAATCTTCATCATCTCCGCCAGAAGGCTCCCCGCGCCGCCACCGATGGCCGCCATGAGCGAGGGCGTGGTGGGAATCTCCGGCCACGGCGTCGCGCGCGGCTCCAGCTGGGGCGGCGTCGAGTCGCTACGGTAGCTCAGCTCGAGATACAGCACGCCCGTCACCATGCTTTCCATTTGGAGTTGCGCCCGAAGTCCTTTGGAGATCTGCTCGCGGAGCACGAGAGTGTCACCCAGATTCACATAGGTGCCGCGTGGTGTCGTCAGTCGCGGTACATCGATCTCGTACTCAACGGGCACCTGAAATGACTCGTCACGCTGATCGATCTGGATGTTGATGGCCGTGATGGTCCCCACCGGTACCCCCTGGAACTTCACGGGCGCGCCGTTCTCGAGTCCGTTGACCGACTCGGAGAAATAGCTGACGAACGTCGTACGATTCTGAAACCACGTGGCCGACGCGAGTACCGCCGTTCCCACGACGGCAATGGCGAGAGCGCCAACAAGGAAGAGGCCAATGGCCGTGGGATTGGCACGTGCACTCATGGAGTTCCTGCGCTGCTGCGAGTGAGAAAGCGGTGAACTTCGTTGGTGGGCGGGTGATCGCGGAGCGCCGCCGGTGGACCGAGTGCCGTCATAGTTTTCTCTTCGATATCGAGGAAGAGGGCCCGATCGGCGATGCGGAAAATGCTTTCGAGGTCGTGTGTGACCACGACGATGGTAGTGCCGAAGCTGGCCTTGAGCTCGAGAATGAGATCGTCGAGACGACTCGCGCTGATGGGGTCGAGTCCAGATGACGGCTCGTCGAAGAAGAGCACCTCGGGGTCGAGCGCAATGGCCCGCGCCAGCGCGGCCCGCTTGCGCATGCCGCCGCTGATCTCCGACGGGTAGAACTCCTCGAATCCCCGCAGACCGACAAGGGCCAACTTGAGCGCGACGACCTCCGCGATCGCCGCCGCTTCGAGCCTGGTAAACTCTTCGAGCGGTAACGCGACATTCTCGGCGAGTGTCAGTCCGCTCCATAGCGCGCCGTTCTGGTAGAGCACGCCCATGCGACGGAGGACACGCGCTCGCGCTTCGTCGTCGTCGAGCGCGAATTCCTGGCCGTTGAAGAGAATGGTGCCTTTGGCCGGCGCCTTCAAACCGATGAGGTGCTTGAGCAGGGTGCTCTTGCCGCTGCCGCTCCCTCCCATGAGTACGAACACTTCGCCGCGGGCCACGCTGAAGTTGAGATCGCTCATAATGACGCGCTCGTCGTACATCATCGTGAGATTGCGCACCTCGATGGCCGGTGTGCCTGCCGGTGTGCTCATATGTTGCTCATATGTCCAAGACGGCCGCGAGCCAATCAATGAGGGCGTTGGCTGAAATGATGAGCGTGATGCCGAGCACGACGGCCGATGTGGTGGCGCGTCCCACCGCACTGGCGTCCGAACCGGCCTGCAAGCCCCTCATACAACCGGAAACACCGATGATGAAGCCAAAGACGGTGCCCTTGGCAATACCGAGGAGTGCGTCTGTCATGGTTACCGCCGACAGCAAGCCGCTGAGGAACTGCTTGAACGACAGGTCCAGCATGAACGCCGAAACGAGCATGCCACCAATGATGCCGATGAAGTCGGCATAGATGGTGAGGAGCGGCATCATGACGAACAGCCCCAGAATGCGCGGCAGGACCAGATGCTCGATGGGAGACACGCCCAGTGTAGTTAACGCATCGATCTCTTCGGTGATCTTCATGCTGCCCAGTTCGGCGGCAAAGGCGGCGCCTGTCCGGCCCGCCATGATGATGCCGGTCATGAGCGCACCCATTTCGCGCAGCATGCCGAACCCAGCGAGGTACGACACGTAGTAGCCGGCGCCGAAACGCTTGAGCACCACCACGCCAAGAAACGCGATAATGACACCCACGAGGAGCGCGATGAGCGTCACGATGGGAAGCGCGGCCGAGCTGTTGTTTTGCACGACGACCCAGAAATACCGCCAGCGAATGGCAACACGGCGCGAAACCAGTCCGCTCAACGCCAGCGCGACGGCTCCGAGGAAGGTGATGGAGGCGCGCGTGCCGTCCCAGAAGCGCAGCGTAGAGAGGCCAAGTCGCGCGATCAGGTTGCCGGGTTTCGCTCCAGGCGGATGGGTACGCTCCGGTACGGCACGCGCCAGCGCCAGCAGTCGCGGCACTCGCTCGGGGAGCCCGCCCATATCGACGGCGATGTGCCGTTCATCGCAGAACGCCTGACTCTGCACCAGAAAGATGAGTAGGCTGCTGTCCCACGCGCCGAGCAGGGTGGTGTCGAACGCCAATCCCTCGGGGATACGGTGGGTGCTGTCGACGCTCGCCACCACGTCGTCGACACGCGGTTGCGGTTCACCCAGCAGCCAATCGCCTTCGAGCGCGAGGAGCAGTGTATTTGCCTTCCATTCTGCGCGAGCCCGTGCGGCGGATTGCGTTGGGGCCGCCGTGGCATGCATGGCCAATCCCTGCTGTTGAACGGTGTGTGCATGTGTTGGAACGGGCTTCGCCACGTTCATGCAGGGACTCTTCGCAAGTTGCGGACCGAGTTCGTCCATTCCCGGTGCGCCGCTGCTGGGCAGACGGGCTGTACGGTGTATCTTTTGGGGGTAGGTCGGCCCCTCTCAACGACAGAATCGCCATGACATCTCTTCGTCTTGTTGCGCCATTGCGTGTGGTAGTTGGCGCGATGTGTACCGTGCCGCTTCTGCTCCACGGTCAGCGTCCCAGCAGCATGGCCGGACGGTCGGCGGTGTATGCGCCGAGCGCGATGGTGGCCACGAGTCAGCCGCTGGCATCGGCTGCGGGGCTGGAAGTGCTACGGCAGGGTGGCAATGCCATCGACGCGGCGGTCGCGGCCTCAGCCGTATTGAGCGTGACCGAGCCCCACATGACCGGTATTGGCGGCGACATGTTCGCCATTGTGTGGCTGGCCAAAGAGCAGAAGCTGGTGGCTATCAACGCGAGTGGTCGCGCGGGTTCGCTGATGACGCGCGAACTGCTGCAGTCGCGTGGCTTCCGGCCGGGCTCACAGCAGGGGGCGATGTCGGTCACGGTTCCCGGCGCGCTGGCGGGATGGGATAAGCTCCTGCGCACCTATGGGAAGCGCACCTTGAAGCAGACACTGCAGCCCGCCATTGGTTACGCGCGCAACGGGTTCCCGGTGTCGCCCATCATTGCGCAGCAATGGGGGAACGAAACGAGCTTCTTGCAGAAGGACTCAGCGGCAGCGGCAACGTATCTGCCGGGTGGGCGCGCTCCGAAGGCTGGCGAGTGGTTCCGCAATCCTGATTTTGCCCGTACGCTGCAGACGATTGCCGATAGTGGCGTCGCGACCTTCTACGGCGGGTCGATTGGCAAGCGCATCGTGGCGCGGCTGACGGCGCTCAACGGGTTCGTGACGCTCGACGATATGAAACGGAATGCGCCGGAGTGGGTGACGCCCATTTCGGTGACGTTCGGCGGGTTCCGCGTGTGGGAGCTGCCGCCCAACAATCAGGGCGTGGCCGCGCTCGAGATGCTGCGCATTCTCGAGCCGTACGATCTCAAGGCGATGGGGCACAATTCGCCGACGTATCTGCACCATCTCATCGAGGCCAAGAAGCTGGCGTACGCCGATCTTGATCGCTTTGTCGGCGACGCTGCGCATCTCGACATGCCCGCG
This sequence comes from Gemmatimonadaceae bacterium, assembly GCA_947457545.1. Lineage (GTDB taxonomy): Bacteria > Gemmatimonadota > Gemmatimonadetes > Gemmatimonadales > Gemmatimonadaceae > Gemmatimonas. The sequence continues at coordinate 20,850 of CANGXD010000053.1, forward strand.
TCGGCGATGTTGACGGATGAGTTCATCGCGGAGCGCCGCAGTCATCTGGATTCGAAGAGGGCGCAGGTGCGGGTCGATCCGGGGCCGGTGCGCACGAAGAGCGAGACGGTGTATCTCGCGACCGCCGACGCCGAGGGGAGCATGGTGTCGTTCATCAACTCGGTGTACGACTACTTCGGGTCGGGGGTGGTGGTGCCGGGCACAGGGTTCGTGCTCCACAACCGCGGCGCAGGCTTCACGCTGACGCCGGGATTGCCCAATACCGTGGCGCCCGGGAAGCGTCCGTTTCATACGCTCATTCCGGGCTTCGTGACCCAGATGGTGAACGGGCGAGAGCAGGCCTACATGAGCTTCGGGCTCATGGGCGGCGGTGTGCAGGCGCAGGGACATGTGCAGTTCCTGCTCAATCATCTCGTGTTCGGTATGGACGTGCAGGGCGCCATCGACGCGGCGCGTTTCCGTCATTACGACGGGCAGCGCGTGGCGCTCGAACCGCCGATCGGCGATGGCGTACGCTCGGCGCTGCAGGCGATGGGGCACGTGCTCATCGAGCAGCCCACAATTGCCTTTGGCGGGGCGCAGGCCATCATCCGGTTGCCGAAGGGTTTTTCCGCGGGCAGTGACCCACGCAAGGATGGGCTGGCGATTGGGTACTGAGCCCCAAGGCAACACTGTGCGCGCTTCGCATACGCGGCGCGACTTTCTCGCCATCAGCGCACTCGCCGCGATTGCATGCGTAGATCGCAAGTCCGGCGATGTCGTGGACTCGGTCGCGGGGCGCGCGGCGTCGGACGAGCAGCTGTGGCCCATGTACGTCGGCACGTACACCAAAACCGGCGCCAGCAAGGGCATCTACCG
>CANGXD010000054.1 GCA_947457545.1 Gemmatimonadaceae bacterium
ACGAGATAGCCAAGGCTCATGCCGCCGCCCATGCCGAGCACGATGGCCGCCGCCCACCAGAACCGACGCTGCCGGGGTGACATGGGCGTGGTCATCAGAACGCCTGTCCGAGACCGAAGTGGAACACGAGGCGCGAAAAGATGCTCTGTGATACGGGCGGCGTGTACGTGGCCGGGCACGCGAACACATTGGAATAGTCCGCGCCAATGTTGGCCTGTCGCGGGCTCGCACAGTAAATCCCCGCCGGCGTTCCGGTTTTGCCGTCGGAGAAGAACAACGCGCGGCCGGCACGCTTGCCGTACGGGCGGTAACCGACGTCGAGCCGGAACGGCCCCAACGGCGTCACGAGACGGACACCGACGCCCGGCGTGTAGCGCATGTCGGCCCACGAGAACCGATCGGAGCGCGTTTCCCACAGCGCACCGGCGTCGACGAAGGCTGCGAGCTGCAGCTGTTCCGCGATGAATCGCACACCGCGCCGCCATTCGAGATTGCCGACCAGCAGCGCCGTCCCTCCGCGGGGGACTTCGTTGTCGCGGCTATTGGGGATGACTTCGTACTCCGCGTCGGTGCCGGCGACCGGGCGGACCGCTCTCACCACGTAGTCGACGGGGCCGAGCAGGTTCTGCTGATAGCCGCGAACGGAGTTCTGTCCGCCCACGAACAGCCGCTCCTGTTGCGGGATGAGCGGCGTTCCATCGACCAACTCCGCGCCCGGCGCGAAGGCGCCGGCGGCTTGAACGCGTGCGCCAACGATACCGCCAAGGAACCGCGCAAAACCGGCGAGTTCGCCGGTCGTCCGTTGAAAGCGGACCGTCTCGACCCGCTCGGAGACCGTTTGCCCCAGGCGCAGCTCACCGCGCACGCGCCATCCGCGCCCGGGGTTGGTCGCGTTATCGGTGCGGTCGTGCAACGCCGACGTGCTCACGATGCCGATGCCGCGCCCGAAGGCGTTGAGCACGAGTTCTTCTGGGCGACACAATCCGAAGCGCGTACACGACACTGCCGGATCGACGGTCGTTTTGCCGTTTTCGTACTGGAAGGCGGCGGTACCGCTCGTCCGATTGCTGAACTGCCGGGACACTTCGGCCAGCGCACCGATGGCCGTTTCGCGGAGATAGGCATACGGTTCGCCGCGACGCTCGCTGTACACCGAAACGAGCGGGACGACTGGCAAGCCAAACAAGCGCGAATTGGTAACCGTCGCACCGGCGTAGTAGTTGACGCGCTGGCTGAACGGATCATCGCGCAGCGCCTGCGAGCAGAGCGCCGGAGCAAAATCGGCAGGCGCCCCGAGCCCCAGCTTGGAGGCACGCGCCGAGAATTCCACCCGTCGACCGACGCCGAGAAAGCCGCGATCGGTGATGCGTCCTTGGGCGCGCACGCAGTCTTGCGTGGCCCACCCCAGTCCTACGCGCGCGGCGCGCATCTGTGCTTCCGCGACATTGATACGCAAGTCGATGAGGCTATCGGCGGTGGACGTGATGGACGCCGTGTCCATGACCACCAAGCGGAATGCTTCGGAGCGATAGAGCGCGCGCTGGGCGTCGAGCAGGGCCGACGCGCTGAAGCGATCGCCGGGCTGAATGGCCACCAGTCGGGCCACATCGGCAGAATCGACGCGTGGTCGCCCCGTCGAGACTGGACGGACCTCCACATGCACATTCCCGATGCGCAATCGTGGCCCGGTGGTAAAGTCGAGATCGAGACGGACCAGCGCATTGAGCGTGTCAATGCGAATGCGGCTGGTGGGCATGGCGGCGCGCGCGAAGCCGGCGTCGCGCAGGCGAGTGACCACGCCGGAGACCGTGGTATCCACGCGCGTGCGGTCGAACCGCTTGCCCACGAGCTGTGTGAGGGTGGCGTCGAAGGGCCGACGCCCCTCGAGGGGCTCAGGGAGCCCGCGAACGACGACACTGTCGACGACGGCCTCGCGCCCCGGCGTGACGACAAAACGGACCTTGACCCCATCGGCGCGCCTGGTCACCAGCGGGGAGACGCTGGCCTGAAACCACCCCGCCTGCCGATGCAGAATGGCGAGCCGGAGCGCGTCGCGACGGACCTCGAGCGTGTCCACGCACGGGGCCGTGCCAATCTTGAAGACGCGCGTCACGAAGCCTGGCTCATGCGTCACGATTGTCGTGGCCATCGCCAGCACGTCGAACGCCGGGCTGCCATCGAAGCTGACGCCGCGTACCCGCTCGTCGGCGTTGCAGCGTGCCGCGCGCTGGGCGCCCACAGTGCGCAGCGGGCTCACGAGGAGACCAACCAGCACCACCGTGCGAAAAAACGATAAGAGTGACGGGACAGGCATGCCCTTCGAATGTAACGCACGGGACTGGCGCCGGGTGCCGTCTCGACCATCGAGACGGCATGCACCATAGGGTCCATTCAGCAGGAAGTGTTCCCACGTCGATCCCTATTCGTTCAATGTGACAAGGCGAGGTCATCCGGCGTTCATGTTGCTCGCGTAGATTGTGGGAATAGTCGTGAGGGGTAGCCCCTCTACATGGGGACGACCTCCCCAATGGTCCCGCGCCCTACTTCTTGAGGAGTCCTGCATGTCGTTTCTGACGGTCATCGCATCGGCCAGCCTGCTGGCAGCTACGGCCTCGGACAGTATTCCCCGCCCGGTCCCCAGCGGACCGTTCGTCGCCCCGGTGGCGCTGGCGGTGCCTTTCCGCGCACCAGTCGATACGACCAAGCGGGCGAGAAAGGCGGTGACCTATAGTGACGGTTATTACAAGCGCGTCGCGATTCACAAAGCGCTGAGTTGGGCCATGCTGCCGCTGTTCGCGGCGTCGTACGTATCGGGCGATCAGCTGCTCGACAAGGGCGACGACGCTCCGGATTGGGCGCAGACGATGCACCCCATTGCGGCCACGGGATCGGCGGTGCTGTTCGGCGCGAACGCGGTCACCGGCACCTGGAATCTCTGGGAAGGGCGCAAGGACCCGAACGGGCGGAAGCGTCGTCTATTGCACAGCGCGTTGTTCATCGCCGCCAGCGGCGGGTTCGCCTATGCCGGGTCGATCGCGGACCAGGCCGAGGAGAACGGCGCCATTCGCGAGCGGCACCGCAACGTCGCCATCGCATCGATGAGTGCCTCGACGGCGAGCTGGCTCATCATGTTGATCGGAAACTGAGCGCCCCGTGCTCGAGACCGTGACCGCCCTCGTCCAACCGTGGGCCGACTACTACTCGGCCAGCGCCTGGCTTCCCACGCTCGTCATCGCCGTGCACGTGCTGAGCATGTTCGTCGGTGGCGGCATCGCGTTGGGGGCCGACCGCCGGGTGTTGCTGGCCACGCCTGGCAGCAGTGAAGCGTTTCTCGCCATGGCAGAAGATCTGCGGGCGACGCACGGCGTAGTGATCGGGGCGCTGGTGCTGATGGTGTGCAGCGGAGCGGCGCTTGCGACCGCCGACATCGGCACTTTTGCCACCTCGCTGGTGTTCTGGAGTAAGATGGGCTCGTTCGTGGTGCTGATGGTGAACGGCGCGCGCATGCGGTCAGCCGAGCATCACCTGCTGACGAACGCCCGCAACACCATCGAGATGTCCGTTGCCGGTCCGGAAGTGACGGGGCCCTGGGGCACGTTGCGCGTGCACGCGTGGGTCAGCCTCGCTGTCTGGTGCCTGGTCGTGGTTCTGGGTGTCGTGGTCGCGAATATCTGAGAGGACTCGCATGGGTGAGCAGCAATCGGAGAGTGCGTGCGTAGGGTGCAGCGCGCGACGGGAGTTTCTGCAGCAGGCGGTCACAGCGACGGCAGCGTTGGCAGGATTGACGCTACTGGGGCCAGCTCGAACGCTCTCGGCGCTCGAGCCGCGTCGTGAGCGCGGTCCGGTCAAGTACGCGTTACCGGCGGCAGACGGCGTCTCCATTGATGCGGCCAACGAGATCATCCTGTGCCGCAACGCCGGAGAAGTATACGCCTTCGCGCTCTCGTGCCCGCACCAGAATACGGCGCTCAAGGTGATGCCGAAGAACACCGGCTTTCAGTGCCCGCGCCACAAGTCGAAGTACCAGCCCAACGGGACCTTCGTGAGTGGGCGCGCCACCCGGAACATGGATCGCCTGCAGATCACGCGCGAAGGCGCCACGATCTCGGTCGACCCGGATATTGCCTTCGAGAGCGACACTGAGCCGGCCAAGTGGGCGGCCGCGCTCATCAAGGCCTGACCTCTTTCCGAGCACCAATATGTCCGATTGCGTGTCCTGCTCCCGCCGGGAGTTTCTCTCCGCCACCACCGTTGCGGCCGTCAGCACCTTCCTCGCGGCCTGCTCGTCGGGTAGCGACGCCGCGACGGGCCCGAGCAACGTCAATGTGACGGTGACGCTGGCCAACTTTGCGGCGTTGAACGTGGTGGGCGGTATTGCACAGGTAAGCTCGACCGGGACGCCCGTGGCGGTCGTCCGGAGCGGTGCCAACAGCTACCGAGCCTTCTCCATGGTGTGCCCGCACCAGGGTACCACCATCGGAATTACCACTTCGGGCTTCCGCTGTCCCAATCATGGCGCGACGTTCAATGCCAACGGCGCCTGGACCGGGGGTGAGCGCACCTCCGGCCTGTTCGAGTTCACCGTGACCTCCAACACGACCGCCGGTACCATCACGATCACGAGTTGACCGGTATGCGTTCCACCCGTCTTGCGACCAACGCCGGGGGTGTTCTCCCGGCGTTGTGCGTTCCTCTCTGTGTTTCGCTGCTCTCGGCAGCCTCCTCCCCGCTCTTCGCGCAGGCCAAAGCGCAAACCAGCCCGGCTGCCAAGGCGACGCCGGTCGAGAGCGCGATGGACAAGCTGGCGGCGCATCCCACCGTGGCCGCGGCGTTCAAATCGCTCAAGAGCGACAACGCCTGGACGCTCGACCAACAGGCGTCCATCTGTCAGATCCCCGCGCCGCCGTTCAAGGAGCAGGCCCGCGCGGCGGAGTACGCCAAGCGGTTCCGGGAACTCGGCGTGCAGAACGTACGGATCGACAAGGAAGGGAACGTCATCGGCGAAATCCGCGGCGTCCGTCCAGGCCCTACCCTCTTGCTCGCCGGCCATCTCGACACGGTCTTCCCCGAAGGGACCGATGTCCGCGTGAAGCGTAAAGGCACCAAGCTCACTGCCCCGGGCATCGGCGATGACTGCCGCGGCCTCGCGGTGGTGCTCACCGTGGCGCGGCAGGTGATCACGCAGAAAATCCCGTTCAGCGGCAAGCTCATCGTCGTGGGGAATGTGGGCGAAGAGGGACCGGGAAATCTCCGTGGAACGCGCGCGATCTTCGCGGGGCCGATGCGCGATTCGATCAACATGTTCATCTCGGTGGACGGCACGGGGTTCGGCGTGACGAACGGCGGTGTAGGCAGCAATCGCTATCGCGTTCACTACAAGGGCCCGGGCGGCCACAGCTACGGTGCCTTCGGCATGCCCAACCCCATGCACGCGATGGGACGCGCGATCGCCAAGATCGCGGATCTTGAAGCGACCACGACCCCCAAGGTCACCTTCAACGTGGGGATCGTGTCGGGCGGTACATCGGTGAACTCGATTCCGTTCGAAGCGATCATGGAAGTCGATCTGCGGAGCGAAACCGCCGCCGCGCTCGCCGAAATCGACGCACGATTGCAGAAGGCGTTGCGTCAAGCGGTCGTCGAAGAGAAGGCGCGGTGGCCCAAGAGCACGGCGGCTCTTTCGGTCGTCATCGACACGATTGGTCTCCGTCCCGCCGGGAGTACTCCCGACAGCGCGTTCATCGTGCGTGCCTCACTCGCGGCGGCGCGCACCATGAACGTGTACGCCCCGCTCACCATTTCGAGCACCGACGCGAATGTGCCGATGAATCTCAAGATTCCCGCCGTCACGCTCGATGGCGGTGGCGTGGGTCGCGGCGCGCACTCGCTCGACGAGTCGTATGACGATCGCGATGACGGCTACAAGGGACCGCAGTGGGTCCTGCTCGTGGTCATGGGACTGCTCGGCGCCAAATAGCGCCGCCGTTCACACAAAGAGTGAGGGGATATCGGCGGCGGACAGTCGCTGCATATCCCCGAGTCCCGCGCGGCGGGCGGCAAGTCCCAGGAGTTCGTCGGGACGTGCGCCCGCCGTTCGCATGTCGCGGAGTGATGTGTCGTGCGTCGCCTTGCTCAGTTTGCTGCCATCCGGATGCACCAGCAGCGTGTGGTGCAGAAAGCGCGGTGGTGTCGTGCGCCCGAGCAGTTCCGAGAGTTGCAGCTGACGACCGGTACTCTCCAAGAGGTCTTCGCCGCGAATGACCACATCGACGCCGTGTGTCATGTCGTCCACGACGACGGCAAACTGATAGGTCCACTGGGCATGCCGATCGCGCACGAGCAAATCGCCGCATTGATCGGCGGGTGTTTGCCCGATGGCCCCGAGTCGCAGATCATGGAAGTGAAAGGCACGCGTCTCGAGCTGCACCCGCTTGGCGTACGTGTCCGTGTCGCTGAGCTGCAGCGCACGACAGGTGCCGGGATATCGCGCTTCCGTGCCGGCGGAGTGCGGGACCTGCTGGGCGATGTCTTTTCGCGTGCAGCGACAGCCGTACACGATGCCGTGCGCGGCCAATTGCTGGAGCGCCGCAGCGTACCGCATGTGCTGATTGGACTGTCTGGCGTCATGCGACACGAGGTTGTTGCGAAACGACGTGGTATCGAAGGTGTCGGGCGTGAGGCCCAACCATTCGAGGTCGTCCAGCAAGGCCTGTTCGTACTCAGGCCGGCAGCGCGTGCGGTCGTGATCTTCCAGACGCAGCAGCACGCGTCCGCCGTGCGCGCGGGCGATGCCCCAGACGTGCATCGCGTTGACCAGATGCCCGAGATGCAGAAATCCCGTGGGCGCCGGCGCAAAACGCGTACGCCAATCACCCTCTGGGAGAGCGTTCTCAAGCGTCGAGATCCACTGGGTTCGCAATGATGCGGGCGTGGGCATGACACACGCTACCCATACGACGCAGCGTCATCAACTCTGGTGAAACAGGAGTCGATGACGCTGCAGCGTTTCGTGATCTCGCGAGTCAGGCGCCCAGCATCGAGAGATGGGGTACCATGGTGCCGAGGTCTGCCGGTATCGCAGCCACCGGAGAGTAGCTACGTACCGGTCCGGCCTCCACCAGCAACTCCGCAATCGTCGTCTGCTCGAAGCGCACGGCCGCGTGCCCCACAATGGCGGTCCAGCGGGCGTGCACCGCGCAGGGGTTGAGGGGATCACAGGAGCGACTGCGCAGCAGGCAGGCGGGGGTACGCGCGTGATCGTCAAAAGGCGCAATGATCCGCGCCAATGTGAGCTGTCCGGGCGGAATGGCCAAGGTAAATCCACCAGCGGCACCGCGGGCGCTGTGCACCACGCCGGACTTGGCCAACGCGTTCAGCGTTTTCGCGAGGTAGTTACGTGGTGCACCGAGTTCCGCCGCGATTGCGTCGGCCGAGAGCGCCTTGGGGCCCTCGTGGCGCGCGAGCAGCAGGACGGCACGCAGGGCATGTTCAGCAGTGGCTGAGAGCATGGCAGGTCCGGGTAGAAGACTGAGCAAACCTCATCGTACCCTGAGATTCGTCGTTTTCCGGTCCGAACAGAGTCGGGGAACACATGGACTTTCAGCACGACTACCCCACACGCAGGTGAGGTATTTCCCCACAGCCGACGCTGCTATTTCCAGCTCAGCACATCGGCGTTTTCGCCGTCGCCACCGGGCTGGCCATCGGCCCCGTACGTCGCGAGGTCGAACCCCGATGGATTCGCCTTGCCTGGCGCGAGGTATACGTACGGGCGTCCCCACGGATCGTCGGGGATCGCCTTTCGCACGTAGGGCTCCCGCCAGTTCGCCGGCGGATCGATCGTCGGTTTCTGCCAGAGCGCCGCGAGTCCCTGCGCGGTCGACGGGTACCGCCCGTTGTCGAGGCGATACGTGTCGAGCGCGGTGGACAGACTTTCGATTTGCGCTTTCGCCGTGGCCGTCTTCGCGTCGCCGACATTGCGAAAGAGATTCGGGGCCACGAACGTCGCCAGCAACGCGATGACCACGATCACCACCAGCACTTCGAGCAACGTGAACGCGGACCGGCGCGACACCCGTATCACCACTTACTCCCCACGCGTGCGCAGGCTGTCTGCTTCGAAGAGTCGAGGATCGACCCAGCCGCTCACGTCGGGCGATCGCACCTGACGCCAGCCGGCTCGATCAGTGCCCAGCATGGCGCGCGACGACGGCTTGATGACCCCAACGACCTGTCCACCACGGCTCGCGTCGGAGCGCACGTTCACCCAGGTACGCGCTACGGCAGGCGTCCACGTAATGCTGTCGGCGCCGATTTGCGGGTCCATAGGCAGCGTGGCCTGCGCGCGCTCGAGACTGTCGGCCGCGAGGACGCCGCCATCACTCTCCAACGTGGGGCTCGTCGTACCCGTGGCAGCAACCACGACGCGCGCGTTTCCCGACATGCGCGGCGCATTCGAACCATTCACCGTTGAGGCCGTGGCGAAATCGCGTAGCTGCGGCGCGTACTGCCAGACGCCTGCTGCCGCCGTGACCATGAGTGCGACGCCTGCGGCATTGCGCAGTACGGCTGGCGACACGGCGGGTAACGACAGTGTCGACTTCACATCGCCGCACCAGTGACACGTGGAATCGACGCGATGCATGATGCCGCACGAGCGACACGTCTTGAGCTTCGCGCGTTGTCCACGGGAGTCGAGTGTGTCGAACGGCTGCGTACACTTGGGGCACTGCGACGCAGCGACCAAAGCTTTCGACCCACACTGGGTGCAGCGGATATAGGCCATAGGGAGAACGGCCGGGAGTGCCGAGGAGAGGGGGGACGGGTGTACAGCACTGACGGGCTGTACGGGATGAAGTAACGATCAGGGACGCGCTGCCGCCGCGCTACGTGACAGCGAGCAAACTATCGCGCGACTTTATCTTCCGTTTTCTGGAACACCCGGATTCTCCGTGACCCTGCTCTGCCCACCCGTCAGCGGGGCCACACTCCAGAGGGGCACCTGGGTACGGTTCTGCTCGCCACCGGCCACACGAGCCGCCATGAGGTCGGCGGCGGCCCCTTCCTCAGGCGTCTGGTCGTCGTCCCGCGGCCACACCGATGCATGGGCGTGACTGAAAAGCGGCAACGCCTCATTCGCGGCGCGGCGGCCTCTCGAGACAGGTCGAGCGATCCACCACACGAGGGCGGCAATCCCCCCGATGAACACCACCAGTGCGGCGATGCCCCCAAAGACCAGAGCATAGGACATGTTCTGCAGTGGGGCAACTTCCATTCCGGCGGTCGCGTGACGCGCGACACGCTGCTCAGCCATAAAGACACGACGGCCCCTGCACCGGGTAGGTGCAGGGGCCGTCGCGTACGCCGTGACTCATGCGCTTACCGCAGATGCTTACGGATTACGATCCGTGCATCCCTTGAAGAGCGGATTGTTCTCTTCCGGCTGCGTGATCGGAAGATTCACATCCTTGCCGTAGCTGCCGCCCTTGTAATGCAGCCCCTGCGGGAACACGGTGGCTTCCGTACGACCGTACTGCCGGATGAGCCGACGCATGTCGCCCAGACGCTGGCCGCGGCTGAACGTCCAGAACGCCTTTTCACGGAAGTGCAGGTTCACACGGGCCGCTTCCGAACCGGGATCGGTGAGCTGCGTCATGGCCGTCGGTGCAATTTCGCCGAGACGCGGCGGCGCCGCGCGCAGCGCGTTATGAATGGCGAGCCACTGCGTAACGTTATTGTTGCGCAGCGCGACTTCCGCTTCGATCATGCGGGCATCGACGCCGTTCACCACGTCGACCGACGTGAGCTGTCCCCACATGGCGGTGGTGCGCGTGAAGGTCTGACCGTCCTGACCGTTGATGGAACCACTGGTCGGGATGGTCACCGGCAACCGCGGATCGCGGGCCGACGCGAACGGAATGGCGTTCGCGACCAGAATGTTGCGCGCGTTGCCTTCGACACTGTCACCTACGCTGTAGCGGCGCGAGCTGAGCCCTTGCCCCCAGAGGGTATTCGTGCTGGTGGAGTTCGAGAACGTGTGCGCGTACGTGAAGCTCGTCGGCAATCCCGCAACCAACGTCCCAGCCCCGGCAAAGTCGCCGAGTGCCATGGCCACGCGGGCCCGTACCACGCGGATGGAGCGGTTCATGAGCACGCTGGCGGCATCCGTGCCGTTCGCGAACGTCAGTCCGGTATCCAGCGACGCCGCCGCCAACTGAAACACCTGGGCGGTGCTCTTCGGCTCACCGTTCTCCGGCGGGTTGGTCAGCGGGTTGTTCGGGATGGGGATGCCGTTGCAGAAGTCGAGCGCGAGCTGCATCTCCGCAAAGCCGCGTGCCAGATACATCTCGGCGATCGTGGCGCGCGACGTCGGGCTGAACTTCTTGAGCGATTCGATGGCTTCGTACGAACGCGTGCGGGTCCGATAGAGACTGCGGACCATGCCGGTGATCGACGAGTTGATCAGCTGAATCTGCCGCTGGTCGGTCTCGTCGTTCTGAATGAAGGTCGAACTGGTCGACCATTCATCGGCCAACAGGCCTCCAAACAACCAGGTGCTTTCACCGCCGCCGGTGATGCCGCGGAAGGTGGCGATGGTGCCGTTCGCCAAAGCGATCGCACCGTCGGTCTTCTCGAGGTCACCGGGAGCAATGATGTCGGGATCGACGACGCCGAGCAGACGGTCGTTCGCTTCCTGGCAGCCCGAGAGCGAAACGGCGAGCGCGGCCACTACGCCTGCCGTACGGCCCAACGTGCGCCGGCCCAAAAATCGATATGGTGTCATGGGTCGGTTAGCCTCAGAATCCGATGTTGATGCGCGTGATGAAGTAGCTCGGCGGTCCCACCGTCTGGAACTCGCTCGGGGCTTCGGTGCCGCTCGTGGTGTTGAAGCCCGACTCGGGGTCGGTGCCACGATAGTTCGTCCACAGCTTGAGATTACGCGCCGTGACGACGAGCGACAGCGAACGGCCACGCACGAGGCGCTTGGCCATGCTGTTGGAGACCGTCCACTGTGCCGAGATTTCGCGCAAGCGGACGAAGGCGCCGCTCTGCAGGAAGCCGTCGAGCGTACGGGCCGGGTGTTCGTTGGCCGCGATGTTCGTGGCCTGATCGACGAACTCCGCCTTGAGGTTGTTGCGTCCCGAGCAGTTGGGGCGCGTGCAGCGAATCCGCTCGGTGTTGTTGTACCACAGACCGCCACTGCGCCAGTCGACCATGCCCTGCAGGCGAAGCTGCTTGTTGAACAGATCGACACCGTTCACCAGCGTGGTCATGTAGCGCGGCGTGGAGTAGCCACGGAAGATCACCGAGTCGCCAACGAAGACTTCGTTGCGGGCGGCATCGGCAAAGTACGTGAGCAAGCCGTCGCCGTTCTTGTCTTCCCACCCCGTGATGGGCTGCGACCAGTAGCCACCAATGGGGTAGCCGGCCACGGTGCGGCTGGGCAACCCGAGCTGCGGCGGCGTGTCACCAAGCGACACGACCTTGTTGTCGTTCGACGAGAACGCGATGTTCGCGTCCCATCCGAAGTTGTTCTTCTGAACGAGCTGCGCGTTCAGGGCGACTTCGATACCGGCGTTCTTCACCGAGCCGAGGTTACGCAGCTGCGACGCCACAGATCCGTACGACGGCGGGAGCACCGCGCTGATGAGGGCGTCGGTGGTGAGCTTGTTGTAGTACGTGAAATCGAGGCTCACGCGCTGATTGAACATCTGGGTTTCGAAACCCATTTCGTGTTCGGCCGAGCGCTCGGGCTTGAGGTTTGCATTACCGAGCGCGCCCTGGATGACCGTGGGCTGATCGGTGGCAGCGACGCTCGTGATGCCGGAGTTGTAGAAGAAGAGCGCGTCGTTGGGACCGGGCTGAACACCGGACTGACCATACGCGTAGCGCAGCCGGAACGTGTTTACGAACGCCGGCGCCTTCCACCAGTCTTCCTGAGAAATCAGGTACGACATGGACGCCTTCGGATAGACGATGCTCTGGAAGTTCGTACCGAACGCCGAGTTCTGGTCGCTTCGCACCGCGGCCGTAAGGAACAACCGGTCGCGCCACGCCAGCGACTGTTCGATGAAGCTGCCGAACGTCTTCGTCAGGGTGGTACCTTCGTCGACCGTGAGCACCGTACCAGAACCGACGCTTTGTGATCCCGGGGCCAGCTGAGAGGAGCCCGTCGTGGCGCTCGTGAAGCGGTACCCGATGTACTGGGAGCCCACCGTCGTCTTGTGCTGGAAGCCGAACTTTTCGTAGTTGGCCGTGGCGCCGAGATCGACCGTGAGGTTGTTGATGAACACGCGGCCGATGCCGCGCGAACCCAACCGCGTCGTGGCGGTAAGCGGCGGACCTTCGCCGCGGAAGAGCAAGTTTTCGTCGTTACGTCCGGTCCAGTCGTTACCCACGGTCGCCCTTGTGGAGAGCCACGAGGTGGGACGATAGTTGGCCTGTCCCGACCAGATGAAGCGGTTGACCGACTGCTCCGTCTTTTCCGCCCACATGTAGCCAGGCGTCCAGGCGCGGTAGCCGTTGAGCGGCGTGCCCAAGCCGGAGACCGTTCCGTTGTCACGCGTGCCCGGACCACCAAAAAGGTGCGATCCGAGACCGGCCGTCGCGTTCGATTCGAGGGAGTAGCGCTGGGCGATGTTGATGAAGTTGGTCGACATCGCAACATCGAGCTTCGGATTCAGCTGCGCATTCACGTTGGACCGCAACGAGCGGCGGTTCATCGTGTTCGGGCGCTCCGTCCACGGACGGATGGGAATTCCTGAGGAATCCATGCGCTGGCGCTCGAACGCCGGCAGTTCGAGCACGCCGATTTCGTTTTCGTCTTCGGCCGACAGGAAGTAGCGGACCGCTTCGGTACCACCGGACACCTGCACACCCGTCTGGCGACGGTTGCCCGTGCCAACCGGCGTGAGATCCTTTTCGTCGAAGAGGTTGAGCGCGCTCGTCGAGTCGGCGGTGCACTGGCCGAGACCGATGCGCTGCAGATTACAGAACGTACGCGACGACACCGTTTCACCCGGGCGCTTGCCCCAGAGCGAGTACGCGTCGGGATAGAAATTGCGATCGTAGACCGTGCCGCCTTCGCCGTAGATCGTCCAACGGGCGGCGCCTGCGCGGCCCTTCTTGGTCGTGACGAGAATGACACCGTTGGCCGCGTCGGTGCCGTAGAGCGTTGCCGCCGACGGTCCCTTCACGATTTCGATGTTCTCGATTTCTTCCGGATTGAGGTCGCCGACGCGGCTGGGCGCGTTGCCGCCAGTGCCGCCGCCGCTACCGGTCGCGGTGGTGAAGCTCGCGTTGTTGCTCGTCATACGAATGCCGTCGATGATCCAGATCGGCTCGTTGTTCAAGCTCACGGAGTTCATGCCGCGAATACGAATACGTGCGCCGGTACCCGTCTGCGTACCGCTCGTGACCGTTACACCGGGTGCACGCGAATTGAGCAGGTCGTTGAGGTTACCGAGCGGCGCCGATTCCGTGACCTTCGCGGCATCGATGTTGGCAGTGGCATTGCCGATCTCGACGCGACGCTGTTCACCGGTGGCGGTCGTGACGACGGCAGCCAGATTCACGGCGGCCGTCGAGAGCGCCACGTTGAGCGCTTGCGTTTGTCCCGCCGCGATGGTGATGGGCTTGGACTGTTCGGTATAGCCAACGCGAAGCACGCGCACCGTGTAGGGGCCGGCACCGATCCCGCGCAGCGAGAGCTTGCCGTCGGGACCCGTCTGCCCAGCGAATGTAGTCCCCACCAGGAATACGCGAGCCGCTTCGACGGGACGTTGATTGGCCGCGTCGGTTACGGTGACTGCCAGGGTGCCAAGCTGCTGTGCACGGGCCGGTGGACTGGCGAGTGCAAGCAACCCTGTCAGCGCCAGCAGGGGGCGCCACAAGTGGTGCATGTGCGGGTCTCCTCAGAGGATGGTGAGGTGCGAAATCGGTGTCCGGACACTTCGGGTCCTAACGGTTCGGTCCCACCGGACCAACTGAAATTAGCACGGCTGGGTTCCTTCTGTCCCGCAGAGGTGCGCTTTGTACCATTATGGATGAGTTCGTCTGAACTCACTGTCGTTCTCAACGACGAGGCCCCCGTCGGCGTGTATTCTCCAGTAGTCTCCCCCGTCCCTTCCGGCGTGACAAACACCCCCTCCAGCGGCTCAAATCACGCGCCTCTCCCCTCGCGGCTCCGGAGGAGCGCTTCGACGCCACCCACGCTGCTTGCCATCGGCGCGGCCGCCGTTCTCGCGGCGTATTCGGCCGGCTATGTGCGGACGGAAGCGGCGGCCACCGAACTCGCCGCGCGCAGTGCACCGCGTCGACGCGTGCCGGTTGCCGCACCGGACGCGATACCCAGCGGGACATCGAATGCCGCTGCCCGGGACGCCTCTGTGCCCGTGCCCCCCGTCGCGATCACTCCGGACAATGTCGTGGTGGCCTCGACCGAAAGTGCGCCACAGCTCGGCGCGAAGGGGGACGCCGACAAGTCAGCGTCGCCCGCGGTGCTCCCCGACAATGAGGCCAAGCCTGCAGCCGCCGTCCCGCCGGCGGCTACCTCAGTGGCACTCGCCGGTGCGCCGAGTGTCACTGGCGCCACCAGTACGTCCAGCGCGACCATCGCCGTCGCGCCGGCGCCTGCACCGGTCGTGGCAACGCCACCAGTCGCGACGGCGTCAGCGCCCGCGCCATCCCCGGCGCCGGCCACAGCCGACAGCAGCAAGAAGGTCAAGTGGAAGGACGGGACCTTCACCGGGTGGGGAACGTCGCGGCACGGCGACATCGAGGCCACCATCATCATCGAAGGCGGCAAGATCACAGCCGCGGCCATCAGTCGATGCCTTACGCGGTACTCGTGCTCGTGGATCGCGCACCTGCAGCCGCAGGTGGCCCAAAGACAGAGCCCGGAAATCGACAACGTGTCCGGCGCGACCGACAGCACCAATGCGTTTTACTACGCGATCGTTGAAGCACTCAAGCACGCGGCGCCGTGAGCGATCTGCCCACGTACGAGTTTGTCACGACGGCGATGAGTACGACGATTTCGCTGCAGCTCGTCGGCGAACTGCACGACGCCCCGTCGCGTGCGGCCGACGCGTTGGGGTGGTTCGATCTGGTAGAGCGCAGCTGCTCACGTTTTGAGCAATCGTCGGAGCTCATGCGCCTGTCGGACACGCGCAACCTGTTCACACCGGTCTCCCCGTTGTTGTTCGAAGTCCTGCGCGTGGCGCATTCAGTGGCCGACGCGAGCGACGGGGCCTTCGACCCCGCAGTGGGCGCACGTGTACATGCCCTGGGCTTCAATCGCCCGTGGCGTGGCGGCGCGGCCATTGCCCTCGCGCGACACGACACTGACGCCACGTGGCGTGACATCACGCTCGACGAAGCCGCGTGTGCCGTTCGACTCGAGCGGCCGCTGCAACTCGATCTTGGCGCCATCGCCAAAGGCTTTGCGATCGATCTCGCCGCGCGTGCCCTTGCCGCGGTCGCCCACTGTGCCATCAACGCGGGCGGCGACCTGCTGTACCGCGGACGCAACGCCAAAGGCGAACCGTGGCGCACCGCCATTGTGCATCCGCGCGACGAACGGGCGCGACTCGCCACCATGACCAGCGAGGCCGCCGAGTTCGCGGTGTGCACGAGCGGCGATTATGTGCGGCGAACGGCGCGTGGGCATCATCTCGTCGATCCGCGGCAGCGCGAGGCGACATCAGCGTCCCACTCGCAAAGCGTGACGGTAGTGGCCCCACAAGCGGCGATCGCCGACGGGCTGGCGACGGCGGCCTTTGTGCTGGGGCCGGACGCCGGCGCGGCGCTCCTGCAGGCTCAGGGCGTTGATGGCTGCATCGTGGGCGCCGATGGTGCGGTGCACATGGTGCGCGGCTGGGGGTGTACCGAGTGGAGCATAGGCCATGAGTGACAGCACGTCGGCCGCCGTGCACAAGTCGCTCTGGACGGCTCTCCCCCGCTGGCTCCGTTCGCCGAAAGGACTGTTCACGGCCATTCTGCTGATCCTGACGGTGCCCGCCGCTCATCACGCGGGATGGATGCTGGTGCTTCCCAGTCTCGTGAGCGCCATTCTCGTCGCCATGCTTCTCGACGCGCCACTGATCCGGTGGCGCGATGGGGAGTGGAGCGTTCCCGACGGCGCCTTGCTTACCGGCATGCTCGTGGGTGTGGTGCTCAGTCCCCACGCGACATGGTGGGTCGCGGCGGGCACCTCGGCGCTGGCGATTGGTGCCAAGCATGCACTGCGCGTGAAGCGCGCCAACGTATTGAACCCCGCCGCGGCAGGGCTTGTCGCCAGCTACTACCTGTTCGACTCGGGACAGAACTGGTGGGGCGCCCTGCCCGATCTCCCGCCGGTGTGGATGCTCCTGTTGGGATCGACCGCCGCATTCATGGCATGGCGTCTCAACAAACTGCCGCTGGTGTTGGCACTCCTTGGCGTGCACTTCGTGCTGGCGACGAGTGCCACGTATGTAATCGACCCAGTGCGGCTGGCCGAGCTGTATCGTGCTCCCGACCTGCAGATGGTGCTGTTCTTCGCCGGCTTCATGGCCACCGACCCGCCGACATCGCCGCCCAAGGCCGGCGATCAGGTCACCTACGGCGCTATCGCGGCCGTCGCGGGATTTGGCCTGTACATCGCGATCGGCGCCGTCTACTTCCTGTTGGGTGGCCTGCTCGTGGCGAACCTGTGGGAAGGCTGGCGCAAGTGGAAGCGCGCGGGGAGCGCCCGCGCGGCACGAGTCACGTCGGCTGCTGCGCCCAGAACCGAAGCAGCGCTTCGTTGACCGCACCGGCGTGGGTGTGCTGCAACCAATGCGCCGCCGGCAGCCGTTCGACCGTCAAGGACGGCACCCACCGGTCAAAGCCGGTGGTGAGTTCAACGCCAAGATACGGATCGCGTTCGCCCCACAGCAGCAACGTCGGCGCACTGATCACCACATCACGCGGCGGCGGGAAGCGCAGTAACGCGCGGTAGTAGTTGATGGCAGCGCTCCACGCACTGCGCGAGGCAAAGGCCCGGCGGTACTGTGTCTCGAGGGCGTTCGTGTCCGGCATATCGGCCGTGGGTGTCGCCGCACCGCTGCGCAACACGCGCATGAACAACGCCGAGTCCCCGGCCTGCCACATGAACTCGGGGAGCCATGGTAGCTGAAAAAACAGCACGTACCACGATTTGCGGCGCTGCGCCCATCCGTTTCGCAGCGCACGTCGGAAAGCGGCAGGATGGGGTGCATTGAGAACGGCAAGCGAACGCACCACCTGCGGGTGGTGCATGGCCACATGCCACGCAAGCACGCCGCCCCAATCGTGCCCCACCAGATGCACGGCGCCGCCGTACTGATTGGCGAGCGCCTCGATATCGCGCCCAAGCTGTTCGAGCCGATACTCGGCAACACCTCTGGGACGCTCCGTCTCGTTGTACCCGCGCAGATCGGGCACGACAACACGGAAGCCCTGCGCAACCAGTACGTCGATCTGCCCAAGCCAGGACAACCAGCAATCGGGGAAGCCGTGCAGCAGCAGGACCACCGGCCCGGTTCCCGCCTCCACGACGTGAAAGCGCAAGCCGTTCACCAGCAGCTGCCGGTGGGTGTAACCGGCGAGCCGGTCCTCGAGTGTCGCCATGTCGTTACTGCCGGACGACGTTCGTGGAGAGTGCTTTGGTGAGCCGGTACAGGAACTCCTGTCCTTCGTAGTAGCTCTTCACCGCCATGCGCTCGTCGCGGCCGTGGGCACGCGCGTCGACCGTGGGGTCACTGAAGAGTCCCGACACACCGAAGGCAGGCACGCCGAGGGCGCGGAAGAATCGGGAGTCGGTAGCGCCCGTGCTCATCGTGGGAATGATGGGCATCTTCCCCCACAGCTCACCGGTGATGCGCGTGACGTTGTCCATGAGCTCGGGCAGCAATGCCGATGCCGGCGTACTCGGACGCTGCGACCGGATGATGACCTTGACGTTGGTGTCGGCGATGGCCTTTTCGAGTTCCGCGCGCACGGTTTCGGCCGTCTCCGACGGATAGATGCGGCAGTTCACGTTCGCTTCGGCAAGCTGCGGCAACGCGTTGGTCGCGTGTCCGCCCTTGAGCTCCGTGGCCACGCAGGTCGTCCGCAGCATGGAGTTGTAGCGCGGATCAGCGGTGACGACCTTCACCGCCGCCGGGTTGGCCGGATTGGCGACGAGCGCCTGCATCGCCTTGCCCATGGCCGGCTCTTCGAGTGGTCCGGTTTGCGTGAAGAACGCGCGGGTCACGTCGTTGAGCTTGATGGCGAACTTGTATCGCCCCACTCTGGCCAACGCGTCGGCCAGCTGGGTAATGGCGTTGTCATCGCGCGGCACCGACGAATGCCCGCCTTTGTTGGTGGCGCGCAACGTGAAGTTCGTGGTGATCTTCTCCGCCGCCTGCACGCCGTTGAAAAGGGGCTTGCCGTTTCGCAACGTGCCGCCACCGCCTTCGTTGATCACCAACGCCGCGTCCACCAGCTCCTTGTGGTTCTTGATCAGCCAATCGACGCCGTTGGCGGGACCGCTTTCTTCGTCGGCGGTGAGTGCAATGATGATGTCACGATCGGGGACGAAACCTTCCTGCTTCATACGGAAGACATTCGCCACGAAAATGCTCGCCATCGCCTTGTCGTCGGCGGTACCACGACCGTAGTAGTACCCGTCGCGTTCGGTGAACACGAAGGGATCGAGGTCAGGGGACCAGTCGGCCTTGAGCGCTTCCACCACGTCGATGTGGGCGAGCAGCAACAGCGGTTTCGGGGCGCCGGCGCCGCCCTTGCCGCGGATGCGCGCCACCACGTTGTGCTTCTCCGGCCGCGGTCCCCCCACGAAGATGTCCGCCTCGGGAATGCCCGCCGCCTTGAATCGCGCGGCCATGGCCTTGGCCGCTGTGGTGATGTTGCCGGTTTCCACGCCGGTGTTGATCTCCACAAGCTCCTTGTAAATGTCTCGCGAAAACTGTTGGAACGGTGTCAGCGCACCGGGTTTGTACACGTCGGCGGCACGCTGTGCACCGGCCACCGCGGGCGCGCTCATGGCACCTACCACCGCAACCGTCAGGGCAACAGCTGAGACAACTTGGCGCATCACCAGCTCCATCGTTGGAGGATCACGACTCAAGGAACTCGATCAGAGAAAACTCAACGGGGCGCTCTGCGCTCCGCCGTCATCACGGACGTAGTACGTCAGCATCGCTTCCGCCGCGGGCAAATACGCTTCGACCGGCGGCAGGCCACCATCGAGCATCGGCCCCGTATCGCGAAGCACGGAGGCGATGCCATCGGTGAGCGCCATCAGGTCGCGATGATCGTGCACGAACGCATCGACCAGCAGCGCCATGTGTCCCGAGAGCTCCTCCGGCGTCGGCTCGCGCACCGCCCGCCAGCCAATCTGTACAAGGGCACGCGCCAGAGCCGGCGCAGCGCCGGGGCCACCGGGTCTGGTGTCCTCGCTGTAGCGCTCCTTGAGACGACTGAAGGTGAGCACCGCCATGCACAGTCCCGGGCAGAAGAGTGGGAAAGATCGTACAATACGCCCAATCCGCCGTTCACACCAACGTGACCCCGATGCTCCCCGTCAATCTCCGCTCGTACGAAGCGCTCGCGGCCGAACGCCTTCCCCGCATGGTGTACGACTACTATGCCGGTGGCGCCAACGACGAAATCCTCCTGCGCGAATCCCGCTCGGCGTGGGATGAGATCCGGGTGCGCTATCGTGTGCTGCGCGATGTCTCGCAGCGTTCGCTCGCCACGACGGTCGGCGGTCACCAGTTGGAGTGGCCGGTCATTGTGGCCCCGATGGCCTTTCAGCAGATGGCCACCCCCGAGGGGGAGGTGGCCACGGCGCGTGCCAGCGCGGCCGCCGGCTCAGGCATGATCCTCTCCACCTTGTCCAACCGCACCATCGAGTCGGTACGTGCGGCGTCCACCGGGCTGCTCTGGTTCCAACTCTATGTGTATCGCGACCGGGGCGTCACCGCCGAACTCGTGCGGCGCGCCGAGCGTGCTGGATGTACGGCGCTGGTGTTGACGGTCGACACCCCGCTGCTCGGGCGACGGGAGCGTGATGTGCTCAACGGCTTTCATGTGCCGGCGGAATTCGACGCGCCGAATCTGGGCGTCGACATGCGCGGGACCTTGGCGGGTCAGCATGATGCGGCCTCCGCGCTTGCACAGTTCATTGCCGAGTACTGGGACGCGGGCATTGCGTGGCGCGACCTCGCGTGGCTCCGCTCTCTCACCTCGCTCCCCATCTACGTGAAGGGGATCGTGCGTGGCGATGACGCGCTGCTCGCCCTCGAGCATGGTGCGGCCGGCGTGATCGTCTCCAACCACGGCGGGCGACAGCTCGATACCGCGCTGCCAACAGCGCGCGCCCTTCCGGAGGTGGCCGACGCGATGGCCGGCCGCGGGATATTGCTGGTCGACGGGGGCATTCGTCGCGGCACCGACGTGCTCAAGGCGCTCGCCATGGGCGCACACGCGGTGCTGCTGGGGCGCCCTCTGCTCTGGGGACTTGCGGTCAACGGCGAGGCGGGCGCGCGGCATGTCCTGCAACTGCTGCGCGACGAGGTCGACCTTGCCTTTGCACTTGCGGGGGTCTGCTCGCCAACCGACGCGACGCGCGACCTGCTCGCGTAGCGGCTTACAGCAGTCCCGGATTGCGCTGCCAGACCGAGATGGTGAGCGCACTCGCGAACGAGACCCAGAGCAGATACGGCAGCAAGAGCAGCGCAGCCGGTCGATCGCGTCGACGAAACGCTACGATAGTCGCCGCGATGCTGGCCCACAGCAGGAGTACTTCGGCCGTGGCCCAGGGGCCGTCGTGCCAGACAAAAAAGAGCCACGTCCAGAGCGCGTTCAGGCCGAGCTGCAACAGGTACAGCCCCAGCGGCGCCGTCGCCCGCTCGAAGCCGACGGCACGCCAGACGCGCCACGCCGCAATGGCCATGAACAGGTATAGCATCGACCACACCGGCCCAAAGAGCCACGCTGGCGGCGCCCATGCCGGCTTGACCAGCAATGCGTAGAACTCAGCAGAGCTGCGCGACGCAAAGGCGGCGGCGAAGGCGGCCCCGCCGGTCACGCCGAGGCACACGAGCAGCGCCGGCAGGCCGGCTCGACGTTGAAAGACAGCGGGGGAGGTCATGTACAAACCTCGTGTATGCACGGACTGGGAGGAAGGGGAGAATCACCGGATCCCGGACGGATGACGGGCGGGACGATCCTCTCTATTGTTCAGTGTGCCCCCTGCCCCCCTTTTGGCGCGCTCCCGCCGCCTGCTCTGCGCCATCGGCGTTGTGACCGCGTGCGCTACCGTTCGCCACGCGTCCGCCCAGTCGCCATCCGTCGCGAACCGCGAATACGTCCGCGAAGCGATCGATCCGGGGGTCGGCTTTCCCGACAGCTACATCGCGGCTATCGCGCAAACGCCGGACGGCTACCTCTGGTTGG
>CANGXD010000055.1 GCA_947457545.1 Gemmatimonadaceae bacterium
AATCGTACACCACGTCCCACGTCCGTCCCTTGAGTGCGGCATGCCCGTCGGCCACGTTGCGGTCGCCAATGAGCTGCTCCGCCTTGGGGAACAGCCCAGGCTTGGTCTTGCCGCGATTGAACAACGTCACGCTGTGCCCACGCTCGATCGCGTGCGTCACCAGATGCGGCCCGATGTAGCCGGTGCCACCGAGCACCAGAATCTTCTTCGGCGCGCCGTCGAGGGCCTCGAGCATCCGCTCCATGCTTAGCGTCCAGCCTTGGCGTGCCACAACGCCAGCACCGCTTTCTCCTTCTCGGGCGCAAGACCAGCGCGCGCCTTTTCCTGTTCGGCCGCAGGACGCGTCTTGTACCAGTCCAGCGTACTCTTCGCCGTGTCGGCCAACGGACGGAACGTCAGTCCCGCGGCATACGCCTTCTGACAGTTCACCGCAGCAAATCCCGCCGTGCGCCCCGTCGAGGGAACCCACACCGGCATGTCGCTCCACGGACGCACCTGATTCGCCGCCAGAAAATCCGCCGGCACCCACGTGAAGCGCGCATCGCTCGTGGTCACCGCTTTGATGCCGTACAGCATCTCCGCGATGTTCGTCGCGGTCTTGGGACCGGTCGCGTTGAATGTCCCGAGCGTGTGGTTCTCGCCGCACCGCACGATCCACTCGGCAAGGTCGTGCACATCGACGTACTGCACCGCATCGGTCGGCGTACCTGGCGCGAGAATTTCGCCACCCTTGTCGATGCGAACGGGCCAGTAGCTGAAGCGATCACTCAAGTCGCCCGGACCAACAATGAGACCGGGACGAACGATCGTGACCTTGTCTTCGCCGAACTGCGCCTTCGCCTCGATTTCACTACGCACCTTGTTCGGCCCGTAGAACTGCGCGTTGCGATCGAACGGCGCATCGATGTTCGTCGGCGTATGCAACGGGCCGTTCTCATCCATGCCGACGATCGAATTGTCGCTGAACACCGAGATCGTCGACACGAAGATGTACTGCCCCACACGCCCCTTGAGCGCTTCACCGGCACCGCGCACCCACATGGGATTCGTGGTGGGGTTGTCGATCACGACATCCCACGTACCCTTCTTGAGCGCATCGTGACCGGTGGGTTCATTCCGGTCACCAAGCAGCCGCGGCACGTTGGGAAACAGCCCCGCATTCGTCTTGCCGCGATTGAACAGCGTGAGCTTGTGTTTGCGCGCCAGCGCGTACTCCACCTGCTGCGGCCCGATGAATCCTGTGCCGCCAAGAATGAGAATGCGCAGCGGCTTGGGCTGCGCATCTCCGGTTTCCGGGCGGTACACGAGCGGGCGCACGCCGTCGGCGGTGAACGCCCCGGCAGCACCGGGAAGTCCGACGGTCATGGCGCCGCCGATGACCGCCGAGGTCTTGAGGAAGGTGCGACGATCCAGCGTCATGGGATGCGCTTGCGGTCGAGTTGTTCGATGGTCTTCGTCGACGCACTGCGCGTCTTGCGAAGTCGAGCAGACACCTGTTCGGCGCGCGTCAGCACGCGCAGCACGTTTTCACCAGCGAGCCCGCGGAGCTCCACATCCGTCCAGCCGCGCTTCACCAGCTCGGCGAGCAGGTACGGATACTTTGAGACATCCTCGAGCCCTTCAACGGTTTCCGTGATGCCGTCATAATCGCCGCCCATCCCCACGTGTTCCGCGCCGGCGACCTTCTTGATGTGGTCCAGATGGTCGGCAACATCCGCAATCGTGGCGACGGGCGTCGGATGCGTCTCCCGCCAGGCCGCGACGGCCTTGAACTGCGCGTCGTTGTCCTTCGGAAAACGCTTGGTCACCGAGTCGACCACCGCGTTCTGTGCCGCACTGTGATCGGCGACCTTCTGCGACACGAAGCCCGGCACGAACGTCATCATCACCACGCCACCGTTTTTCGGCAGCCTGGCGAGAATGGAGTCGGGCACATTGCGCGGCACATTCGTGAGCGCGCGCGCACTCGAGTGCGAAAAGATCACCGGCGCTTCGGTCGTGTTGAGCGCATCGCTCATGACGGCCGGCGACACATGCGACAGATCGACGAGCATGCCCAGCCGGTTCATCTCGCGCACGACTTCCTCGCCGAAGGGCGTGAGGCCGCCGTGCGTCGGCTTGTCGTTGGCCGCGTCGGCCCAGTCGAGCGTGACGTTGTGCGTGAGCGTCATGTAGCGCGCGCCGAGGTCGTAGTACGCGCGCAGCGCACCAAGGGAGTTCTCGATCGCGTGGCCGCCTTCCATGCCCAGCAGCGAACCGATCTTGCCGACCGCGTACGCTTTGCGCACATCGGCCGCGGTGAAGGCAGGCTGAAAGACATCGGGATACTTGGCGATGACACGCTTGGCGATGTCGATCTGTTCGAGCTGCACGCGCGCGTAGCCGCTATCGCGAATTTCGCCCGGGATGTACACAGACCAGAACTGTCCGCCCACCTGACCGCGACGCAGCCGCGCAATGTCGGTCATGCCGCGCGTCGTGCGGCGAAGGTTGTACGCCTCGACGTCGCGCGGCGTTTCCTTTTCTTCGCGCAGCGCCCACGGCAGATCGTTGTGGCCGTCTACCAGCGGGGAGAGGCGCAGCAGCCGGCGGACATACGCGAGGCGGACGTCGAGCGAGGCGTTGCGGAGTGCCTGCGTACGCGCCGCTGCCGCGGGCTGGCGTGGCGTGGTTTGCTGCGCGATGGCGGGGGCCGCGAACACGAGGGCGGCGATCACTCCAACCCGAAGCAGCCGCGGAGGCGTCGTCAGCATCCCAGCCGCTCCAGGTAATGCGGCAGCATCTTCCGCCACCACGGCCAGTCATGATTCACATCGTGCCCCCACAAATCGAAAATGTGGCCGATGCCCTTGCGGTCGAGCAGGTTGTGAAAATCGCGCGCATAATCGGGGCGCTCGTACGCGCCCTGCCCGCTCACGATGGCGATCCGTGAGTGATGTCGCAGCTGATCGAGCGCCCACCCCTCGGTGTTCGCCACGTACCACATGGGATTGTTGAAGTAGCAGTTGTCGTCGCTGTAGCCTTTGAAGTAGCTGTTCGACAGGTCGAAGAAGCCACTCATCCCGACTACGCCACCGAAGAGATCGGGACGGCGGAAAAACGCGTTGGCAGCGTGAAAGCAGCCGAAGCTGGCGCCGGTGGTGATGGCGCGTGCGCCGCCATCGCCGCAAATGTGCCGGATGAACGGCACCACTTCGTCTTCGACGTAGCGCGAGTACAGCGCCTGTCGGCGGGCGCTCTCCTTGACGGGCAACCCGCGATCCATCCACGCCAGCCGGTTGATGCTGTCGATGGAGAAGACGCGGATGCGCCCCTGCTGCAGCAACGGTTCGATGGCTTTCACCAGCCAGAACCGTTCGTTTTCGAGGAAGTCGGCGGCGGCCGTAGGGAAGAGCAACACGGGCTGGCCGCGCCAGCCGTAGCTCACGATGGGCATCTCGAGACCGAGTGCCGGGCTGCGCCAGCGATCAATGCGCTTGGGCAGAGACGGATCGACAAACTGAGGGGACATGCCCTAAGCTGGCCGTCCGACGCGCTCGCGGCCAGTGCATTCCCACGATCCGGCGACGGGCCAGCCGTCGGCCCGTATGGGCGGTGCTCACGGAACCGTTGCGGGGCAGTGACCAAACGGTCGCGGGGTCGCCGTCATCCCGTCACCGACCATGGCTTGTGTCATACGAGGGTCGCCGATCCCGGACCCGACACTTCCCACGTGGAGGACGTATGCTTGCCAGATCGTTCGATTTTGCCTGGACGCGCGCCGAACTGCACGCGGTCCAGGCCCTTCGCTATCGGGTCTTCGCGGAAGAGCGTGGGGGGCAGCCGGCATCGTCCGCTCCGCTCCGTGACGAAGACGCGCGCGACCCGTGGTTCCACCACCTCATGATCGTGGAACGCGCGAGTGGCGCGGTGGTCGGCACCTACCGCGTGCAGTCGGCCGTCATGGCGGCCACCCGTTTCGGCTTCTACAGCGCGACTATGTTCGAGATCGGCGCCATCCCGGCCACCGTGCTCGGCGACGCTGTCGAGGCCGGTCGGGCGTGCGTCGATGCGGCGCACCGCTGCGGCGCCGTGCTTCGTCTGCTCTGGCGCGGTATCGCCCGCTATCTCCAGTGGAACAGCAAGCGCTATCTCTTCGGCTGCTGCTCCCTCTCAGGTGTCGACCAGCAGCAGGCGGTCGACAGTTGGCGCGCGCTGCACGCCCGTCACCTGCTACACGATCGCATCCTCGTCCGTCCACGTGTGCATGGACGAGTATTGGCCGATGACGGTCGCAATCGTCCGCTCAGTTCCTCCGAGGCACTCACGTACCGTCTCCCGCCGCTCTTCGAGGGATACCTCTCGCTTGGCGCCCGGGTCTGTGGCGCCCCGGCATTCGATCACGAGTTCGGCAGCACCGACTACCTCGTGTTGCTCGACACGCTGGCGATGGACCCACGGGTGCACCGCTCGCTGTTCAAGTGAGTGCACCGACAGTGGTGCGCCGTCCGCGACGCCTCCTGCCAAAACTGCTGCGAGTCGGAAGCCGCGGCATCTTCGGCACGCTCGGCATCCGGCTCCGTGTCCGAGGGGTGATTCCGCGCGAACCGGCGCTCCTGGTGGCCAACCATCTTTCGTGGACCGATATCGTCGCGGTACTCGCAACCCACGAGTGCACGTTTGTGGCCAAACGTGAGGTCCGTCGCTGGCCCGTCGTTGGGTGGCTTGCCACGCATCTCGGCGTGATCTGGACCGACCGCACGAGAAGCCGGAGCCTGCTGCGGACCATTGCCGATATCGAGGCGACGCTGCGCGGCGGCACCTCGGTGTTGATGTTCGCCGAAGGCACGACGGGCGACGGGACGCAGCTCCTCCCCTTCAAGTCATCGCTGATCGAGGCGGCGTGTCGCGCCGGCGCCCCTGTCGTCCCGCTGGCCATTACGGCAACGGCGCTACCACCGGTCGACGCGTTGTGCTGGGTTGGCGATGAAACGCTGCTGCAGAGTATTCCGCGTGTGCAACGCCTCTCGATGCCGGAAGTGCAGTTGCACGCGGCCCCACCGATTGCTCCTGTATCCTGCCGCAAAGTGCTCACGCAGATGGCGCGTGACGCGGTGGCGCGACGTACGCGCGGCGGTGCCATCCGGGCTCGTGACCGAGCACGTTCCGACGCGACGGTGAGAGTCAGCGCAGCGCTTTCGTGAAGCAGAACTTCCGGCCGATGGAGAGCTCGGAGCGCGAAATGGTGCGATAGCGCGCGATCTTTTCCGGATAGATCTCAATGCTCGTGAGCGTGTAGCCCATGCGCAGGAACAGCGCTTCGGCCAGCGAGATGGCGAACAGCTCGTTGTGCCCGCGCTCCCGCGCCAAATGCTCGGCGGTCGTGATGAGGCACTGCCCCAGCCCTTTGCCGTGCTGATCGGGGGCCACGGCGAGCGACACGATTTCCACCAGTGACGGCGTGTACTCGTCGAGGGCAACCTGGCCGAGAATGCGTCCGTCCTCGCCGCGGATGACCTGATAGTCCTGCAGGTGCGACGTGACGAACGCGTCGCTGCGCCGGAGCGTGAGGCCGTCGGGCGCGAACAGATTGTTCAACGCCACGATCGCGGGAATGTCCCGCTCCTCGGCGTGGTGCACCACGACGTCCCCGACGCGGAAGGCCGGGGGCGTGCGCGGCGGGACCGGGGCTTCCCGTTCTATGACAGTGCCCATCGGTTCGGAAAGCGGCGCTGTGCTCAACGCGAGGCGAACACCCGGGTCTTCCCGGCCTTGTCGAACAACAAGATGTCGTACGCGTCCTTTTGGCCGCCCTGCTCCATCCCGGGGGAGCCCATGGGCATACCCGGGACGGCCAGACCACGCCCCACCGGCTGATCCTTGAGCAGCTTCACGATGAGGTCGGCCGGCACGTGGCCTTCGATGGTGTAGCTCCCCACGCGGGCCGTGTGGCAGGAACTCAGCCCCGAGGGAACACCGAAAGAGGCCTTCACGCTGTCCATGTCGGCGGTGTCGCGCACGGTGACGACAAAACCGGCCTTCTTTACGTGGGCCACCCACTGCTCGCAGCACCCGCAGTTGGGATCCTTGTAGACGGTCATGGCGCGGACGGGGGCCTGCGCCGGCAGCCGCGGGGCGACGACGAGACCGCCCACGGCGAGGGCCGCTGCCTGCAGGAAGCCGCGACGGGATGTCGACGCCGCGCTAGCCAGGGAATCGGACGATGAGATGGACATGATGGAAGTATAGCAAAAACCGGCGTCCTTCGTTCCGCCGCTAGGACCAACGAGTCCTATTTCGATTCAAGTCGGCGACGGAGATCCCGATACTCGGAAGCAGGACATTTCGAGCTCCGCCCTCCAGCGAACCATCGTGGAGCAGCGCGGAGCGCGTCGACGACGTCGTTGACGGAAATGTTGTGTACAGGAGCAACGCTCCTTCTGTCCGTCATCCTTCCATGGCTTTCCCGCAGAAGATGCTCGGTCGCAGTCGCTATGACGCTGACCGCGTTCTTGGCATTACGCTTCTGTTCCACTTTCCGGTGGCCGCCATCCTGGGATGGATCTACAACGCTTGGACGCCCGCGCTGGTCGTGGGCGCACCGTTGGCGGTACTGAGCTTCTGGCTCTCCCGGGCGCGCGCGGGCGAAGCGTCAACGCGCTTTTTGCTCGCCATCGCGTTCATGTCCTTTTCCGCGCTGTTCATTCATCAGGCCAAGGGTCTGATCGAAATGCACTTCCATATTTTCGCGTCGCTCGCGTTTCTGCTGGCGTACCGCGATTGGCGTGTGCCGGTGACAGCGGCCGGGTTCATCGCCGTCCACCATGTGGCCTTCCATATCCTGCAGGGGATGGGCGTCGGCGTCTACGTGCTCAACCACAGCACCGGCGGCCACCTCATCGTGCTGGTGCACGCGCTGTATGTCGTCTTCGAGACCGGTGTGCTGGTGTACATGTCCATTGCACTCGCGAAAGAGGCCAACACCACACAAACGGTCTTCGAGTCACTCGAAGCCGTCGGCGATGGCCGGCTCGATGTCGTCCCCGCTGGCGACGGAGTCGCGGCCGCGGTCCGTCGGGTCATTTCCGGCCTTGAAGCGCTCGACCATCACGCTGCGGAACTCGGACATGCCGTCGCCGAAAAGCGCGCCATGCGCATTGCCGACGCGGGGCTCAAGGGCTCCTTTGCCGCCGTCTCCGATCGTATGGTGGAAGGCGGACGCCTTGTTGAAGAGCTGCGCATGAAGAACGAAGCCTCGCAGCGGAACACGACCGAGTTTCTGTCGTCGCTGACGCCGGTGATCACGGCGATGCGCGATGGTGACCTCACCAAGTCGGTCGCCACGGGATTTGGAGATGTGTACGACGAGACTGCGGAGAATCTGAACAGCGCCCTGACTCAGCTGCGCGACGCGATCGGGGAGCTCAACGCCTCGTCGCAACAGATCGATGGCGCGTCTACCGAAATCGCCAACGGATCGGATGCTCTCGCCCAGTCCACCTCCGAGCAGGCAGCAACGCTCGAGGAGATCACCGCGAGCGTGACCGAACTGGCCAGCCTCGGACACGCGACGACGGCCAACGTCCTCGAAGCACGCCGGACGACGGCCGTGGCCTCCGAGTCGGCGACGGTCGGCGTGAACAACGTCGAGCGGCTCATGGTGGCCATGGATGAGACGCGCGATGCGGCCCGCGAAACCGCCAAGATCGTGCGCACCATCGACGAAATCGCCTTCCAGACCAACCTGCTCGCGCTCAATTCCTCCGTCGAAGCGGCGCGCGCCGGCGATGCCGGCCGTGGCTTCGCGGTCGTGGCCGACGAAGTGCGGGCACTGGCCATGCGCTGCGCTGAGGCGGCGCGCACCACCGCACAGCTCATCGAGCAGGCGGTCCAGCGTGTCGAAGGCGGCGTCACCATTTCCCAGGAAGTGGGGGTGCAGCTCAAGGACGTGTCGCAGCGGATCAGCTCCGTCCATGCGGTCATGGAGCAGATTGGTCAGGCGGCCGACAGCCAGCAGCAGGGCGTGGCGCAAATCCGCGAAGCGATCTCGGATCTGAACGGCACCGTACAACAGGCTGCCGCCAACGCCGAAGAATCGGCCAGCGCGGCCCAGGAGCTCACGGCGCAGGCGCGGGCCCAGCGCGCCCAGGCGAAGCGCTTCAGGACCGAGGAAAGCACGCAGCGCCAGCGGATCAAGCGCGCGGCGTAACGCTCGCCCGTTCCAATAGAAGGGACCCAAACGGGCCTCGGCATCCACTGCCGGGGCCCGTTTGGGCGCTCGCGACGTCCGTTTTCTTCAATCGCACCGCTTTATCGGGTTTTCCCCGACGAATTCCCATCGCCCTCCTGACGGAGTGGAGTGCAATCGGAGCCTAGACTCCCCTTCGCACTCCCAAATCCCACACTCCCAAAGGGAATTCGATGACCCCCGCTTCCAGCGTGGCCGCGGCCGGAGCGACTCCACGCGCAGCCGGCGCCGCGCTCGATCGCTTCTCGTACGATGACGCGATCGTCCGCAAGTTTCTGTTCGCCACCCTCATTTGGGGCGTGGTGGGCATGTTGGCCGGTCTGCTCATCGCACTGCAGCTCGCCAATCCGTTCTTCAATTTCGGTGTTGAGTGGACGTCGTTCGGGCGCCTGCGTCCGTTGCACACCAACGCCGTGATCTTTGCCTTCGCCGGCAACGCCTTCTTTTGCGGCGCCTACTACTCCACGCAGCGGCTGCTCAAGGCCCGGATGTTCTCCGACGGTCTGAGCAATTTCCACTTCTGGGGCTGGCAGGCGATCATCGTGTCGGCTGCCCTCACGCTCCCACTGGGCTTCACGCAAGCCAAGGAGTACGCCGAGCTCGAGTGGCCTATCGACATCGCCATTGCGGTGGTGTGGGTGGCGTTTGCGGTGAACTTCTTCGGCACGTTGATCAAGCGCCGTGAGCGCCACCTGTACGTGGCGCTGTGGTTCTACATCGCGTCCATCGTCACCGTCGCCATTCTGCACATCTTCAACAACCTCTCCGTACCGGCGGGGCTGTTCAAGAGCTACAGCATTTACGCAGGCGTGCAGGACGCGTTCATGCAGTGGTGGTACGGGCACAACGCCGTCGCGTTCTTCCTCACGACGCCGTTCCTCGGGCTCATGTACTACTTCATGCCCAAGGCCGCCGAAGGGCCGGTGTTCAGCTACAAGCTGTCCATCCTGCACTTCTGGTCGCTGGTGTTCATGTACATCTGGGCCGGTCCGCACCATCTGCATTACACGGCACTCCCCGAGTGGGCGAGCACCGTCGGCATGCTCTTCTCGGTCATGCTCTGGGCTCCCAGCTGGGGCGGCATGATCAACGGCCTGCTCACGTTGCGTGGCGCGTGGCACAAGGTGGCGCAGGATCCCATCCTCAAGTTCTTCGTCGTCGCCGTCACGGCGTACGGCATGTCGACGTTCGAAGGGCCCATGCTCTCCATCAAGAGCGTCAACGCCCTCGCGCACTACACCGACTGGATCATCGCACACGTCCACACCGGCGCACTCGGGTGGAACGGCTTCATGACCTTCGGCATGATCTACTGGCTGCTGCCGCGTCTCTTCCAGACACCGGTGTACAGCAAGAAGGCGATGGAGCTGCACTTCTGGATCGCGTCGGTGGGCATCGTGCTGTACGTCGTGGCCATCTACAGCGCCGGCGTCACGCAGGGGCTCATGTGGCGGGCCTTCGACGAAACGGGACGCCTCGCGTATCCGGATTTCGTCGAGACCGTGCTCAAGCTCATGCCCATGTACTGGATGCGTGTGGTTGGTGGCTCGCTGTACATCGTCGGCATGTTCATCTTCGGCTGGAACATCTTCAAGACGTGGGCGAACCGTCCCGCGACGTACGAGGTGCCGGTCATCGAAGCCGCACCGTTGGCGAAGCGTTACGTCGAAGACCATCCGGTGGTGCCGGCCCACGGCCTCTGGGCGCGTTTCAACCAGGTGCAGTGGCACCGCGCCTGGGAGCGCATGCCGATGCTCTTCACGGCGCTCACCGTGCTCGCCGTCGTCGTGGCCTCGCTCTTCGAAATTCTCCCCACGTTCCTCATCAAGTCGAACGTGCCGACCATTGCGAGCGTCAAGCCGTACACGCCGCTCGAACTTGCCGGTCGTGATCTGTACATCGCCGAGGGCTGCTTCAACTGTCACTCGCAGATGGTGCGTCCGTTCCGCTACGAGACCGAGCGCTTCGGTGAGTACAGCAAGCCGGGTGAGTCGGTGTACGAGCACCCGTTCCTCTGGGGCTCACGCCGTATCGGTCCCGATCTCGCGCGCGAGGGGGGCAAGTACCCCGATCTCTGGCATGTGCGGCACTTCGAGAATCCGCGGGCGGTGACGGCCAAGTCGATCATGCCGTCGTACGCGCACTTCCTGAAGAAGGCGCTCGACTTCGACGGTATTCAATCACGCGTCGACGCGATGGCGATGGTCGGCGTGCCGTATGGTGACGCGATCAACACGGCGCCCGCCATGGCGCGTGCGCAGGCGAAGCAGATTGCCGCCGCCGTGAAGGAACAGGGCGGCCCCGACGGGCTCGAAGACAAGCAGATCATCGCGATGGTGGCGTACATGCAGCGGCTGGGTCGCGACATCAAGGTGACGACGGCAGCGTCGGCCACGACCACGTCCGGAGGGACGCGCTGATGAAACTCTCCGACATCATGTCCTACGCGCAGCTCTCGTTTTATACCGAAGTCGCGCTGGTTCTTTTCCTTGGCGTGTTCATCGCCATCACCATTCGCACCTTTCTGCCGTCTCGACGGGGAGAGCTCGAGGCGGCGTCCCGTCTCCCGCTCGAAGATGACGTGGTGCTTACCCCTCGGACGGCGGAGCGCTGAACCATGGCTACCCCAAACGACACCAACTCGCCGAACCCGCTGCAGGACAAGCTGCTCGAGCACAGCTACGACGGCATTCAGGAGTATGACAATCCCATGCCGCGCTGGTGGCTGCTGACGTTCGCCGGCACGATCATCTTCTCGGTCATCTACGTGTTCAACGTGGGTCCGGTAGGCAATGGCAAAGGACGCGTCGCCGACTACGAAGCGGATATGGCCGCGTACGCCAAGGCACATCCTGCGCCGACTGGTGGTGACATGGGCGCCCCGCAACTGCTGGCCCTGGCGCGTGATCACGAGGCGATCGAGGAGGGAGAGGAGACGTACAAGGCGTACTGCGCCTCCTGCCACGCCCCCGACGGTGGTGGTCTCATCGGTCCCAATCTCACCGATGCGTACTGGCTGCACGGCGGCACGATCACCGACATCTACAAGACCGTCACCAACGGCGTGCTCGAGAAGGGCATGCCCCCCTGGGGCAAGACACTCAAGCCGGAACAGCTCGCGGAGGTGGTTGCCTACGTGAGCACGCTGCAAGGCACCACGCCTGCCTCACCCAAAGCACCACAAGGCACACCGGTTACCCCGTGAGCACCACTGCCGCCCCCCCGGGACTGGGGAGACGCGTTCTCCCCACCCTGAACGAAGACGGAACCCGTCGCTGGATCCGCCCCAAGCCGTCGCACGGCGTGTGGTGGAAACGGCGGCAGACGGTGGCCTATCTGCTCATGGCCATCTTCTTTGCGGCGCCACATCTGCGGGTGTTCGGCAAGCCGGTGTTTCTCATGGATCTGCCGCGCCGGCAGTTCACGCTGATGGGCTACACGTTCCTCCCCACCGACACGCTGCTGTTCATGTTCACCTTGGCCAGCGGCGTGATCGGCATCTTTCTGATTACCGCGTTGTGGGGACGCGCGTGGTGCGGCTGGGCGTGTCCACAGACGGTGTATCTCGAATTTCTCTTCCGCCCCATCGGACGCTGGTTTGACGGCGGCTATACGCAGTCGCGGGCGCTCGACAAACAGGGAGCGTGGTTCACGCCGCGCCGGCTCGGGAAGTATCTCACGTTCTTCCTGCTCGCGTTGTTCGTGTCGCATACGCTGCTGGCCTTCTTCGTCGGCACCGATCAGCTTTACACGTGGATGCTGCACTCGCCGGCCGCACACCCCAGCGCGTTCTTCTTCGTGGTCGTGTTCACCGGAATCGTGTGGTTCAACTTCACATACTTCCGTGAACAGACGTGCCTCATCGTGTGCCCGTACGGCCGGTGGCAGTCGGCACTCATCGACCGGCAGTCGCTCATCGTGGCATACGACTACAACCGCGGGGAGCCGCGCGAGCACGCCACCAAGACCCGCGACCCGAACGCCGGCGATTGCATCGATTGCAACGCCTGCGTGCAGACCTGCCCCACCGGCATCGATATCCGTAACGGGCTGCAGATGGAGTGCGTGCACTGCACCCAGTGCATCGACGCCTGCGATGACATCATGACCAAGGTGGGCAAGCCCACCGGGCTCATTCGCTATTCCTCGCAGGATGCCCTCGCCGGCAAGCCGCGCACGCTGCTGCGACTGCGCACGGTGCTCTATCCGTTGGTACTCAGCATTCTGCTTGGCGGACTTGGTACCGCGATGTTCCTCAAAGAGCCCGCGGACCTCACCGTGCTGCGCGGCCTCGATGGACCCTTTGCCACCGAGGCCGACGGACGTGTCTCCAACCAGATCCGCGTCAAGATCACGAACCGCCGCAGCGCCGACATGGCGTACAGCATCGTGCTCGATGGTCTGACCGGGGACGGTGTATCGGCTGGCGACGCTTCGGTCGTCGCGCCTGAGAACCCGTTGCGGGTACGCGCCGGCGAGACGCGGGCGACGAGTGTGTTCGTGCTACTTCCTGCGCGTGCCTTCAGCAACGGCGAGCGCTTCATCACCATCACGGTGTCGGACGAGCGTGGCTACAACGAGTCGGTGACGTACCGGCTGCTGGGCCCCACCAACGGCACCTCGGGAAATACGCCGTGAAAAAAGGCATGGGTTGGCCCATTGGCGTGGCGACGATTCTCGCCTCGACGGTAGTAGCGAACATCGTCGTCATGCAGATCGCCAATAACGATCCGTCGTTCGCCGTCGAGCCGGACTACTACCGAAAGGCGGTGCACTTCGACTCCACGATGGCCCAGGAGCGCGAGAACATCAGCCTCGGCTGGGGCATCGAGACGCGGATCGACTCCATTGGCGATGGGCGTCACACACGCGTGGCGATTCGCCTCCGCGATGCCTCGTCGCATCCGCTGCCGGGGGCGCGCGTGGCGATCATGGCGCGCTTCAATGCGCGCGCCAACGATACACTCACCGCGTTGCTCACCGAAGAAGCGCCTGGGATGTACGTCACCACGTTGCCCATTGCCCATCCCGGTCTTTGGGAAGTGCGGGTGGATGCCACACACGGCAGTCAACGCTTTTCGGCAAGCTCGCGGGTGAACGCGGTACGCGCTGCGGTCGCACTGGGAACGGCGCGATGATCACCACCACGGCCGGCGTCCTCGTGGCCAGCCTGGTGGGCAGTGTGCACTGCGCCGGAATGTGCGGTGGGTTCGTCTGCTTTTATGCCGGTTCTTCCAGCGGCACCGACGCGGCGGCCGTGCGTGCGCACGCGTTGTACAACGTGGGCCGGCTCATGTCGTATCTGCTGCTGGGCGCCATCGCCGGTACGGTGGGCGCGGGTGTTTCGCGTGTGGGGCTCCTCGTTGGCGTGGGTCACGCCGCCGCCGTGGTGGCGGGCGCGCTCATGGTCGGCTGGGCGCTCAGCACCATCGCGGCACAGCGCGGCGTCTCCATTGGCACGTTGCACGCCCCACTGGCGTGGCAGCGCGCCCTCGGTCGCCTGCTGCAGTCCGTGCGTGAACAGCCCATTGCCATTCGCGCCGCCCTCACGGGGCTGTTCACCACCATGCTCCCGTGCGGCTGGTTGTACGTGTTCGTAGCGACGGCCGGCGGAACGGGCAGTGTACGCAGCGCCGTGTTCACGATGGCCGTGTTCTGGGCGGGCACGGTGCCGGCCATGCTCGCCGTCGGCGTCGGGGCCCAAACCGTGCTCGCCCCATTCCGTCGGCGATTGCCGGCCTTCAGTGCCGCGGTCGTCCTCATCATGGGATTACTCTCGCTCTCCGGCCGTTTGTCGCCGGTGTCTGCCACCGCCGCGGCACACGCGGCGCACCGTGTATCCGCCGACCGGGTCGAGGCCGCCCATGTCCACTGAGTCGCTGACGCTGTCCGTCTCCGCCGCGGTAGGCACCGTTGCCGCCGACGTCGCGTGCGCGCACTGCAGCTTGCCGGTACCCACCGGACTGTTCGATGCGCAGGCATCACACCAGTTCTGCTGCACCGGATGTCACACGGCCTTCACCATTCTGCACGAGCACGGCCTCGATTCGTACTACGGCTTCGCCGATCGGCGTGAGACTGCCGTGCGCGCGTCGGGGCGCAGCTTCGACGAGTTCGATCATCCCGCGTTTGCGGCGTTGTACGTGACGCGGACACACGAGGGACTACGTCGCACCGAGCTCTATCTCGAAGGCGTGCATTGTGCGTCGTGCGTGTGGTTGGTGGAGCGCATGCCGCTGTTGCAATCGGGGGTGGTGCGCGCCGAGCTCGATGTGCGTCGTTCGCTGGCGGTGGTGGAATGGGACGACG
Source organism: Gemmatimonadaceae bacterium (assembly GCA_947457545.1). Lineage (GTDB taxonomy): Bacteria > Gemmatimonadota > Gemmatimonadetes > Gemmatimonadales > Gemmatimonadaceae > Gemmatimonas. Next base: position 14,537 of record CANGXD010000055.1, read on the forward strand.
CCGCGGTGCCTCTGTCGACGGTGGCACGCGCACTCGACCTGCTGGGATATGTGCCACATCCGTTTCGCGGCGTCGCGCGCGATGACATGCGGCGGCGTGAAGACCGCGCCATGCTGGTGCGCATCGGCATTGCCGGCGCTATCGCGATCAATGTGATGCTGGCCGCACTCGCGCTCTACGCCGGCGAAGTGAACGGCATGGAGGCCAACTTCACGACGTTCTTCCGCTGGGTGAGCTTTGCGATCACCATCCCCGCCTTCGTGTGGCCGGGACGGGTGTTCTTCGCCGGTGCATGGGCGTCGCTGCGCACGAAGGCGTTGCACATGGACCTTCCCATCGCCATTGCGTTGGCGGCAGGATTCGTGCGCGGTGCCATGAACACCGTCACGGGCGTTGGTCCCGTGTATTTCGACGGACTCGCGATTCTCATTTTTGCGCTGCTGGTGGGACGTTTCCTGCAGCAGCGGGGACAGCGCATGGCCGCCGATGCGGCCGAACTGCTGCACGCGATCGCGCCCAGCACGGCACGCATCGTCGAGAACGAGGTGGTGCGTGATATTCCGTCACAGGCGCTGCTGCCGGGTATGGTGCTCGACATCCGTGCGGGCGACACGTTTGCGGCCGACGGTGTGGTCGTGCGCGGCACGTCCAGTGTGAATGCGGCGCTGCTCACCGGCGAGTCGCGGCCATCGTCGGTGTCGGTCGGGATGCCGGTGTTTGCCGGCACGCTGAATGTGGAGGCGCCGCTGCGGGTGCAGGTCGAACAGTCCGGCGAATCGAGCCGGATTGCCAAGCTGTTGCGGCAGGTGGAGGAGAGCGCGCAGCGTCGTGCGCCCATCGTGCAGATGGCCAACAGGCTGGCGGGCGGGTTCACGGCGATCGTGCTGGCGGTCGCCGCGGCGACGTTCATCATCAAGACGCAACTCAATGCGCCGGCGGCGCTTGACGATGCGATTGCGCTGCTGATCGTCACCTGTCCGTGTGCGTTGGCGCTGGCGACCCCGTTGGCCATTACCGTGGCCGTGGGACGCGCCGCGGGCAACGGGATGCTCATCAAGGGGGGCGATGCGCTCGAGCTGCTCGCGACCCCGGGCACACTCGTGCTCGACAAGACAGGGACGATTACCGAGGGACGTACCGCACTGACCACGTGGCTCGGACCCGAGTGGGTCAAGCCGCTGGTGCTCGCCCTCGAACAAGGATCGTCGCATCCGCTCGCCGACGGCTTCCGTCGTGCGTGGCCCGATATGGCCACGCCTGAGGTGGCGCATTCGCAGCATGTCGTGGGCGGAGGGCTCGAGGGTACCGTGAGTGGCCACGTCGTGCGCATCGGATCACCGCGCTTTGTGGCACAGACCAGCATCCACACGGCGGACCATGTGCGCGACGGCATGCACACGGTAGATGCCACCCAGACACCGGTGCACGTGTCGGTCGATGGCGTACTCGTTGCAGTGGCGGGGTTAGGCGATCGCGTCCGCGAGGATGCCCTCGTCTCACTCCGGCAGTTGCGGGCACGCGGGTGGCGGACCGTGATGCTGAGTGGAGATGTTCCGGAAGTCGTGGCGTCGGTAGGTCGGGCGCTTCAATTCGATGCGCAAGATGCTATCGGCGCTGCGTCGCCGGAGGACAAGCTCGCTTTCATCGAGCGATGCAAGCAGTCGGGGCCCGTCGTCATGGTGGGCGACGGCGTCAACGACGCGGCGGCGATTGCGGCAGCGAGCGTAGGCATCGGTGTGCATGGCGGCGCCGAAGCGTGTCTCGCCACCGCCGATATCTATCTCACGCGCCCTGGCCTCTCGGCGCTCGTCGAGCTCACCGAGGGCGCGCGGCGCACGATGCGCGTCATCCGTCGCAATATCGCGTTTTCGATCGGCTACAACATCATTGGTGCCGGGCTCGCCGTCGCCGGGTTGCTGACGCCGCTCATCGCCGCCGTGCTCATGCCCACCAGCTCCATTACGGTCGTGCTGGGCAGCTGGTATGGCTACACCTTCGCGCGGCGTGCCCTCGGCGCCGCCGACACACCGGATTCTCTCGCATGAGGCTCACATGAGCGTTGTCTACCTCGTTCTTCCCCTCGCCCTGGTCGTGGTCGGCGCGGCGGTGGTGGCCTTCGTCTGGAGCGCCAAAAGCGGCCAGTACGACGACCTGGAAACGCCCGCCGTGCGGATGCTCAAGGACGAAGGACGGTAACGGCTGCACCCCGTCCCCTTCCGCAGGCCCCCGGGAGGCCCGACATTTCGTCACATGAACGGATCAGATCGTATCCCAGCTGGCGTGGAGCGACGCGCCAATCCGCGCCTGCGCGAGCTCGTCGACGAGATGCTCGCCTCCATCCGCTATGCGGCCAACGCCGAACTGTGGTCGCCGGAAGAACGGGCGCGCTACGAAGCCGACATGGCGCGCATCATGGACAACGTGCGACAGCAAGCCATTGGCGGGCCAGCGGCGCGCGCGCGGCTGGAATAGCGCCCGCGCCGACTGTCCGGCCTTCGTTACGCGGACGGCCTCGGGGAGTGACAGCCCCGTTACAGAATTCTTTACTACTGTCACACTTTACACATTGTGATCCATGCCACATACTGGATTCGACGGCTCGAGCTCGGTTCACCCGAAGCGCCTCGGAGGCTGTACGAATGGAACGTCAGTGGAAGAAGAGCACCATCTCCATAACGCCCGACACGGGCGCCCACCTGCGGGAACTGGCTGAAGCCGGATTCGACCTCCGCGGGACCGTCTCCGCCGGCACCTTCGGGGTCGTCTACCACGCAGTCCAACGCGATGTGAACCGGGAAGTCGCGGTCAAGCTCGTCGGCCCCCGAGGCCATCGCGATGGCCCGCTCAGCGCACTCGCAGACCGAAATCGACACGCTGGCCGCGCTGCACCATCCACACATTGTTCCGCTGTACTCCTCCGGCGTCTTCGCCAACGGCATCCGCTACTTCGTCATGCCGTGGATCAGTGGGCAGTCGTTGCGTGAGCGCCTGCGGCGTGAAGAACGGCTCCCGGTCATCGATGCGCTGCGCTACGGGGCCAATATTGCCGACGCGCTCACCGCACTGCACGCCAACGGCCTGGTGCATCGTGATGTGAAGCCCGGCAACGTGTTGCTCGACGGACGTCATGCGGTGCTCATCGATTTCGGTCTGGTGTGCACGACACACAATGCCGCCATCGATGACGACGAAATCGATCCCGTCGTGGGGACGCCGTCGTACATGAGTCCGGAGCAGTGGCACCCCGGCGCGGCGATGGACGGACGCGCCGATCTCTTTGGCCTGGGGTGCCTCGTGTACGAGATGCTCACGGGCGTGTCACCGTTTGACGAGCTGCGCCCCAACGCCGATGCGCGTTCGCTCAAGCGGTGGGACGACAGCAACAGCGCCATTGTCGACAGCGACCCGTACGACACGCCGACGCGCCCCATCATGAGTATGCGCATGCGGCGTCCGGATGCGCCCGAAGCGCTCGACCGGTTGCTTCGCCGAGCCTTGCGTCTCGACCGCGATCACCGGATTTCGTCGGCCGGCGTATTTCGCGACGAACTCGAACAGACTCTGGCCACGGTGGTCGCGGACCAGAAGAAACCCAGCTGGTTGCGTCGCCACTTTTCCTGACGGCGACGCCGCAGCGTCAGTTGCCGCCCTTCTTCGTCGGGCTCATGCTCAGGAAGTCCACGGCGACGCCCGCCATGGTGCGCACACCCGTAATGAGCGCGGCTTCGTCGGCAAAGAAGAGTGGCGAGTGATTGGGCGCCATCTCTGCCTGCGTCTTCCCCAGCGGCGCAACGCCGAGGAAGACGAAGACACTGGGAATATCCTTTGCGAAGACAGGGAAGTCCTCTGAACCCATGACGGGGTTGTGCATCAGCACGCCACCGGCGCCGGCAGTCCGACGGAGCGTCGGCATCATGCGTTCGGTGAGGGCCACGTCGTTCGCCTGCACAAGCCCACCCTTGTCCACGATCACGATGGCGGTGGCGCCGGCACTGGCAGCAATCTGCTCCGCCGTGCGCTTGATGCGCATCGCGATATCGGCGCGCATGTTGTCGTCGAAGGTGCGCAGCGTGCCCACCATCACCACGCTATCGGGAATGATATTGCTGCGGTTGCCGCCGGCGATTTGCCCCACCGTCAGCACGCTGGGGAGATACGCCACGTTCACCTGACGGCTGGCGATGGTCTGCAACCCCATCACCACTTGCGATGCCACCACAATAGGATCGACACCACTCCACGGCTGTGAGCCGTGCGTCTGCTTGCCCTTCACGATGATGGTGAAGTTGCCGGCCGCAGCCATCTGCGGCCCGCTGCGCACACCGATGGTGCCGAGTGGGTACGGCCATACATGGAGGCCGAAGACCGCGTTGGGCGTCGGCGCCTTGAGGGCCCCATCGTCGACCATGGCCTGCGCGCCACCAAGCCCTTCTTCGGCGGGCTGAAAAAGGAACTTGATGGTGCCGGGGATCTGCTCCTTCATCCCGGCCAGCACTTCGGCGGCGCCCATGAGAATGGCCACATGATTGTCGTGTCCGCAGGCATGCATGACGCCGACCTCCTGCCCCTGCCACTGCGTGCGCACCTTGCTCTTGAAAGGCACCTCGACGAGCTCAGTGACCGGGAGCCCGTCCATGTCGGCACGCAGCGCCACCACCGGGCCAGGCTTGCCGCCGCGGAGGATGCCCACCACGCCCGTCTTGCCAATTGGCGCCTGCACCTCGATCCCCAGCTTGCGCAGATGATCGGCCACCAGCGCGGCGGTGCGCTTCTCCTCGAAGCTCAGTTCGGGATGCTCGTGGATGTCACGGCGCCACGCGACCACTTTGGGCATGACGGCGGGGAGCTTCGCTTCGATGAGCTTGGACAGCTCCGTGGCCGGAGCTGTCTGTGCAGCAGCGGTGGCGCCACACACCAGAGAGGCAGCAGCGGCGGCGAGCAAGGGCAAGCGCATGACGGGAGGGCTGGGGGACATCCGGGCACGGCGAATGACCGTGACCACGATGTAAATAATACGACCGCCGTCCCCTCCGGAGCGAGCGCCCGCCGCCGTGAACTACCGACGCGACACGGCCGTCGTGTCGGTCAGGGCGCGCATGAACAGTACCAACGCGCGCTGTTCGGCAGCCGTGAGGTTGAGCGGATCGGCCGGGAGCGTTTGGTTCTCGAGCTGAATGCCGATACCCGCGCCACCACCGCGGTTGTAAAAGTCGACCACCTGTTCGAGCGTACGATAGACGCCGTTGTGCATGTACGGCGCGGTCAGTGCGACATTGCGAATGGACGGGGTGCGGAAGGCGTGCTTGTGCGGTGCAGCACGCGTGAGCCGGAAGCGTCCGATATCGGGATCGATCGTAGCCTTCGACGTCACGGCACGCGTTGGCACTCCGAGCACCTCGACCTCCGACTTCTGATACATCGGCGGCACGGTCCCGTTGGTGAGTGGCAGGAAGTGACAGCTTGCGCACTTCGCTTTGCCCACGAACAGATTGAAGCCGCGACGTTCATCCTCGGTGAGCGCGGTACGGTCCCCACGAAGCGCACGATCAACGGGCGAATTGAGCCGCGTCAGGCTGCGCTGGTACGCCGCCAGCGCGGTCCGTACGCGGGTGGCCGTTATTGCAGAATCGTTGGTCGCGCGCACTGACGCGAAGGCGGCACGGAACTGCACGGCGAGCGTCGTATCCACGGCCAGTCGACCGACGATCGTGGACAGATTGCCATGCATTTCATCGACATTCTCGATCACGTCGGTGACCTGATCTTCCAGATACGTCGTGCGAAGATCGGCGAACGAACCAAGCTGCAAACCACTGTTGATCACCGTGGGCGTGTTACGGGCCAGCGGCGCGCCGCCCCGCGCGCGGTTGGTCACCAGACCATCCGTGAACGTCTTCTCCGGCAAGTGGCACGAACTGCAGGCGCGCTTGCCGTCGCCGGACAGTTGCGTGTCGTGAAACAGACGGGCGCCAAGTGCCACCTGTTGCTGAGTGGGCGATGTGGCATCGATGGGAGCAAAGCCCAGCACATCGAACGCGTTGCTGTCGAACACCGTCGCCGCGTCGAGCCGGTAGGCGCGGCGCTCAACAGGAACCCCAATGGCGAGTGTCAATCGGGCGCGCTGCATCGCGCGGCCGAGCGGAATGAAATGCTCCGCCAGAAACGTCAGATGATCAAACTGCTCCCGGTCGTTGGAGGCCGTGAGTAGTGCGCGCGTATTGGACAGCTTGGCATCGAGCTGCGTCCACGTGCTGTCGGCGGTGCGGTATGGGGCAAGCGTCCGCGTCACGCCTTCAAGCGCTTCGTCCGCCTCGCGCAGCGAAAAGCCGGCAACGGGTGAATCGAATCCTGCCAGTCCCAGCGTCGCAATGCGGGCGAGCTCCAACTTCACCGCATCCCACACATGCGCATCGCTCGCGCGCTGCGCATCCATCATCGTCTTGGCGC
>CANGXD010000056.1 GCA_947457545.1 Gemmatimonadaceae bacterium
CTGCGGCTGCTGCTCCAGTGCTTCGATCGGGAGAACGTGCGCACGACCGCCGAACAGAAGGGTGACAGGCGCCCGTTGGTGTTCGTGCTTTCCGACGGTGCGCCGACCGATATCGACTGGCCCATCTACGCGCAGCAGCTCCGCGAGCGGCGTCCCGCCAACATCATCGCCGTCGCGTGCGGTGATCAGGCCGACACCGAAGTGCTCAAGCAGATCACCGAAATCGTCATTCAGATGCAGGACATGTCGCCGGATGCCTTCAAGGCATTCTTCCGGTTCGTGTCGGCGAGCGTGAAGCAGACGAGTGCCAAGGTGGGTGCCGTGGCCGATGGGGGGAGCATCACGCTGCCGCCGCCGCCGCCGGGCATCACGATCGTTCCGTAACGCGTGATGCCCGACGAGGTCATCGACCCTGCCCCTGCGTCTCCCCCACCGGTGGCGGCCGAACCGCCGCCGCGACCGGTGTGGAACACCGTAGCTCCCTCGGCGCCCTGGTGCCCCGACGAATGGCGTGCGCATCTCGACGCTGTGGCGCCGGGGCTCTTCACTTCCGCGAGCGCGGCATCGGCCCACGAAGCGACCGGTGGCCGCATGGCCGCCGACGGATGGTCACTGGTGCTCGGTTCGCGCCGCGGCCGTTTGCATGCGCATCGCGGTGAACATCGCGAAGACGCCGGCCATCTCGTGCACTTCGCCACTGGCTGGTGCACCGCGGTGGCCGACGGCGCCGGTTCTGCGACGTACAGTCGCATCGGGAGTGCTCTCGCCACGTTCACCTTCACGCACGAAGTGCGTGAGGCGTTGCAACACGGCCGCGCGCCCGTCGAAGCGCTCGACGAGGCCATGCAGCACGCGGCGGTTGCCGTCGACGCACGGCAGCGCGAGTTCGCTGCGCGCACTGGTATGGCGTTGCGCGATCTGCGCACCACGCTGCTGGTCGCCACACTCCACGCCGGGCGCCTCGCCTTCATGCAGGTGGGCGACGGTGCGATGGTCGTGCGCCATCGTGGTGGCGCGCTGTCGCATCCGTTCGCGGCAGCCACCGGCGACTTCTCCGGCGAAGTCGCGCACTTCCTCCCCGACGATGGGGCGCTCGCCGTGCTGCTGGCGTCGCTCACCACGGCGGACGTGGGCGAGACCGACGTCGTGCTGCTCGCCACCGACGGTGTGGAAGATCCGTGGTACCCGTTCACGCGACATGCCGCGGCGTTGATTGATACGTTGCGCGCGGGCGTGCGCGATGACAGCGCGCTACCGGCGAGCCTCGTTCCGTCGTGGCGCGAGAGTGTGCTGGAGGCAGCCGATCCGGTGCATGCGCTGACGGAGTGGCTGGCGTTCGAAAAGCGCGGCGAGAACGACGACCGCACGCTGTGCGTTGCACACGTGCGGTAATGGCAGCGCGCTGATCATGGGAACCATTACCTGCCGCCTCACCGACGGGCGGACGCTGCAACTCGAAGACGAGCCGGTCGGCACCGGCGCGGAGAAGCGCGTCTTCCTCACGCGCGACCGGCAATTCGCCGTGGGCTTCTACTACGGCACGCTCAACGATCGGCGCGAACGCGTGGATCGCCTCACGCGCATTCTCACCAACTACAACCCGACGCTCGCGGCCAATGGCGCGTACTGGTCGCCGTACTTCTGCTGGCCGGTGGGCATGGTCGACGGCGTGCACGCCATTCCGCAGGCGTTCGCGCAGCGTCAGCAGTTGGTGTGGCCGCCGTTGGCGGTAGTGACCCCCACCTATCGCGGCAACTTCTACTTCACCGATCGATTCGGCAGCAAGCAGGAGAAAGAAGTTCGCTGGTTCACCGGCGGGAAAGCGTCCAAGTTCGTACCGCAGGCGGAAACCGGCTCGCTGCTCACGCGCTTGCAGGTAGCCGTGCGGTTGGCGCGCGCGGTACGCCGCCTGCACATGGCGGGGCTCGCGCATGCGGATCTTTCCAACAAGAACGTGCTCGTCGATCCCAAGGGTGGCGATGCGTGCATCATCGACATCGACTCGCTCGTCGTGCCCGGTGTCGCACCGCCATCGGTGCTTGGCACGCCCGGCTACATCGCCCCCGAAGTGCTCGGCAACAAGGCGCAGCCGAGCATTGCGACGGACAAACATGCGCTTGCCGTGTTGCTCTACGAACTCCTGCTCGAGCGGCATCCACTGCAGGGTCGCAAGGTGAACAGCACGCGCTCGGCCGAAGAAGACGAACAGTTGTCGATGGGACTGCGGGCGCTCTTCATCGAACATCCCACCGACCGCAGCAATCCGCCGCATCAGGCGGTGCGTGTGCCGTTCACGAAACTCGGGCCGCACCTGGCCAAGTGCTTCACGCGCACCTTCGTCGACGGACTGCACGCGCCCGCCAAGCGGGCGGATGCCGCCGAGTGGGAGCTGGCACTCTACAAGACCATGCAGCGACTGCATCCACTATCGAGTGGCAAGTGGACGCTCGTGAACCCTGGGACCGCCCACACTTCCCTTGCGGGTGACGAGCGTCTCCCGGGCCCGGTGCTGGTCGCGCATCTCTTGCGCGAGACGCCACAGGGGATGGTGGATGAACAGGATCAGGTCGTCCTCTTTCACCATCTGGCCTTGCACGATTGGCATCTGCGCGTCGGCGCCTTGCCCAACGAAAAGGCAGACCGCACAGCGCGTGGCTATGTCGCGCAGCACGGCGGCAAGTGGTGGATGGTGAACACCAGCGACATGCCCTGGTATGTCGTCGACGGCCCCGTGGTCGGTCGTAACGCGTCGCTGGAACTGGTGAGCGGACTCACGGTCCGCATTGGCGAGGAGCTGCCGGCGCGCGTGCTGCGGATCGGCACGATCTGATCGCGGTGGTTGTGGATCTCGTGGCGGGAGAGTGACTGGTGTGGCCACTCACCGTTGTGTCTCCTCTCGCGGTAGCGAAGATTTCTGCGCATGACCTCCCCGTCGTCTTCTGGTGACGCGTTCGCCCGCGTGAGTGCGGCATTGCAGGTGGTGTGGCCCGACGTGGCCGACCCCGCTGCCGGATTGACGCGCGCCGAAACGGGGCGTGTGTTGGACGAGTGCGGCAGTGATTACCGGCCGCTGGTGCTGCTGCTGCTCGACATTGGCCAGAGTGTGCGTCCCGTACTCGAAGGAATGACGCCGCAACCCGCCGGGCAGTGGCCGCATGTGCGCGCGCCGCTCGTGCACAAGCTGGTGTCGACACGCTATCTGCAGTCGGAGGTTGCGCGCTGGGCCGTCGACGTCTGGGGACAGGTGCTGGGCATTGCGCCGCCCCCCGAACCGCCGCGGTTGCAGGAGCCGGTGACCGCGTCGGTGAGTCCCGCCACGACGGGCGCAGCAAATGCCGCGACCGCTCCGACGCGCAGCGGCCCCGCGCGTCCACCGGTGGTGTCACCGCAGCAGGTCCCCGCCGCGCTCCGGCAGACGCCGTCGTGGGCGGGGGGGCCCGTCTCCTTTCGCGTCGGGCAGAAACCCAAAGCGTCCACGATGGCGGCCCTCGCGCAAAGTGGCCGCATCGTGGTACGCGGGACGGTTCCACCCGGGCCGCGATTTTCGGCTACTGAACGGCGCGCGGCCATGGTGATGGGACTGCTGCTCGTGACCATCACGTTCGGGCTCATGAATGCCTTCGCCGGCCGTCCCGATGTGACGACGCCGGCGAATGCCGTCGACGCCGGGCTCGGCGCGATGACGGACAGTGGCGGCGTTTCGACCGCCAGTGAGACGCTGATGCCGGTGCCGTTGGCCGCGCCCTCTACGCAGTCGGTGCCCGACAGTGACATGGCGCCGGCGCCGGCACCGCCAGACGCCGGGGCGCAGCGGCTCGCGGCGCGTGGACAGATGCGCGAAGCCGGTGTCGGCGGTCGCTATCTGGTGACGCAGCGGGTGCGCGATGTGAGCGGTAGCGAAAGCTGTGATGCGGTGGCCGGCGCGCTCGCCGGCGGGCGTGAGACGGAAGAGATCGTCGCGCATGTGCCCGGCACCGATCGCTTTACGCTCGTGACGCGCGGCGTGACGGGAACGCTCGACGCCGACGGGCAGTTCAACTCGCAGCCACGAGCCGGCACGACGAACAACGTGTCCTGGCAGTTTCAGATGCGCGGCCGTTTCGGACCGGATGGCTTCACCGGCGAAAGCATAACTCACACCGATGCCATTCTCCGTTGGGGCAAGCAGCAGATATGTGTCGTGACCGCCGATCTCTCGGGACAGCGGTTGCCCGACTGAGCGTCGTCGCTTCGTGAGTGTGACGCTCGACCCACGCGTGCGCATGCGGGACGCGCTGCGCGATCTGGTGACCGAATCGCCCACGCGCTTCGACAAGCCGTCGCTGTTCGTGTTGCGCAACCGGCTGCTCGACCGCACCGGCAGCGACGCGCGTCCCCTCGCGGAGTTTCTCATCGAGGCGCTGCGGCGCGGGTGGCGCGACCGGTTGCCCGGCACCGCGTTGGCATCGTCGCAGTTCGACGCGACGGTCGCCCCGTTCGTGTTGCAGTGGAGCACCGAGCGGTTCGTGCAGCCCGACATGGCACGCTGGGCCGTCGAATCGTGGGCGTACGCGCTCAATGTCATCGACGCCTCGCAGCTGCGCATTTCGCCGCCCCCGCCACCGCCGGCGCCGCGCGAATCGATGGCGGCGATGGCCGCGCGGCTCAACGCCGGGGCCGCAAAGACCGCGCGGGCGGCGGCGCCGCTTCGTAGCCCCGCAATGGCCCCGCCACGGCCTCCTGCAACGCGCAAAGTGGCTCGCCCAACCACTCGACCGCCTTCAACCTATACGGCGCCCTTTACGGGCTCTGGCCGGCTCGCGCCTCGGCCGAGCGGCGGCTCCTCCGTGCCCGCGTGGATTCCGAAGGCACTCTTCGGCACCATCTGCGCCATGCTGCTCGTGGTCGTGGTGCGCGTCGTCGTGAGCAATGCGACGGGCGAATCCGATGCCGATACCTCTGCCCTCGCCACGAACGACAGCACCACGGTGGCCGTCGTCCCGCTGAATCCACCCGTTCCGGCGGGACCTCCCGTCGCCAATAGCCCCGTCGACGCTTCGCCGGGTATGGCCACGACGCCCGCGCCGTCTCGGGCCGGCAATACCACCACGAGCGCCCGTACGGTCGCGCCGTCGCTCACCGGCGGGGTTACCATCATGGCGCCGGAGCGGCCAGGCGTGCCGTCGCTCACCCGCGGATTGCTGAGTACCGCTGCGGACAGCACGCGCATGGTATATGTGCAGCCTGCTCGACGAGCGGCCGGGGACGGACGCCGTATGCAAACACCGTCGGTGAACACGCCCCTCACCTTCGACGAACTGCATTTCGTGGACGGCGGCGTGATGCGGGGCCGCGTCGATGTGGTGCGCGCCGGCACGATCATCTTCCGCGATATGCAGACCGGGCTTCGCCACGAGTACCGCAAGGACGACATCGACGAACTGATTACGGAGTTCGGGACGGTGGTGCGCTTTCGCGGAGCGGCGGCCGCGCCTGCGGCTCCTGCTGGCACGTCGCGTCGTGTGGCGGGGGCAGCCGCGGTGCGCGAGGCGGCGGCGAAGGCCGGCAACAGTGTGCGCGGCAAAGGTGTGGCAGGGCGCTATCGCGTGAAGTACGCGGCCGCGTCGGCAGTGGGCTCGCCCGAGTGCACACAGGTATGGAAGCAGCCACCCGCGGCCGAAGACATCGCGGTGGTAACCCACGTGCCGGGTGCCGATACGCTCGCCATCGCATTCGAGCGCGGCGACGTCTTTCCGTCAAACGTCGACCAGGACGGCTACTTCGCGAGCACGTTCCGCATTGTCCCCGATCAGGCGCGCACGATGACGGCGCTGACCACCCGTCTGACCGGACGTTTCCTGCCCAAGGGCGAACTGCAGGTGACGGTGAACATCGTGTTCTACCGTCGCCTGCGCACCGGCGAGGTCACCTGCAACGTGACGGTGAAGGCCGAAGGGCGCGTCGAGCGCTAACGGCAGGGCCGGTGCTACTGCACCGGCACGAACGGCGGCGCCACGGTCGGCCCCGGGCCCGGCTTTTCCTTGAGCAGATTGTCGAAGCTCTCGATCTGCGTAGGACCGAAGCTCGTAATGGTGATCTGCTGTTTGGTGGCGTCGTCGTGCAGCACGAGCCGGCCGTCGGTGTAGCGCACGAGGCGGAACGGTTCGCTCTTGCCAATGCCGGCGGCGTGGCGGCTCCGCGTCAGTGCACGCAGCGCCCCGCGCAAAAAGCCATTGCTGCCCGGCGCCAAGACCACGGCCACCGTGTTCGTCGCGGCATCGATGACGGTGATGCCCTGGTTGGGCGCGTCTTCGAAGCGGAGCGCCCGCTCGATGAGAATGGTGGTTGGGACTTCGCGGAACGCCCCGAAACCGAAGAAGCGCGCGGCAATCGCGAGCGCAAAGACGGTCAGGATGAGCAAGCCCGCCATCTGCAGCGCCGGCTTGGGCACGATGAGCGGCGGCGCGCCGCCCGGCCGTTCTCCCGGTTCCGGCTCGAAAACGATGGTGTTGGGTTGTTGCTGACTCACCTTACACCCCTGCTGGCGCGGGCATGCCCATGGTGCCACTCACTCGGTCGGTCGGTTCCGCACGCTCCACGCGCGTGTCGGCGGTGCTGGCCTCGGCGACTGCCTGCGCGAGAATCTGCGCGACCTTGGCCGGCTCTTCGAGACCGCGCAACACCGGCTCCGGCTGATTGAACCGGAACACGCGGCAATGCGGCCAGAGCGCGATGTACGCGATGCGGCTGTTCTTCTGCAACGTCACCGTGATCTGCCCCGACCCATCTCGGAACGTCCCCACCCCGGCCGACTCGAGCAGCGAGAACGGGATGTTAATGGACATGGGGAACGCCATGCCCACGCGCATGACGATGCGTTTCGTGGTGATGGCGTACCACGAGGTCGTGGCCACGGCGCGTGAGAGGCCGAGCACCGCAAGCATGACCAGGAACGTGAGTCCCACGCGTACGACCGCACTGGCCACGTAGATCTCACTGCCTGGCTGGTGCGGCGTGGTGAACGCCCAGATGGCGAGCATGGCCGCGAAGTACGCGACCACGAGACGCCAGTGGAACACGTGTGTCGAGACGCCCTTCATGGTCGGGGCACCTTCCCACAGCAAGCGCTCCCCGGCGGGGAGCGGGTGCGGCACGCCGCGAATGTACTGCGGTTCCGTCGACGTGCCGTCGCCCTCGTGGCTCATAATCAGATGATCGGCTGCGAGCGTTCGGAGAACGCGTACATGTGTCCACCGGCGTAATAGGCCGCGATCTTGTCCTCTTCGAGGAGCGTGATCTGGTCGTCGCGCTTGGTGGCGGGAACGTGGGCGAACTGCGCCGCCGTGATGGACTTCACGAGCAACTTGTCGTTGCCCCAGAGACCGAAGTTGGGCCACTGCACATAGCCCGTGGGGAGCAGCACGCGACGTTCGCTGCTGGCGAGCTGCACTTCGTAGTAGCTCACCTGCGGCTCGGAGCGATTCACCCACAAATCGACGACGATACCGGCGACTTCCTTGTCGGCGGCCACGACCGGCAGGCCGCGCGGATCAGGATCGCCCTTGGCAATCGAATACGTCGGATCGAGACGCATGGGGACGATCTTCGCCGAGCCATGATACGTGAGATCGGGCTCGTCGCGGCGGTCGTCGGCCCACGCGGCCGGACCAACGCCATCGATCATGGGGTTGCCCGTCGGGATGATGGGCGAGCCGTTGAAGTTGTCGGCCGGAACAAACTTGACGTCAGACATCAGTGTGCACCCTCCCCACCATGATCACGGTGAACGTACGTCTTCTTGGCACCGCCCTTAGGCCAGCCTTCGCGCGGTCCCTGCGGTGACTCGAGCGGATATCCCTCACGCTTGTCTTCGCGGCGGAGATAGATGATCAAGCCGAAGAAGAACAGCCAGAACGCATACAACGCGATCTGGGCACCATCGATGTACTGCATCATGATGACTCCGGTGCGGAGGGTAATCGGTCAGGCCGGAATATCGGCGAGTCCGAAAGTACGAGAGGAATCTACAGCATCCGTCGCCGACCCGCGCCGGCTCAGGGACAGCAACGGCACGAGGGTCACGAGCAACACGACGATCTCAGTCAGATACACGGCCGTATACGGCGCGGCCGGACTGCTGATAGACGGGCCCAGAGCCCCACGTCCAACGAGATGCGACAACCAGTCCTTTGCGACGCCGCTGACCGCAAACGACAGCCCTTCCGCGGTCGCAAAGACCGCGCCCCACGCTCCCAGCGCAATGCCATGCTGAGAGGTATCCCGGATGTTCATGGCGAACGACAACGTCCCCACGCCGAACAGGCCTTCGCCGAAGCCGATGAGCATCACACCGACCCGGAACAGAAACGCCGACTTGGACAAGCTGGCTGCCGCGATGAGTGCGAACCCCACCACACCGACGAGCGCGCCATGTGACGCCAGCTTGATCGGATCGGTGTCGGCACGCATGACGTTCGCCGCCCACGCGAACGAGACGACGGCACCGAATGCCATGATGGCGGTAAGCGCTGTCGTTTCGGCGACGGTGAACTTGAGGATCTCACCACCATACGGCTCGAGCAGCACGTCCTGCAGGTTGAACGCGAAGAAGCCGAGCCCTGAGGCGATGAGCAGCCGAACCGCCTGACCACCTTCCGAGAACGTCTTCCACGCGTCGCGGAACAGCGGACGACGTTCCCCTTTCTGGTACTCCACCACGCCACGGACCCGCGCTTCCTGCTTCCAGAGCGAGAACGCGTTGCACACCACCGTGAAGACCGCCGTCCCCTGAATGACCTGGATGAGCTTGAAGGGCGTGAAGCCCTCCAGCAGCTGCTCGAGCACGAGTGCGCTCACCAGCGTGCCCATGAGCATCATGAGGTACATCAGCGCGATGACACGCGGCCGCTTGTCTTCGTCGACGATATCGGTCGCCAGCGCCAAGCCCGCCGTTTGCGTGGTGTGTGCGCCGGCTCCCACGAGCAGAAAGGCGAGCGCAGTGCCGGCGTACGCCACCCACAGCGGCGCACGACCACCACCTTCCGACAACACCAGCAGCGCGAAGGGCATGATGGCCAACCCCCCAAACTGCATTTGTGTGCCCAACCACAGGTACGGCACCCGCTTCCAACCGAGAATGCTCTTGTGGGTGTCCGACTTGAACCCGACGAGCGCACGGAACGGCGCCACCAGCAACGGGATGGCGAGCATGATCGCCACCAGCGACGCCGGCACCTTGAGCTCCAGGATCATCACCCGGTTGAGCGTGCCGACGAACAACGTCTGCACCATGCCCACCGACAGCTGAAACAGCGACAGGCGCAGCAGTCGGGACAGCGGCACCTCGGTGGTCGCCACGTCGGCAAACGGCAGCCACTCCGTGCCGACGTTGCGCCACACCTGGACCAGTTTATCGCCAGCAGCCATCACCGGACTCCCATAGTTCGCACCAGGCTCACCAAACCGGCTGCATGCGCACGTCGGCCGGCAGCGGCTGACGGTGCGGCGTGCGGAGGAACAGACGGAGGAACGTCAGGCCGTTGGCAACCTTGAGCGCCGTGACCTTGAGCTTCGTGAACAGGCCGCCGCCACTGGCTTCCGCCTTCCGCATGGCGTCGGTGTTGAGCCACATCTGGTGCATGAGCCCCCAGAAGGCCTCACTGTCGGTGTCGAGGGTTTCCGGGAAGACCTGACGGCTGATGAGATTCGTCAGCTTGATCACGCTGCGATCGTACTCGTCGACGTTGATGCCCATGAAGTCGAAGAACGGCTTCCGGGCGTGGTCGCGCACGTACATCGTGCAGAACACGGCGAGCAGGAAGAAGCGGATCCACAGCTTGTTGATCCCCTCGAGGAACTGCGGATTGGAGCGCATGAGTACCGCAAACGCTTCGCCATGACGGAACTCGTCGAGGCACCAGTTCTCGAACCACTTGAAGATCGGATGGAAGCGCTTGTCCGGCTGCTTCTCGAAGTTGCGGTAGATCGTGATGTAGCGCGCGTAGCCGATCTTTTCCGACAGGTACGTCGCGTAGTAGATGAACTTGGGCTGGAAGTACGTGTACTTCTTGGCCTTCGTGAGGAAGCTCAGATCGACCGCCACGTTGAAGTCGTTCAACGTGTGGTTGATGAACCCCGCGTGACGCCCCTCGTCGCGGCTCATGAACCCGAAGAGCTCGCGCACCTCGGGATTCTTGATCCGCTTCTTGATTTCGGCGTACAGAATGCACCCCGAAAACTCGGCCGTCACCGACGACGTGAGGAACTCCACGAACTGCTCGCGCAGCGCGGGATCCATATCGTCGAAGCTCTGGTCGAACTCGGCGTTCCGCTTGAAGTGATCCTTGTTGGGATCACGGCGGAATTCCGCGAGGATCTCATCCCACATGCGCCGGTTCTCCGGCGCAATCTTCAGCGCGTCGATTTCCGCGAAGTTCGTGGTGTAGAAGCGCGGGTTGAGGATGGCATCCTTCTGTGCCTCCTTCGTCGTTTCGTTCACCGGCTTCATCGCGCGGACCGGTACGTTCGTTTCAGTCGAATACATAGGTCGTGATCAGCCTTCGAAGCCAACTTCGTAAAGTTCGTGAATCTCGGTGCCGCCAGTGAGCTTGATGACCTGGCGCTTCAGCCAGCTCGCCCGCTTCACTTCGGCACTCGATTCGAACGTGGTCGTGGTACCAAAGGCAATGCGGCTCGGCGTGTTGCGCACGAGCACTTCGTCACCGGGGTCCACCTCGACGCCCTTGAGGTCGACGTGAGCATGGAAATGATCATGCGTCATCTCGAGGTCCACCGTGCAGGGGACCTCGCTCTTGCGCGTCATCAGATACCAGGCACCGCCGGCAACGACCACCGCGGCCGCCACGCTCCATCCCGTCAATTCCATCCTGCGTCCTCCCGAAAGTCCTGCACAGAATCAGCTGCGACGCGCGCCGTGCGCATCGAGCGTGGCATTCTGCAGATGTATGGCCATCGAACGATAGAAGCCCGACTCGATATGGCGCGTGGCCACCATACCCCAGCGATCGAGCACGGGCTGCGCACCAAATGCCTTGCGGAACGCGTTCTCCGAAACCGGCACGATGGACGGTGAGCGGTCACCGCGCGGGAACAGCTTGCCCACCGCACGCATCACCGACAGCATCGGGGTCCGCGGTGCCACCGTAATGAGCATGCGGTCGCGGACGCGCGGTGCCAGCGCCACGATGGCGCGCATCATGTCGTCGAGCTCGTAGTGGATGATCGAATCCATCGCGATGACATAGTCGAACGTGCCGAGCGACGGATCGAGCATGTCCCCCGACCGGAAGTCGATGTCGTACACACCCTGCTCTTCCGCGCGCTCCTGCGCGTGCTGGACCAAGGTGGGCGACAGATCGATGGCAACCACCTCGGCACCACGCTGCGCCAGTTCGATCGCAGCGGTGCCGGTGCCGCAGCCGGCATCGAGGACCCGCTTGCCATGCAGCTCAGGCGGGACCCAGCCCAGCAACGTCGAGCGCATGCGATCGCGGCCGGCACGCACCGACGCCCGTACGCGGGACACGGGGGCATCGGAGGTCAGTGTCTTCCACGCCTCAGCGGCCGTGCGGTCGAAGTACTCCCCGATCCAGGCCCGCCGCTCGCGGTACGTCACCGATGCGGCGTGCGAACCCCCAAGCGGCGTTCCCTGGAACGACGGACCTGGAGTCGGGGAGTGATCTTTGAGTGTGCTCATCAGTCGAATCCGAGGAGGTCGAAGATTTCGCGGTCCTTCAGAGGATTGGCCGGAAGCGGATGCACGTCGTCAAGCATCCGCTGGGCCAGCGAGAGGTACTCGTTCTGCACCGTCACCACTTCGTCCGTGGCTTCCATCTCGAAAATCGTGCACTTCTTGAGACGGCTGCGACGGATCGCATCGACGTCCTGGAAGTGCGCCATGGTCCGCAGGCCGACGGCGTTGTTGAAGCGATCGATCTCGTTCGTGTCTTTCGACCGGTTCGCAATCACGCCACCGAGTCGCACCTTGTAGTTCTTCGACTTGGCCTGGATGGCCGCAATGATGCGGTTCATCGCGAAGATCGAATCGAAGTCGTTGGCGGTGACGATGAGGCAGTAGTGCGCATGCTGCAGCGGCGCCGCGAAGCCTCCGCACACCACGTCGCCCAGCACGTCGAAGATCACGACGTCGGTATCCTCGAGCAGGTGGTGCTCCTTGAGCAACTTCACCGTCTGCCCCGTGACGTACCCACCGCAGCCGGTGCCGGCCGGCGGGCCGCCGGCTTCGATGCACTGAACGCCGTTGTAACCTTCGAACATGAAGTCTTCGGGGCGCAGCTCTTCGGCATGGAAGTCCACGCTCTCCAGCACGTCGATGACGGTGGGCACCATCTTCTTCGTCAACGTGAACGTGCTGTCGTGCTTCGGATCGCATCCGATCTGCAGCACCCGCTTGCCAAGCTTCGAGAACGCTGCCGACAAGTTGGACGACGTCGTGCTCTTGCCGATGCCACCCTTGCCGTACACCGCGATGACCAGCGCGCCTTCGATTTTCTGATTCTCGTCCAGGTGGACCTGCACGGAGCCGTCGCCGTCACCGACCTGGTCCATGATTGGAAGCTTCAAACTTGTCATGCGTGTACCCGTGGGGAGTGTACCTGGTGCTGCCGGTGTCTTCTTGTGCGATGTTCGGTGTTCGGTGTTCAGTCGTCGAT
This sequence comes from Gemmatimonadaceae bacterium, assembly GCA_947457545.1. Lineage (GTDB taxonomy): Bacteria > Gemmatimonadota > Gemmatimonadetes > Gemmatimonadales > Gemmatimonadaceae > Gemmatimonas. The sequence goes on from CANGXD010000056.1 coordinate 12,672, forward strand.
GTGTTCCGTCTACTGCCACTAGGTGGCGTAGACACCTTCCAGCCGGTCTTCCAGCTCCGCGGCGGCATCACGCAGCGCGTCGAGCGTGGCGTCGTCCGGCTGCCAGTAGCCACGATCGTTGGCCTCGAGCAGGCGCTGCGCAATGCCCAGCGCTGCATCGGGGTTTGCATCGGCAATGCGCTTCCGCATCGCTTCGTCCAGCACGAATGTCTTCGACGCTTCGGCGTACACCCACTGCGGCACCGTCCCCTTGCCGCCGGTGGCGGACCAGCCGAGGGTGGTGACCAGGTGGCCCGTAATGTTGCGCACGCCTTCGTACCCGTACTGAATCTGTGCTTCGTACCACTTGGGGTTGAGCATCTTGGTGCGCGACTCCAGCTCGACCTGTTCCTTGAGCGTGCGCACCTTGCCCTGTCCCTGGCCGTAATCGCCCACGTACACGGCGGGCGCCTTGCCGTCGTTCTGCTGCGCAATCACGCGCGTCATGCCGCCCAACGATTCGACATACTGGTCGATGTCGGTGGCGCCAAGGTCGACGGAGTCGAGCCCCTGGAACGACAGCGTGGCCTTGCCGAGCGCGCGCTTCATGAGCGCCGGCTGCGACTGCGGTTTGCCATCGGTGCCGTACGCGAAGCCCTTGCGTTGCACGAACAGATCGGCGAGCTCGTTCTCGTTCTCCCAGCGCCCGGTTTCGATGAGCAGGTTGACGTTCGAACCGTAGGCGCCGTCCGCGTTCGAGAACACGCGCAACGAGGCCTGCTCGATGGAGCAGCCGGTGTCGCGCATGGTTTCGAGTGCGTGCTTGCGAATGAAGTTGCGCGACGGATCTTCGTCTGCCTGCGCGCAGAGCAGCGAGGCTTCGGCCAGCAGCTTCACCTGCAATGGCAGCAGGTCGCGGAAGATTCCGGAAAGCGTGATGACGACATCGACACGCGGACGGCCAAGGCTTTCGAGCGGGAGCAACCGTGCCCCGGTGAGTCGCCCCACACTGTCGAATCGCGGCACGACCCCCATCATCGCCATGACCTGCGCGAGTGGCGTGCCTTCGCTCTTCATGTTGTCCGTCCCCCAGAGCACCACGGCCACGGTCTCGGGGAACTCGCCCGTCTCCTGCTGATGCTTGCCCAGCAACTGCTCGGCGCGCGTCCGCCCTTCGAGCATCGCCGCCGCACTCGGCACGCGATACGGATCGAAGCCATAGATGTTGCGCCCCGACGGGAGCACCTGCGGATTCCGCAGCAGGTCACCGCCGGGCGCTGGCGCCACGTAGCGCATGTCGAGGGCGCGCAGGATCCCGTCGATTTCGCGATCCTCGCGCAGCGAGACATCGTACCCGGCGAGCAGTTCGAGATGCTGATCGAACTGCGTGTCGTTGTTGAGGCGCATGCCGTTCGCCTTTGCCGCCGTACGTCCGGCCGCTTGCGCCGCACGCAGATTCCCCTGCTCCACCAGCGTCTGCACGGCCGCGCGCACGATGGCTTCAACGGCGCTGCCCTTGCTGTCGTCCGACCGCTTGTCGCCGTGACCGGCCAGCACCGTCTCACCAATGGACGGAAGATCGACTTCGGGACGGCCGCTCCGGGCCATCTCGATGAGCATCTCCGTCCGCGCTTCCGGCGTCATGGGTTCACCCACGACGTGCAATCCGGTGGGGATGAGGCTGTACTCGAGTTCCAGCAGGCGTTCGCGAATCTCCGCGATCCGCGCATCGGTCTCCTGCGGCGTCCATGCCGGTTCAGCGGCGGACAATTCGACGGCGGCCGCCTGCTGCTGCACCAACGTGCGCAACTGGTCGGCATCGGCCGCGCGTGAGCCATCAAGCTGACGCCAGCGGTCGAGGCTCGTCTTCAGATCGGCGAGGCCACGGTAGAGACCGGCGTTGGAGACGGGCGGCGTGAGATACGACACGAGCGTAGCATTGCCGCGCCGCTTGGCGAGCGTGCCTTCCGACGAGTTGTTGCTCGCGTACAAGTACACGTTGGGCAGATCGCCGATGAGGCGCTCGGGCCAGCAGGTGTTGTCGAGTCCCGACTGCTTGCCGGGCATGAACTCGAGCGCGCCATGCGTGCCGAAGTGCAGCACCGCATCCGCCTTGTAGTCTTCCTTGAGCCAGCGATAGAAGGCGCTGAACGCATGCGTGGGCGCAAAGCCGCCTTCGAACAGCAGACGCATCGGGTCGCCTTCCCACCCGAAGCTCGGCTGCACCCCAACGAACACGTTGCCGAACTGCACGCCCATGACCTGAATGGACTGCCCGTCGGCAAGCTGGCGGCCTGGCGCCGGGCCCCACGTATTCTCGATTTCCTTGAGGAAGGTCTCGCGACGCACATGATCATCGACCGGGATGCGCGTATGCACATTGGCCGGCGCACCGAACTGCTCGCGATTGCCCTGCGTGATGCGCTCGCGCAGTTCGTCGACACTCGCCGGCAGGTCGACAGTGTACCCCGCCTCCTTCATCTCGGCGAGCACACGCTGCAGCGACGGGAACACGGCGAGATACGCTGCCGATCCCGTGTTGCCGGCGTTGGGCGGGAAGTTGAAGAGCACGATCGCGACCTTACGCTGCGCGCGTTCCTTGCGGCGCAGCGACACCAGTCGTGCCACACGTTCTGCCACCCGATCCACGCGCTCGGGAATGGGCTCCGAGGCGGCGGGCTTTCCTTCTATCGGCGCCCCTTTGCCACCATAGACGGTAGGGACGATCGCGCCGTCGAGTTCCGGGATGGCAATCTGCAGCGTGGCCTGCAACGGATTGAGGCCACGTGCATCGCGCTGCCACTCTTCGATGGTCTGGAACTCGAGTGTCTGCAGCGTGAGATACGGCACGTCGAGACCCTTCAGGACCACCTGTGCCGCCGCCGAATCGTTGTACGCCGGGCCACCCACCAGCGAGAAGCCGGTGAGATTGATCATCGCGTCGATGGTGGACTGCCCACGACCGTTCGTGAAGAAACGCTCGATGGCCGGACGCGCGTCGAGCGCCGACGAGAAACCGGCGATGACACGGAGGCCCTTGGCTTCGAGTGCCGACACGACGGCCGCGTAATGCGCGACATTGCCCGCCAGCAAATACGAGCGACCGACCAACACCCCCACGGTGCCCACCGCGTTCTTCACCGACGGTAGATCAGACGCCGTTTCGGTGATCCCGCGATTGGGGAGCGCCGGATGCCAGAGCCCCACCTCCGGATACGTGACCGGTTGCGCCGGCTTGAGCGCGCCCTTGAACTTGGCGCGCGGGCCGGCCGCGTAGCGGTCGACGGCGTAGCGGATCATCTGCTCGATGTTCTCATCCGAACCGGCGAGCCAGTATTGAATGAGCAACAGATACGCGCGGACATCCTGTGCGGTGCCCGGAATGAACTTGAGAATGTTGGGGAGCGTGCGGAGCGCGCTCATCTGCCGTTCGCCGCTCGACTTGCCGTCGCCGCGCGAGCCGCGAAGCTTCTTGAGCAGCGAAATGGGAGAGAACGGCGAGCGGCTCTCCGACGCCATCATGTCGAACTTGCCAAGCTTTGTGCACTTCACCAGCTCAGGAGTGCACAGGGCGCAGAGCACCGCATCGGCGGCGTCGCGGCGCGCGAGTACCGCCGGCAACACTTCGTTGGCGTACTCTTCCTGAAAGAGCTGCGTGCAGACGACGATGTTCGCTTTCGCGATATCCTCGCGCGCCCGCGCGGCCGCCTTCGGATCGGTACCGAAGTCCGCGGCGATGTGCATGGACACATGGAGCCCCGGAACGCCTTTCAATCCCTGTTTGGCGCGATCGAAGGCGTCAGCGAGGTGAGCGTCGAGCGTCGTGATGCAGACGCGCATTTCCGGGGCACGTGTCTCAGCGGCCATAAAACGCTTTGGCGTCGTACATGGTATCCACGGTGATCTCGCCGATCCCGCGGTCGAGGGCAAACTTCTCCGTGTTGCGACGGACTTTGCCGCGCACGAAGAAGGGAATCTTCTTGAGTTCGGCCTCCGCCGAGGGAAGCCACGAGGTCGACGTCACGGCCACGGCAACCGCCTCCGCGACGCCTTCGTCTTCTTCCTCGGTGAGTCCGACGGCGCTCGCCGCTTCGGGCACCACGATAGAGTGAGTGCCGGTGGGCGTCGCCGTCGCGTACGAGGTGGCGGTCTCCGTGTCGCGCGCAGGTTCGTCGAGTACCGCCGTGCCGCCAGCTGCAGCGCCGCGCGGCGCGCTACTGTGCAAGTGCGACGGCGACGAGCCATCGCCGAATTCGAAGTCTTCGCGGAACATGTGAATGAGATGTTCCTCGAGCCCCATCATGAGCGGATGCACCCACGTATCGAAAATCACGTTGGCGCCTTCGAAGCCCATCTGCGGCGAATGCCGCGCCGGAACGTCCTGCACGTGAATGGGCGCCGAGATCACCGCGCACGGCACACCGAGTCGCTTGGCGATGTGGCGTTCCATTTGCGTGCCAAGCACCAGCTCCGGCGCAAGCTCCGCCACCCGCTGCTCGACCGCCAGATAGTCGTCGGAGATGAGCGCCTCGACACCGATCTTCGCGGCGTATTCACGAATGGGCCGTGCGAATTCGCGCGAGTACGTGCCGATCCCTACGACCTGAAAGCCCAACTCGTCGCGCGCAATACGCGCCGCGGCCAGGACGTGGGTCGCATCGCCGAAGACGAACACGCGCTTGCCGGTGAGGTACGTCGAATCGACGGAGCGCGAGTACCACGGCAGCAGCGAGCGGCTGGCGTCGACCTGCGCACTGCCCGCCCGCTCATGGGCGAGGAGCGGCTGCACATCGATGCCGGTGACCGTACCGATCTCTTCGACGAACTCGCGCGTCGCCAACACCCCAATGGGCACCGTGCGCACCATCGGCATGCGGAAGGTCTTCTCCAACCAGCGCGCCGTGGTATCGGCGACTTCGGGATAGAGCGCGATGTTGAAGTCCGCCTCGGGGATGCGGCGGATGTCCGCCACCGTGGCGTTGTGCGGCGCGCAGACATGGACGTCGACGCCGAGATCATGCAGCAGCCGCGTGATTTCGCGCACGTCGTCGCGATTGCGGAAGCCGAGCGCCGTGGCGCCCAGCAGGTTTGCCCGCGGCCGCCGTCCTTCGCGGCGGATGACGTCGATGACCGGCTCACGCGTCGTGCCCGGCGGCGGGGCCACCGGCTGCAACAGCGTGCGCACGAGATGATAGAACGTCTCGCTCGCGCCCCAGTTTTCTTTCTTGGAGTACGCCGGCAGCTCGAGCGGCACGATGGGGATGGGCAACGACATGCCCTGCGCGAGCGACCCCGGCTGATCCTGAATGAGTTCGGCCGTGCACGACTCGCCCACCAGCATCGCGTCGGGCTTGAACCGTTCGTACGCCTCGCGTACCGACGTCTTCACCAGCTCCGCCGTATCGCCACCCAGATCGCGGGCCTGAAAGGTGGTGTACGTCACCGGCGGCCGGCGGTCACGCCGTTCGATCATGGTGAAGAGCAGATCGGCGTACGTGTCGCCCTGCGGCGCGTGCAACACGTAGTGCACCCCCGTCATGGAGGTCGCGATGCGCATGGCGCCGACGTGCGGCGGTCCTTCGTAGGTCCAGAGGGTCAGTTCCATGGCTGTCTCAGACCGCGAGTCGCTGTGCGCGATCGAGCGGGCGCACGAAAAGTTCTGCCAGATCGCCCGCCTGCTCGAACCCGTGCACAGGCGAGAAGACGAGCTCGATGGACCACTTGGTGCGCAGCCCTTCGGCTTCCAGCGGATTGGCGAGGCCGAGGCCGCACACCGTGAGGTCGGGACGCGCGTCACGACAGCGATCGAGCTGTTTTTCCACGTCCTGCCCTTCGCTGAGCTGCACCGTCTCCGGCAACCGCGCGAGCTCGGCGTCCATCATGAGCCGGTCGAGATACGGCGTGCCCACTTCGACGAGCTCCATGCCGCACTCCTCGTGCAGGAAGCGCGCGAGCGGGATCTCGAGCTGTGAATCGGGGAACATGAATAGCCGCTTCCCTTCGAGCTGCACGCGATAGCGTTCGAGCGCCAGTCGCGCGCGCTGCGCGTTGGGCGCGATCGCAGCCTCGAACGCGGCGTCGGGAATCTGCCAGGCATCAGCGGCGGCCTTGAGCCACGCGGTGGTGCCATTGACCCCGAACGGATACGGCGCCGACAGCAGCGTGGCGCCACGCGCCATGAGCGCCCGCGCGGTTTCGCCGAGGAACGGCTGCGCAAGTAATAGACGCGTATTGGGGCCGACCGGCGGCAAGTCCCGCGCGCGACGCGGCGGGAAGAAGCGCACGGGGCCGATCCCGAGCTTGGTGAAGAGCCGCGCGAACTGATCTTCGACGACGTCCGCGACCGTGCCCACCACCAGCAGTTCCTGCGTGGCCGACGTGCTCGCGGGCATGTGCGGCACCATGCTGCGCAGACAGGCGTCTTCGCCCTGCGTGAACGTGGTCTCGATGCCGCTCCCCGAATAGTTGAGGATCTGCACCTGCGGCATGAACTGGCCGTTGAGTCGTTCGGCGGCACGCGAGAGGTCGAGCTTGATGACTTCCGACGGGCACGAGCCCACGAGGAAGAGCGTGCGGATGTCGGGACGGCGTGACAGCAGCTGCTTCACCACCCGGTCGAGCTCATCGTTCGCGTCGGCGAGCCCGGCGAGATCGCGCTCGCTCAGAATGGCCGTGGCAAAACGCGGTTCGGCAAAGATCATGACGCCGGCCGCCGACTGCACGAGGTGGGCGCAGGTGCGTGAGCCCACGACGAGGAAGAACGCGTCCTGCATCTTGCGATGCAGCCAGACGATCCCGGTGAGGCCGCAGAACACTTCCCGCTGGCCGCGCTCGCGGATGACGGGCAACTCGAGCACGGTGCTCACGCGCCCCCTCCTGCTGCGGCGGCGCGCGCCGCCTTTTCTGCTGCTTCCTGCAGACGGGCCGCCCGGAGCTTGAGAATGAATTGAATGGCGTTGACCGTGTAGGCCGCGTACGCCACCAGCGCCATCCACATGAGGAAGCGCGGATCCCACTTGAGGTAGAGCCCGATCAGATAGGCGGTGTGCTGGCCGATCACGAAGAAGCTCACCACGTCTTCCCAGAAAAACGATTCGTGGAAGAGGTACTGCCCAAAGACGACTTTTTCCCAGATCGCGCCGGTCACCATGATGGTATAGAGCACGAGGGTTTTGACGACAATGGAAATGTGCGCTACCTCGAGACCGTTGCCGGTTTTGAGATAGCGCAGCACGAGCGCCACCGAGACCGCCATGACCAGGAACTGGACTGGCGCAAGGAGGCCTTGCACCAGCGTCCACTTGGTGGCGTCGCGACGCTTACGTTCTTCAGGCGTATAGAGGCCCGTGCGTACGGTGGGTGCCGACGCACGGACATGGGCGGCCGCGTTGTTCGCAACCGTCTCTTGGGGGGGCACAACTGTCATCAGCCGTCTCTTCCGGGGGTTCGCTGCCCAGATGAGTTGAGGGTACGATCGGGGAACGAAGTTGTCAAGAAGAGTTTACGTACACTTTTCTTGACAACTGGACCGTCTGGTATCATTATCGGCGATCATTCGTTATGGTATGCCCTACCCACCGGGCATATCTCACCTGCCATTGCGCCCAGGAGAACTCGCGGCCATGCGAGGCGCGTCCCTCCAGCCAGCTGCTATCGGCTCCCTCACGGTGACCCACCGCCCGGGCTTCCCTCCCGATGCCATGGATCGTCTGACTTCGCCGCTCAGCACCGAGCGCCTCGAACGTCTCGAGCGCACCATCCAGAACGAACTCGTCCCGCGCCTCATGACGAGTCACCGCGTTGGGCCCGTCTCTCCGAACATGGCCGCCGCCGTCGGGCGCGCGTTGTCGGAACAGGACGTGACTGCCTTCGTGAAGGCGGTGCGCAGCCCGGACGATACCAGCGGCGCGCAGTACATCCGCGACGTGCTGGCCGAAGGCGCGACGGTGGAGTCGGTCTACCTCGATCTGCTCGCCCCCTCGGCCCGCCGACTCGGCGACATGTGGGACAGCGACGAGTGTGATTTCGTCGAAGTGACCGTCGCGCTGGGTCGCATGCAGCGCCTGCTGCGCGACCTGTCGCAGGTGTTCCTCGCCGAGGCCGGCCATGCCGAACCGGTGGGCAACGTGCTCCTCACCTGCGTCCTCGGCGAGCAGCACACCCTCGGCATCATCATGGTCGGGGAGTTCCTGCTCCGCGATGGCTGGCGCGTGCTCGTGGGTGCCCCCTGGTCCGACAGCGACCTGCTCTCCATGGTCGCCACCGACTGGTACGACGTGATCGGC
>CANGXD010000057.1 GCA_947457545.1 Gemmatimonadaceae bacterium
GCCATGAGGTCGTCGGCTTCGAGGTAATCTTCAAAGCGCAATGGGACCAAATTCCGCCACTTCTCGTCGCGTCCGAGTCGGTCGGTCACGACGATGCGCTCGATGCCGAGCCCATTGAGCGCCCACACGAGCGCACTGCCAATGAATCCTGCGCCGCCGGTGACGAGCACCCGTGACGGCAAGCGCGGCGGAATCGCCGGGATGGACAGCGGCGCGGAGATGGTAGACACTGAGGAGTGCATGCGTAGGTGAGAATGCGGGATCAGACGCTGCTGCTGTAACAGTAGCGCGTCGCGGCAACTGGGTGTAAGGTAGGACGACCTGCCACCCTCTTGCCTGAGCATCATGCACACTCGCATTCACGCGGTGCTGCTGGCGACCGTTCTCGCCGCGTCCTCTCTTGACGCGCAAACGAGAACCGTTACCGGCACGGTGACGCGCGATGGCTCGGTCCCACTCTCCGGCGTGTCCGTCGTCGTGAAGGGAACCAGCCAGATCACGCAAACCAGTACGCGCGGTACCTACTCCCTCTCTGTCACACAGGGACAGACGCTCCAGTTCCGACTGATCGGCTATGTGCCGCAGGAACGGATCGTCGGCACGTCCGGCATCATCAACGTCGACCTCGAAAAGTCGGCCTCCAATCTCGACGCCATGGTCGTCACGGCGCTCGGACAGACGGCCACCAAGCGAAGCCTCGGCAGCGCGCAGCAAACGGTGAGTGGTCCCGAAATCGCGCAGACCGGCCGCGAAAACTTCATCAATGCGCTCGCCGGCCGTGTGGCCGGTGTCGACGTCACGAGCAGCTCCGGCGTACCGGGCTCGTCTTCGAGCATCACCATTCGTGGTGTAAGCTCCATTAGCGGCAACAATCAGCCGCTCATGATCATCGACGGCCTGCCGCTCGATAACAAGACGCTCAATACGGGCGTGCTGGCCTCCGACGCGCCGGGCTCGGCGACGGCGTTCAGCAACCGTGGTGTCGACTTCACGAACCGTGCCGCCGACATCAACCCCGAGGATATCGAAACCCTCGTGGTGCTGAAGGGTCCGGAAGCCGCCGCGTTGTATGGTATCGATGCCGCCAACGGCGCCATCGTGATTACCACCAAGCGCGGCAAGGCCGGCACTGGTGGTTTCGAGTACAGCAACTGGGTGCGCATGGACAACACGCGCGCGCAGCCCGAGATCCAGCAGGTGTATGGCCCCACCAGCAATGTTGGCGGCGCGCTGGGCTCGTTCCAGTACTTCGGCGCGCCGTACGCGCCGGGCACGCAGTTGTTCGACAACGTGGACGGGTTCTTCCGCACCGCGCTTTCGCAGCAGCACACGCTCACGTTCAGCGGGGCCACGCAGAGCATCAACTATCGCATCTCCGGCAACGTCAACCGGAATCTCGGCGTCATCCCGGGGTCGGATCTCACGCGCATCAATCTGACCGGCGCCGCAGGGTCACAGGTGAACAAGTACCTGAAGACCAATCTCTCTATGCTGTACATGCAGTCGGAGAACAACCAGCCGGAAAAGGGTGGCAACGGCCCCCTGCTCGGCCTGTTGCTCTGGCCGCAAACGGACAACGCGTCGGACTTCCTCTCACCGGCTGGTACACGCCGCCGCGTGACGAACCTCGCGCAGTCTGGCGAGACGGACAATCCGTACTTCAGCATCAGCCGCAACAAGATCGACTCGCGCACCATCCGCTTCTTCCCGAATCTTGAGTTGACTGTCACCCCAATCTCATGGGGCTTCCTCCGGTCGAACATCGGCGTCGACAACTACACCAATTCCAACATCCTCGTCCGACACCCGGAAAGCGCCGTTGGCTTCAGCAACAACGGCATTCTGGACAACGCGGTCGACGTGGTGCGCAACATCAATACGCAGACGACCTTCAATTTCAATCGTCAGGACATCACAAAGAGCTTCTCGATCTCCGGATTCGTCGGCCACGCGCTGCGTGACGAAAAGTCCACCGTGAACGCCGAGAGCGGCCGCAACTGGCTCGATCCGAACTTCGTATCGATCAACAACACCGACGTGGCCACGCGATTCGCCCGCACGTCAATCGCACAGCGTCGCACGATGGGTGTCTTCGGGCAGGCACAGTTCGGCTTTAAGGACCTCTGGTTTGTTACGGTCAGAGCACGAAACGATTGGACATCCACGATTCCGGTCGAGCGGAACTCGTTCTTCTATCCCTCAGTTGAGAGCAGCTTCATTCTGTCCGATGCCGTTCCGGCGATCGGGCGGCACATGACCCTGAAGCTTCGCTCCAGCTATGCGCAGGTGGGTCGTGACGCCCGTCCGTATGCCTATCGGCCCGTCCTGGAGTCCAAGACGACCACGGGCGGTGGATATGGCTACGGCTTCACCGGTCCGAATCTGGGGCTCAAGCCGGAGTTCGCTGAGTCGCGCGAAAGCGGTTTCGAAATGTCGATGTTCGACGATCGCCTCGCCATCGATGCGAACTATTACGCCAAGGAAACCACCGATCAGATCGTCAACGACATTCGTGGCAGCTACGGCACCGGCTTCATTCTCTTCAACCTGAACGGCGCCAAGACGCGCAACACGGGTTACGAAGTGGTGGCGCGCGCCATGCCGGTGCGCACGGCCAATGCGTCGTGGGAAGTGATTGCCAACTACGAGCAGGCCAAGGGTCGCGTGGTGGCGCTGCCGAACGCGCTCCCCGAGTCGTACGTGTCCGACACGTGGCTGTACGGCAACATCCGCAACGGTGTGGCCCCCAACCTGTCCACGCGCTCCATGACGGGCACGTTCTACCTGCGGAACAATGAGGGGCAGCTGATCATCGACCCCACCACCGGTTTGCCGGTGCGCAATACGAGCTTCGTCGATGCCGGCTACGATCGTCAGCCGCTGTGGACGATGGGCGTGACGAACAACTTCCGCTACAAGAAGGCCACGGTGTCGATGCTGTGGGACTTCCGCCGTGGCGGCGACGTCTTCAACGCCACGCAGCACTTCCTCACGACCCGCGGTCTCACCATGCAGACGCTCGACCGCGAAACGCCGCGCATCATTCCGGGCGTGCTGCGTGACGGCAAGCAGAACACGGCCACGCCCACGCAGAATACCATCGTGGTCATTCCGCAGGTGCAGCCGGCGTTCTACACCGGCATGAGTGAAGAACTGTTCGTCGAGAAGAACATCAACTGGGTGCGCCTGCGTGACGTCACGTTCCGCGTGGAGCTCCCGCCCCGCTACCTGCACGCGCGTCGCGCCAGCGCGTTCGTGCGCGGGACGGACCTGCTGCTCTTCACGAACTACTCCGGTCTCGATCCGATCGTGAACGGCAACACCGCCGCCGTTGGTGGCTCGGGTGCCGTTGGCATCGACTTCGGCAACTTCCCCATGCCGCGCGGCTTCTCGTTCGGCATTACGCTGGGATACTGATCATGCGCCCTTATCTCGCCACCATGAAATTCGCGCGACGCGCGCTGCTGGCCGGTGTGCTGGTCGGTGCTGCTGGCTGTCAGAATTTCCTCGACGTCAACGAAAACCCCAACGCGCCGCAGACGGTCTCGGCGAATCTGTACCTCGCGCCCATCCTGCATTGGGTGGCCACGTCGGAACAGTTCGATGGCCGTTTCATCGGACGCTACACGCAGAACTGGACGCTGCCGTCGGGCGCCACGCTCCCCAGCACCTGGGACCGCATGGGCTATGACCCCACCAGCGATAACGGCGGCCAGCTCTGGCGTGATGTGTACTGGAACATTGGCCAGAATCTGGTCGACATGAACAACAAGGCCGAAGCCGAACAGCGCTGGGATCTGCTCGGTATCGGTCAGGTCGTGAAGGCGTGGGGCTGGCTCAAGGTGACCGATGTGCATGGTGAGCTCATCATCAAGGAAGCCTTCGACCAGACCAAGTTCACCTTCAATTACGACTCGCAAGAGTACGCGTACCAGGAAGTGCTGAAGCTGCTCGATGCGGCCATCGTCAATCTGTCCAAGACGGATGGGGCGGTGAATCAGGCCTATCTGGCGCGCTACGATCGCGTGTACGGTGGTGACCGGGTCAAGTGGCTGCGCTTCGCGTACGGCCTCAAGGCCATGACGCTCAACCACTTCAGCAACAAGTCGTCGTACAAGCCGCAGGATGTCATCGCGGCGGTCGACTTGTCGTTCACGAGCAATGCCGATGACGCGCTGCTGCCGTACTCGGCGACCAGCGCGGACAACGCCGACGGCAACTTCTGGGGCCCGCGCCGCGGCAACCTCAACAACTACCGGCAGACGAATTTCGTGCTGGGGTTGATGAACGGTACCGCCTTTGGCGGAGTCGCCAACGGACCGGCGCTCGATCCGCGCATGTCGCGCATGCTGGCGCCGTCGCCGGACGGACAGTTCCGCGCGTGGGATCCGAACTCCGGTGTGCTCGGCCTGCCTGCCGCGCAGACGCCGAACAACTTCTTCGGCTACGCCGCTGGTCTGGGGGCCGGCTTGCCGTCGCGCTATCTGTTCGCCGACAAGAGCCGTTTCCCGATCATGACGTACTCGCAGCTGCAGTTCATCAAGGCGGAAGCGGCGCTCCGTTCGGGGAACCGCGGTGTCGCACTGGCGGCCTACACCAACGGTGTGACGTCGCACATCGATTTCGTGAACGCGCGCAACACCGACGATGGTCAGCTGGTCACCCCGATCAGCGCGGCCGAGCGTGCGGCATTCCTGGCCAACCCGAACATCATCCCGAGCGCCAGCAACCTCGCGCTGTGGCAGATCATGTCGCAGAAGTACATCGCCCAGTGGGCCTGGGGCCACGTGGAAACGTGGATGGACATGCGTCGCTACAACTACACGGGACTCGATCCCGTGACCGGCACGCAGATCTACCCCGGCTTCTCCACCCCGGCCGTGCTCTTCCCGGACAACAACGGCAAGATCGCGCAGCGAATCCGGGCGCGGTTCAACTCGGAGTACGTGTGGAACGTCGAAGCCCTGCGCGTCATCGGCGGGCTCGAACTCGATTTCCATACGAAGCCGCTCTGGATCACTCAACCGTAATCAGCGATGAAGACCATCCGATCATTAGCGATGCTGCTCGGTGTCGTCGCCCTTGCGGGGTGTGACAAGGACGCCGTACAGATCTCCAGCATTACCGCCCCCGTAGAGGGGGCGCGTGTGAAGTTCTTCAACTTCGGTATCAACGCACCGCAGGTGAACTTCTACGCGGGCACGAACAAGGTGACCGCCATCTCGTCGACGACGACGGTGGAGTCCACGACCGGCGTCGCCTACGGCGCAGTTGCCGCGGGCAACTCGTACATGGTGATTCCGCCGGGGCAGACCAGCTTTTCCGGGCGCATCGCGGCGGCCGTCGACAAGGACCTGCCGATTTCCACGATCTCGCGGACGCTCGAAAACGGGAAGGCCTACTCGGTGTACATGAGCGGCTTCTACAACACCACCACGAAGCAGGTGGAAGGCTTCGCCGTAGAAGACCAGTTCCCCGATTCGATCAACTTCAGCAGCGCGCTCGTGCGCTTCGTGAACGCCAGCCCGAACTCTCAGCCGCTGCAGTTGTCGGCACGGAGCTCAACCGGCACCGACGAGGTCGCGGTTGGCGGCCCGGTCGCGTATACAGCGGCGGGGGCGTTTGTCGCGCTCCCGTTGGGGTCGTACGACCTGCTCGCCCGGACGGCCGGCGCTACCACGCCGTTCGTCACGCGCACGCTGGTCACCCTCCTCCCTGGGCGCGTGTACACCATCACGGTCCGTGGTGATGCCACGCTGCCCAGCACCGGCACCGCCGTGAATCGTCCATTCCTGGACAACTCCACGAACCGCTAACAGCTGGCCGAGTATGCGGTACACAAAGGGCGGCAACCATCTGGTTGCCGCCCTTTGTCGTTATCGACCACGCGCAATGTGTCAGCGCGTGAACACCGCGCGGAACTGCGCCACCGCCCACTCCAAGTCACGTCGCGCAACCACCAGCGGCGGCGACAGCCGGATGACCGTGCCGTGCGTCTCCTTGCAGAGCACCCCGCGCTGCTGCAACGCTTCGCAGTACGGTCGCGCAGCCTCGTGCAACTCCACGGCGCACATGAGGCCGCGCCCACGAACGGCGCGAATGGCCGGATGCCGCAGGGTGCGCAGCTGCTCCAGCAGCCACGCGCCCTCGGTAGCCGATCGCTGCACCAGCTGCTCGTCGTGCAAGACACGCATCGCTTCGCGTGCCACCGCACACCCCAGCGGATTCCCGCCAAAGGTGCTGCCATGCGACCCCGGTCCGAACACGCCCAACACATCACGCCGCGACACCACCGCCGACACCGGGTAGAAGCCGCCGCTCAAGGCCTTGCCGAGAATGTAGACGTCGGGTGTCACCCCCTCGTGATCGCAGGCGAAGAGTGCACCGGTACGTCCGAGCCCGGTTTGGATTTCGTCGGCCATGAGCAACACCTGTTCACGTGCGCACAACGCCGACAACTCGCGCAGGAATCCCTCGGGCGGCATGAGCACACCGGCTTCACACTGAATGGGCTCGATGAGCACCGCACACGTGTTGTGATTCATCGCCGCGCGCACGGCGTCGATATCGCCGAACGGCACGAGCACGAACCCCGGTGCGAACGGGCCGAACTGTTCGCGATACGCCGGCTCGCTCGAGAACCCCACGATGGTGGTGGTGCGTCCGTGAAAGTTGTTGTCGAAGGCGATGATCTGCGCCTGATCGTGCGCGATACCCTTGGTGCGATACCCCCAGCGGCGCGCCGCCTTGATGGCAGTTTCCACCGCTTCGGCGCCGGTGTTCATGGGCAGCACCATCTCCATACCGCACAGCGCGCCCAACTCTTCGCAGAACGCGCCGAGCTGGTCGTTCCGGAACGCGCGTGAGGTGAGCGTGACGCGTGCCGCCTGCTCGACCATCGTGCGCAGCAGGCGCGGATGACAGTGCCCCTGATTGACGGCACTGTACGCGCTGAGACAATCGAGATATCGACGTCCCTCGACGTCGGTCACCCACGCACCCTGCGCCTCGGCGATCACCAGATCGAGCGGGTGATAGTTGTGCGCCCCCCACGCGTCTTCGCGGGCGATGTAGTCGGTGGTGCTCTCGGCGATGGCGGTGGTCGTCATGGTCGCGGTCTCAGAGAATGTGACGGCCGAAGGCACTCGCGATGAGATCGGCGGCGAGTTCGGCGGTGGCGTTACGCGAATCGAGAATGGGGTTGATCTCGACGAGATCCATGGCCACCAGTGCGCCGGTGTCGTGGATGATTTCCATGGCGAGATGCGCCTCGCGCAACGTGGCGCCGCCGCGAACGGGGGTGCCCACACCCGGCGCCTCCTGCGGATCGATCCAGTCCACATCGCAACTGAGATGCACCCCGCCGGTGCCGGTGGTCGCGATGGTGACGGCGTCGTCCATCACGGCGCGCAAGCCGCGCTCGTCGATATCGCGCATGGTGAACGCGCGGATACCCAACGCGCGGATCGTGGCCTTTTCGGCGTCGTCGAGATCGCGCAGCCCTACGTAGACCAAGTGCTCCGGCCGAATGGCCGGGACGGCACTGCTCAGCGACGCGAGCGGCGCATGGCCATAGCCGAGCAGATGCGCCACGGGCATCCCGTGCACATTGCCGCTGAGGCTGTTGGCGGGAGTGTTGATGTCGGCGTGGGCATCGAGCCAGATAAGTCCGGTGCGATGGTTCTGTTCGTGGAGTGCGGTGGCCGTCCCCGCGACCGAGCCGGCGGCGAGCGAGTGGTCGCCACCAAGCACCAGCGGGCGCACGTCCGCGCGCACAGCGGCAGCAGTCCGCGCGGCGAGGTCGGCGCACACCTCGGTGATCACGTCAAGAAAGTCATTCCCGCCCCCCACGAGCGTGCTGCGATCGGGCACCGCCACGTTGCCGGCATCGTGGACGCGGACGCCAAGCCGCTCGAGCTGCGGGACGAGGCTGGAGAGGCGCATCGCCGACGGTCCCATGTCGACGCCGCGGCGGCTGGCGCCCAGGTCGAGGGGAACCCCAATGAGTTGTACGGCGACCGGGCTGGGCGGACGGTTCTGGAGAGGACGCATCATGGCCGTAGAATGCGGCCTTTTTCGTGCCAGCAACAAGTCAGAATAGTGTACAATTACTGTAACTGATCTAGCAAAGTGACAGAAAAGCTTGACATTATGTAAGCAACCGTCGTTCACCTCGTTGCCCACGATATCCGCTTCGCCCATGGACCAGCTCGATACCCAACTGCTGTCATTACTGCGCGAGAACGCGCGGACCCCCATCTCCTCCCTGGCGACACAACTCAAGGTCTCGCGCGGCACGGTGCAGAACCGAATCGACCGCCTGCTCGAGGAACGCGTGCTGCTGGGGTTCACCGTGCGGACGACCCCCGAGGCGGCGTCGCATCGCATTCGGGCCATCACCACCGTGCGCACCGAGGGGGACGCCGATCAGGTGCTCCGCACCATGCGGGGCTACCCGGAGGTCCGGGCGCTGCACACCACGAACGGGCGGTGGGACATCGTCGCCGAGCTCGCGACCGACACGCTGCAGGAGTTCGACGAGGTGCTGCGGAAAATCGGGAAGGTCAAAGGCGTGGCGAACACGGAAACGAGTCTCCTGCTGTCGACACACAAGTTGTGAGCATTCGAGCCTTCCCTTAGCGGGAAAACTAATGTGCCTGGTGCTGTTGCATTTAGAAAAACATTGTTAGGTTAAAAAATGTCCTTCTTGACGCACTGAAATGGCCACCGTGGATCGGCCCGGACGCCGGCTTGAGCTTTGGTGGCGGCGGCGCATGGTTCGGCTCTTCGCCGCCCTGCTGCGCCTGCAGGACCGAGCGCGAGCGAGCGCCCCTCGCGGCGCCCGGCGCGCCGATGGCGAGCGGGTGTTGTTTCTGCGTCCCGACCGAATCGGCGACATGATCGTGTCGACCGGGGTCATTCGCACGATCGCCGCCGCTCCCGGCGTGCAACTCGATGTGCTCGCGTCGCCTGCCAACGCGCCGGTGCTTGCGCGCGAGCCTCTCGTACACGAGGTGCTGATCCTCAACCGGCAAGGCCTCGCGAAGATCTGGCAGAGCATTCGCGCCATGCGCGCTCGTGGCTACGACACCGTCATCGACTGCATGCCGACGGCGCCGTCGGTGACGACGCTCATGATCATGTTGGCGTCCGGGGCCCGTCGTCGCGTGGGCACGTTGGGACGCGGCCTCGACGAAATTCTTGCGCCTGCAACGCCGTCGTTGCCCCTTGAGGCGCACATTGTCGATCACCTCGCGCTGCTGGCGACGCCATTCGTGCCGAGCGACGCCACCATCGACCCGTCGCCGGTCATCGAGCTTGGCGAGGATGAACGACTTGCGGCAGAGGCGCTTTGGGCGGCGCACGATGCGCCGGTGTCTGAACCGCGGTGTCGACTGCTCGTCAACATCTCGGCCGGAAAGACGGCGCGACACTGGCCGGTCGAATCGTACGCCGACGTCATTGCCTCCGCGCGCACCATCGCGCCGTCGCTCACGGTGTGCATCATCTCGGCGCCTCACGACCGGGAACGCGGCGAAGCGCTCGCCGCGCTCACGCACGGGCAGTATCTCGCGACCCGTACACTGCGCGACGCCTTCGCCGTGGTTGCGCAGGCCGATCTGTTCTTCACGCCCGACACGAGCCTCGCGCACGCGGCAGCAGCCTTTCGTGTCCCCACTGTCGATATGCTGCTGGCCGGCAAGGCGTCACAGTGGGGACTGTACCGCGCCCCGGGGATCAACCTTGAGTGTCCCGATGATTCGCTGCAGTCGCTGGATGTTCGCGTGGCGAGCGACGCCTTGCAGCAACTACTCATCGCGTTTCTCGAGCCGGCAATGACAACGGCCCGCGACGCCTGACTGGCATCGCGGGCCGTTCGTCGCGCAGGCGGGTCTACTTCACACCAAGCTGCTTGCGAAGGAACGTAATGGTGCGCGGCCATCCGTCCTTGGTCGCGGCCAGATTCGCCGCTTCTTCGACTTCATCGCGATTGGCAGGACGCGGGTCATTCTGCGCGCGCAAAAAGCCGTGCACCGCGCCCTCGTAGTTCACGCCGGTGTAGCTCTTCCCCTTGGCCTTCATGACACTGTCGATGGCCGGCATGAGCGCGGCAATGCGCGCGTCCTTCGAGCCATTGAGCAGCATGATGGGCTGCGAGATCTTCGCCAGCGAATCGGCATCGACCGACGCCGGCACCGCGGCCGTCGTGGCGGTCGCTGGTGTACCGCCCTTGGTGTACGGCGAACCGTAGAACGCCACGCCACCAGCGAAACCCTTGAGGCCGCCGTTCACGCCGTGCGCCCACGTGGTCGTGCCGCCCCAGCAATAGCCGATGACCGCATAGCGCGGCTGCGCGCTGGGCAACATCATCGCGTAGTTCGCCGACGCCTTGATGATCGTGTTGCGCTCGTCGGTGCTCACCCCTTGAATGAGGCGCCGCGCGGTATCGGCCGGGAGCTCCACGGTGCTCGCGCCGCCGCGCACGCGCGACAGGAAGTCGGGCGCCACCGCGATGAATCCGTCGGCGGCCAACTGATCGGCCACACCGCGCACCCACGTGGAGAGTCCGAAAATCTCGTGCACCACGACGACGACCGGAGCCTTCTGACTCGCCGTCTTGCTGAACGGATACACGACCCACGCCATGAGCGAATCGGCAGAGCCCGGCGTGTACGCGATCTTCACCCATTCACCGTGACGCGGACTGTTCCTGACGCGTTCGGCAGCGCCGTTGTTGCTGGCGGGCAGCGCATTGTTTTGCTGCGCGGCGCTGCGTGTTGCCACCGGCGCGGCCATGTCGGCGGCACTCATGTGTGCCATGTGTTCGTCGGCACCCATGGCCATACCGGCCATGCCGGTTGGGACCTGCGATGAGCGCGAGACACCAGGAGCAGACGGCGTCGTGCGCTGCAGGGTGCAGGCGCCGGCCAGAACGAGCAGCGGCAGGCCCAGCGTGAATCGGCGGGACATGAAGACCTCTGAGAAAGTGAAAGACCCCGGCAAATGTAACGTTGCCGGGGTCTTTATCACGCCTGATACGGTGCATCGCGCCGAGGGCGCTCGCGCTTAGAACACCGACAGCGCCGCGTCGTCTGCCACGGCGACGTCGTCATCGAACGGAATGAACGATGCACCACGTGTCGGCGCCGCCTTGCGAGCCGGCGCGACGGGACGGGACGGCACGCTGCGGCTGGCGGGGCGTGCACGCGGGATGTCCATCGTGCGCCGCTTGCGCTGGTCGTCGTCGGCGAGCGTGAACTGTCCGACAATGGTGCCCAGCGTGAGCGCCTGGCTCGACAACTCTTCGGCCGTGCTCGCCGACTCTTCCGCGTTCGACGCGGCCTGCTGCGTCGTGCCGTTGAGCTGGTCGACGGCGCCGTTGATCTGCGTGACACCTCGAGCCTGCTGATCGGCCGCCGTGGCGACCTCTTCCATGACACGCGCCACACGCTGTACCTGCGTGGTGATCTCATCGAAGCTCTGCGTCACTTCGCCGTTCAGCGCATAGCCGCGTTCTGCGCTTTGCAACGATGTTTCGATCAGCGCGGCGGTATTGCGTGACGCTTCCGCTGAGCGGATGGCCAAGTTCCGCACCTCCTCCGCGACCACCGCGAAGCCACGACCCGCGTCGCCAGCGCGTGCCGCTTCGACTGCGGCGTTGAGTGCCAGCAGGTTGGTCTGGAACGCGATCTCTTCAATCGTCTTCACGATCTTCGACGTCTCCTGGCTACCGCGGCGGATATCCTGCACGGCCTCCGTAAGGCGCTCCATGCGACGGCGCCCTTCGGTGGCGTTCTGCTGCGTCCGTTCCACCAACGCCAGCGCCTCCTGCGTGTTGGCAGCAGTGGACTTCGCCATGCTGGCAAACTCCGTCGTGCTCGACGCGATTTCTTCGATGCCTGCCGCCTGCTCGCTGGCGGTGCTCGCCAGCCCCTGGCTCGCGCTGGCAATCTGCCCGCTGGCCGCCGACACCTGTTCGGCAGCGCTCGACACCTGCTGCAGCGTATCGGCGACGTTCTGCACGGCCGTATTGATCGCATCGGTGAGTGTGCGATACTCACCGGAATAACTGCTCCCGACACGTGCGGTCAGATCGCGATCGGCGACACGAACGAGGACCTGCTGCGCTTCGGTGAGCGGTGCGGCCACGGCGTCCATGACGCCGTTGAGCCCCGCCAATACCTCCCGGAAGCGGCCTTCGAACTGGGTGGTATCGGCGCGCTTGTCGATGACACCTGCCTGCGCGCTTGCCGACAGCGACTGCGCTTCGTTGACGAGCGTGGCGATGACGCCGCGCATCTCGCTGTACGAAGCGACCGCCGACTGGGCGGCCGTGATGATGCCGTCGACGCTATTGGCGATCTCGCCCATTTCGTCTTTCGCCGTCGACCGGATGTGCGTGGTCTTGGGCACCACTTCGACCGAGACATCGCCGCGGCGCATGCCGTCGAGGCCGTCACGCAAGCCGGAGATACAGATCGTGTGCAGTGACGTGGTGCGCGTCAGCACTTCCACGAACGAACGCTCGAGCACGTTGCTCACGACGTGCGTTAGCGAGAGCCCAAAAACCACGAGCAGGACGACCACCACCAACAGGACGACGCGACCCGAGCGATACGCCTCTGCCGCCAGGTTGGACGCCTTGACGCTCTCATCGTGGTTGAGCTTGATGAGGGCGCCCAGCGTTCCGCTGAGGTCGTTGAACTTCGTGCCGACGTCGCCGGCGAGAACGGCGCGCGCCTCGGTATTGCGGCCGGCACGCGACAACGACTGTGCTTCGGGCCACGCGGCAAAGAGGGCGCTCGCCTTCGCGTTGTACGCTTCGAAGAGTTTCCGATCTTCATCCAGAATGATCGTTTCTTCGTACGATTTGGCGGTCGAGTCGATCACGGCGCGCTGCTTGGTGAGTTCGTTCTCAGCGGCCGTCATGCTCGCGTCGTCAAGCGCCGAGACATGCGAGAACTGCAGGACCCGGTACTCGGTCAGCGCATTCTCCAGCGCCCCAATTCGTTCCACACCCGGGAGCCAATCACGGGTGACGGCGGTGGACTGGTCGTTCAGGACCGAGAGTTGTCGGTTGGCTACGAGCCCGGTTGCCCCCAAACCGGCGAGCACGATGCCAACGGTGAACTGCAGCTTATAGCGGATGCGTAGGTTCGAGAACCAGAGTTTCACGGTGTCTCCTCGTCGAGAACACGGGGTGCAGAGTTGCTTCAGCCGGTCACTAGGCCGCGGTAGGTGCAAGTGTCGGCACGCTTCGACGACGGGTTGACCGGGACCAAGGGCCTAATCGCTGGGCAGCGCCCGTCGGGCGCGTTCCTGGCGGGCTCAAGGTGAACTGGGCCACGAGCGCGCCGAGGGTGAGGGCCTGGCTCGACAGTTCCTCGGCGGTACTCGCCGATTCCTCCGCATTCGAGGCGGCCTGCTGCGTGGTGCCATTGAGTTGCTCCACGGCGCCGTTCACCTGGACGACGCCCCGCGCCTGCTGGTCGGCAGCGGTAGCCACTTCGTCCATGACACGGGCGACGCGCTGCACCTGCGTCGTGATCTCTTCGAAACTGGCGGTCACTTCTCCATTGAGCGAATACCCACGCTCGGCACTCTGCATGGCCTGATCGATGAGCGCTGCCGTATGCCGCGCGGCCTCTGCCGAACGAATGGCGAGACTGCGGACCTCTTCAGCCACGACGGCGAAGCCGCGGCCGGCATCACCTGCGCGCGCTGCTTCAACGGCGGCGTTGAGCGCCAGCAAGTTGGTCTGGAAGGCGATCTCTTCGATCGTCTTCACGATCTTCGACGTCTCCTGGCTTCCACGGCGGATCTCTTGCACCGCCTCGGTGAGGCGCTCCATGCGGTGGCGTCCGTCGGTCGCGTTCTGCTGTGCGCGTTCCACCAGCGTCAGCGCCTCCTGTGTATTCATGGCCGTGGACTTGGCCATGCTGGCAAACTCCGTCGTGCTCGACGCGATCTCCTCAAGGCCGGCCGCCTGCTCACTGGCCGTGCTGGCCAAGCCTTGGCTCGCGCTGGCGATCTGCCCGCTGGCCGCCGATACCTGTTCCGCAGCACTCGAAACCTGCTGCAACGTGTCGGCGACGTTCTGCACCGCCGTGTTGATCGCGTCGGTGAGCGTGCGGTACTCGCCCGCATACTGTCCCTCGACGCGCGCACTCAAATCGCGGTCTGCCACGCGCACCAATACCTGTTGCGCTTCGGTAAGCGGCGCCGCGACGGCATCCAGGACACCGTTCAGTCCCGTGATCGCCACGTGGAAACGTCCCTCGAACTGCGACGCATCGGCCCGGTGGTGGATGGCGCCAACACGTGCCCCATCCGACAGCCGCTGCGTCTCGCTCACCAGCTGATCGATGACCTGACGCATGGCGGCATACGATGCCATCGCCGATTGCACCAGTGTGGTCATGCCGTCCACGCTGTTGGCAATCTGGCCCATTTCGTCGGTCGCCGACGAACGGATCAATGTGGTCTGCGGCGTCACATGAATGGAGGTGTCGCCATGGCTCATGCCCTGCAGGCCGTTGCGCAATCCCGTGAGGCACGCCTGCTGAAGCGACGTCGTCCGCTCAAGGACCACCAGCACCACCCGTTCGATCAGACCGCTTACGATGTGCGCGAGCCACACGCCAAGGACGACTAGCATGACCATCAGCACCAGCAGTCCTGTTCGCCCGGTGCGGTAGGCGTGCGCTGCGCTCGCCGCGGCCTTCTCGCTCTCGTCGTGATTGAGCTTGATGAGGCTGACGAGGGTGTGATTGAGCGCCTGGAATTCCGTGGCGCCGCGCCCCGACAATAGCTCGCGTGCCTCGGCTATCCGGCCCTCGCGAGAGAGGGACTGCGCGGCACCCCAGGCGCCGAAAAATGCCGAGGCTTGTTCCGTGTACTGGGTAAAGAGCGCCCGGTCCGTATCCAGAACGATCGTCTCTCCATACGATGCGGCCGTTGAGTCGATGGTGGTACGCTGCGCCGCCATGGCCGCTTCGATCGTGCGGCGGCTCGCCTCATCCGACGCGGTCAGATGCGAGAACTGCAACACCCGGTACTCGGTGAGGGCGTTCTCGAGCGCACCGATGCGCTCTACCCCGGGAAGCCAATCGCGACTTACGGCGGTCGATTGGTCGTTGAGTTCCGACAGCTGGCGCATCGCTTCGATGCCGTTGGCAATCTGTCCGATGGTAATGATGCCCATTGCCAGCTGCAGTTTGTAGCGAATACGCAGATTCAGAAACCAGGATTTCACAGTGTCTCCTCGTCGAGAGCACAATTGGGGGAGTGTCGTTCAGCCAGCCACGCAAGCGTTCGTGGCGATGAGTGTCGACATGTATCCCTGAGCGTTTACTAGGACCAAAGTCTCATTTCATTGCTGGCAAAACTGTCACGCTGGCGGCTTGCTCGGGGTCACCCCTCCCGGTGGTACCCCTCAATGCGAGCCACCTCTTCCCGCGCCCCGAACAGGAAGGCCCGCCGCTCGTGCAGCGCTCTCGGAACGAGCGGAAGCACCCGGGCATGGCCGTCGCTGGCCCACCCGCCGGCCTGCTCGATGAGCATCGCGACGGGATGGACCTCGTACAGCACCCGCAACCGTCCCTGCCGGTACCCTTCCCGCGCATCGCGAGGGTACAGAAATACCCCGCCGCGCATGAGAATGCGGTGCGCCTCGGCCACCAGCGACGCGATCCAGCGCATGTTGAAGTCCACCCCACGCACGCCCGTCGCGCCCTCCAGGCACTCCTGCACATAGCGTGACACGGCAGGCTCCCAGTGCCGCTGGTTGGACGCATTGATCGCAAATTCCCGCGTGGTGGGGGCGATCGCGATGTCAGGGTGGGTGAGAATCCATTCGCCGAGCTGTGGATCGAGGGTGAACGCGTGCGTCCCGCGTCCCACGGTAAGCACGAGCATGGACGATGGACCGTACAACGCATAGCCCGCACACAGCTGCGCGGTGCCGGGGAGCAGAAAGTCCGCGGTGGTTGGGACTGCCGTACCGCGAGGCGCGCGGCGCACCGAAAAAATGCTTCCCACGCTCATGTTCACATCGATATTCGAAGACCCATCGAGCGGATCGAAGCAGAGCAGGTATTTGCCGCGTGTGTAGCGCGACGGAATGACGTAGGGTTCGTCGAGTTCTTCCGACACCATACCCGCGCAGACGCCGTTCCACTCGCACGCACTCAGGAACAGTTCGTTGCTGACCACGTCCAGCGGTCGCTGGACCTCCCCCTGCACATTGGTCGCGTCGGTCTCGCCGGCAGGTACGGCGAGTACCCCCCGGGCGACCTGCAACGCGATGGCTTTGCACGCCAGGGCGATGGCGGTCACGAGATCGTCAAAGTCGCCGGTGGCGTTTGGAACGTCCCGGCGTGACTCGATGAGAAACTGCGCGAGCGTGGGTCTGCCGCCCGTGGGGGATAAATGGCGCATCCCGAACGATTGTCGTGCAGGCGTCCCCCACGCTACTGTAGGCAGATGATCCCACGCGTAGTCCCGTTCCGTGCAGCCTCTCTCCTGCTGGCACTCGCCGCACTGTACACGGGGTCGGCGTGCGACCGTCCCGCTACGCCGGCTGCCGCCGTAACGCAGCAGCCGGACACGGTAGAACGGCAGTTCCGGAACGTGGCGACCTCCGTTGCCTATGTGGGCGACTCGAGCTGCACGAGTTGCCATGCCGCCGAGGCGGCCTCGTACGCCAAGCACAGCATGGCGAGCTCCTTTCACAAGTGGAGCGCCGACGGCCGAGTGGAACAGGCCATGGCGGAAGCGCTACGGAATCAGCCCAGCGGGTACGCGTACAAGGTCATCGATAGTGCTGGTGCCCTCTGGCAGGTCGAAACGCGTCCGGGGGACGCCGCCATGCCGGTACACGAGCTGCGTCGCCGCATGGATTACGTGATGGGGAGCGGGCGACTGGCGCGGACGTACTTCACGGAAGAGAACGGGCGGCTCTTTCAATTGCCGCTCACGTGGTATGCCAACCACGGGTGGGATTTCAGCCCGGGCTACGAGATCAACAACGCGCGGTTCTCGCGCGTCATGCCCGACCGGTGCATTGCCTGTCACTCGAGCTATCCGACGCCGGCGCAACACCTCGAAGGCAAGTACCCCGTGCTGCGCGCCGGTATTGGGTGCGAGCGTTGCCATGGTCCGGGGGCGTTGCACGTGACCAAATGGCGCACCGGTGTGGGCGCGGCGTCGCGGCCGGCAGTGCGCACCATGGACTCGTCGATCGTGAATCCGGTGCGCCTGCCGCTCGATCGACGCATGGATGTCTGCGAGCAGTGTCACGTGCACACGTCAGTCGCGGTGTTGCGCGAGAAGCGCACCGCCTTCGACTTCACTCCCGCCAAGCAGCTCGAAGCGCAATACGCGTACTTCAAGAATGGCGGCGATATCGATCTCGTGTCGCATGCCGACCGTCTCAAGCAGAGCGCGTGCTTCCGCGGCTCCATGACCAGCGACAAGCCGCTTGAATGCGCTACCTGCCATAACCCGCACGCCGCGCCAGCGACGCGCGCCACGCGCAATCAGCCGTGTCTGTCGTGTCACACCGGCAGCGCGTTCACCGCGAAGTTCACCACGGCGGCATCGAAGCGGTCGCACGCGCCGGCGGGCGATTGTGTGAGCTGTCACATGCCGGTGGTGAAAGAGCGTACCGTCCCTCACGGGACCTTCAGTGATCACTGGATTCGTGTGCCGTCGCGCGACTCGGCGCGCGCGGCGAAGTCGACGGTTGCCATCGAGCCGTACTATGCGCGCGATCGCAGCGGGCCGGAGAGTGCGTTGTATACGGCTATGGGCAAGGTCGTGTTTGCGTCGCTGTCGGGCAGTGGCGACATGTTCGACGAGGCGGCCACCGAACTTACGCCGTTGCTGGCGAACGATCGCGCCTATCCGCAGGGACACTTCCTGCTGGGGGTCGCGCACCAGGCACGCGGACGGCAGAAGGAAGCAGCCGCGGCGCTCGAGCGTGCCATCGAACTCGGCGACACGCGTCCCGATGTGTTGCGTGCGCTCGCGCAGGCGAAGGTGCGACAGGGGGACACCGACGACGCCCGCGCCCTCTACGAGCGTGCGTTGGCGACGCAGCCGGCGCTGGCGTGGATGCGCGCCGAGTACGCGGATGTGCTGCAGCAGGAGGGCGCACTGAGTGACGCGGTGCGGGAGTACCGGGCGGCGTTGCGTGAGCAGCCCAGCCTGGCATCGGCCTCGTTCAATCTTGGGCTCGCACTGCTCGCACAGCAGCAGACCGCCCCCGCCTCGGCGGCGCTGCTCGACGCCGTGCGTCTCGAGCCTGACTATGCCTCGGCGCTCGAGGCGCTGCTGGTGGTGAAGACGAACGGCAAGAAGGTCGCGCAGCTGTCGGCGCTACCGTCGCCGGTGTCGGCGGTGCGGACGGCGCCGCGTCTGCCCATGCTCTTTGGTGTGCAGGCCAGCGCGCCGGCGCAGGTGGCCTTCGTGAACACGCCGCCCAACGGCTATGTGCTCGTGTACAGTCCCGACGGCGCTCTGCTGCTGGCGGTTCCCACCAACGCTGGTGGCACCGTGACGTGGGATGTGCGCGGCGGCGAAGGGCGGGTGCTGGCGCCCGGGCTGTACCGGGCGGTGGTGCAAGCGCGTGGCATGTCCGCGCCGCTGCCCACGCAATGGTTCGCGATCGTGGCGGCGCCGCAATAACGCGCACACGTCGGCGATCGACGGCATAGGGTTCGCCCGCGCACTCGGTGTCTGTCTGCATGAGTGCGCGCGCCACCTAGGGTGCAGCGCCTCGTCGCACCCCGTCCGGCTGCCAGAGCGGGCAGCAGGAGAGATCGTTGTGAAACGCATATCAAATCGTAGGACGTCGCGCGTGCCGGTAGTCCTCGGGCTCGCGCTCACGTCGGTGCTGCCACGAGTGGCGGCCGCGCAGATTGCCGACCTGCAGCGCAGTGCCGTGGCCGACGTGGCACGCCTGACGTTCGGTTACCTCTGCGACGACACCTTTCTGCTGCGCAACGATGGTGACAAACCGGTCGACGCGCGGCTGGGGGTTGCCAAGAGCGGCACGCAGTCGCCCGTGTCGTTGGGCGCGCACGAGCAGGTACAGTTCTCGTCCAAATCCAAGGACGATGTCGAACTGTGGATGGGCGAAAAGCTGGTCGCCAAGGCGGAGAAGGACAAACGGGCCTGCAAGGATGTGCAAGGCAACGCGTCCGTCGCCGTCGCGCCGCTGGAAGTGGCCACAGACAGCGACAAAGGGCGTCGGGCGTATGCCAACTATCCCTACTTCGATCCGTGGTTCTACGGGGGCTTTGGCGGCCCGTTCGGGCCATGGGGTGGCGGCTTCGGTGGCGTTGGGTTCCGCCCGTTCTACACCGGGTTCGTGGGGGTGCCGATCGTGGTGAATGGGCGAGGGGGGGGACGGCGGCGCTGAACTGCGGTTGCACTACGGTTGTTGGTCCGGTGACTTACTGGCCGACGGATTTAGCCCTCAGGGGAAAGAACGTAAGAGCACAGGAAAGAGCGCGGTCCCGTTCACCAAAAACGGACCTGCAGTTCCGTGCGGATGGAACCGTGCTTCATCCTGTGCTCTTGCGTTCTTTCCCCTGAGGGCTCGATTCGTAGCCCGTAGACCGCCGGACCAACCAACCGTAGCTCCAACCGCTTGGCATCCGCCCCGCCCCTCTCCACTGTTCAGGTATGCGTTTTCTCCTGCTTCTCGCGCTCGCGTCGACGTTGTCAACGCCGCCGCACCCGGCGACCCAGCCCGGCCACCCGCTGTGCACCGCCGCCGCCACGTTCCTGCGCACCGATCGCAGCATGGCTGCGATTGTCGAGCCCGACACGATCGACGATTGGCGTACGCAGAAGAAGGTGCCAGGGTGCAAGATCACCGCAGCCGGTGGCACAGCGCGTGGCGTCCAGCCGGAAGCGGTGGCCTTCTACGAGCGCATTCGCGCGGTGGGATGGACGCGCACCCCCGACCCTCGCGATGCGCCCAACGAAGGGTCGCTGCGCTTCCGCCAAGGCAACGTGGATTGTCTGTTCAACGTGTACGGGCCGGCCATGCTCATGACCGAGGCCGAAGACAAAGCGGGCGAGACGCGCGCATTGCAGGCCGGTGAGCAGCGCTATCACGTGTACGTGATGTGCATGCCCGCCATGCCGGCTGCACCGCGCGAGTAACTACACCGGTCCCGAATGCGTGACGGCACCCAGATGTGCCGCGCCCACGAGCGCGCGGTACTTCTCGAGTACGCCACCACGCACTGACGACGCACGCACCGGCAGCGCGGCCAGCCGTGCGGCCAGCGTTTCGTCGCTGAGTTCCACCGAGATGCGGCGCGCCTCTGGGCGCGCGTCGATGGAAATGATGTCGCCATCGTGCAGCAGTGCGATGGGGCCGCGATCGGCGGCCTCCGGGCCGGCGTGACCAATGCACAACCCGCGCGTGGCGCCGCTGAACCGTCCGTCGGTGAGCAGCGCGACTTTGTCGCCCATTCCCTGGCCGTACAATAGTGCGGTAATGCCCAGCATCTCGCGCATTCCCGGACCGCCGCGCGGGCCTTCGTTGCGAATGACGAGCACGTCGCCTTCTCGATAATCGCGCTGCGTGACCGCCACCTGCGCCGCTTCTTCGCTTTCGAACACGCGCGCCGGTCCGCGATGCACGAGCGTCGCCAGCCCGGCCGTTTTGAGCAGGGCGCCATCGGGACAGAGATTGCCGGTGAGGACCGTCACGCCACCGTCTGGTGACCGGGCCTGCGACACCGGCAACACCACACGCCCGTCCGGTGCCGGCGCGTGCTGCAGCTCTTCCGCCAGCGTGCGCCCCGTGAAGGTGAGCGTGTCGCCGTGCAGCGC
>CANGXD010000058.1 GCA_947457545.1 Gemmatimonadaceae bacterium
CCTACGACAAGCGCAGTGGTCAGCGAAGCAACGAGAGCGGCAATGGCAGGCAGGCGCATGGTCGGTTGCGGTGTTATGGTGGAGATGATCCTCGAAAGCTCCACTATCGCCTTCCCTCTCCACAAGACTCATGTTCGTTCACGCGGTGTATTTCTGGCTTCGTCCCGACCTGACGGCCGAAGAGCAGGCGCAGTTTGTCGCCGGATTGGAGCGTCTCAAGACGATCACGAGCGCAGAGGCGTGTTACGTGGGGGTGCCTGCCGCCACGGATCGTCCGGTCATCGACCGGAGCTACAGCTACGCGCTGGTGCTGGTGTTCACCGACGAGGCGCAGCACGACGCGTATCAGGTGGATACGGTGCACCAGCAGTTCGTGGCAGAATGCAAGCCGCTGTGGGCGAGCGTCAAGATTTACGATTCGGTCGGATAACGAGCGAGGCACGCCACGATGCGCAGACGAACACGCCAGCTGTTGCTGTTGGGCTGCGTGCTTGCCGTCGTGGCGGCGCCGTTCGCGTGGTCGCAGCGGCGCGCGTTCGTGGAGCCCAATGTGCCGTACGATGGGCGCTTCACCTTCGTGCGCCTGCGCTACACGCAGGGATACCGGATGGCGTGGAGCGCCGATTACCCGGCCATGGAGCGCAACTTCATGGCCATTCTTGGCGACTTGTCGGTCATGCGCGTGCACCGGAAAGGGAGCAACGTGCACGTGCTCGACGATCCCGAGCTGGGGCGCTATCCGGTGGCCTATCTCACGGAACCGGGCTACTGGTATCCCACCGACGAGGAGGCCGTTGCGCTGCGCCGATGGATTCTCAAAGGTGGCTTTCTCATTGTCGACGACTTCTACTTCGACCGGCAATGGGCCGTGTTCGAAGCGGGGATGCGCAAGGTGTTACCGGAGGCGCGCATCGACCCGCTCACGGTGTCGCATCCGGTATTCCACTCGTTCTTCAGCATCAAGACGCTCGAGGGGATGACGCACCCGGCGACGCCCGCGGCGAAGGCGGTGTATCTGGGCATTCACGAAGACAATGATCCTGCGAAACGGTTGCAGGTGGTGATCAACTTCAACAACGACATTGGCGACTACATGGAGTGGTCGGGTGAGGGGTGGTACCCGGTGAATCTCTCCAACGATGCGTACAAGTTCGCGACGAATTACGTGGTGTACGGGCTCACGCACTGATCCCTTGGTCGGGCTACTAAATTGACGGCATGAAGCCTCTCGAACGCCTTGGGGAAGCGCGTACCCCGAATGGATCCGTGTTGCAGCTCTATCGTCATGACGGCGCCTATCTCATTCGCGCCGATGGCGTCGAGCTCATGTCCACGCGACGGCACCTGTCGGAAGACAAGCTCGCCGAGTTCGCGTGCGCGCCGCTGGCTACCAAGCCCAAGGTGCGCGTGCTCATTGGCGGTCTCGGGCTGGGCTTCACGTTGCGGGAAGCGTTGCGCCGTCTCGGCGCGGATGCCGAAGTGTGGGTGGCCGAACTCGTCGCGGAAGTGATCGAGTGGAACGCCAACCCGGAGTACGCGCTGTCTGCGGAGGCCATGGCCGACCCGCGCGTGCGCATCGTGCATCAGGACGTCGTGAAGGTGCTCAAGGACAATCCGGGCCGGTTCGACGCGATCATGCTCGATACCGACAATGGTCCCGACGGCATGATCATGAAGGAGAACTCGCGCCTCTATGCCACCAAGGGGTTGGCGGCGACCATCACGGCATTGCGTCCCGGTGGTGTGATTGCCTACTGGTCGGTGAGTGCCGATCCGTCGTTCGTGGGGGCACTGCAGCGTGTGGGGCTTACGGTGGAATCGCACAGCGTGCGGGCACACGCCACCTCGGGCCCGTGGCACACGCTGTACGTGGCAAGCATGAAGAACGTGTGACTGAGTTGTAGTCGTCAGCCAGCGCTGACGGCGTCCTGTGCGGTGAACCGCCAGGGCACGCTCCGTTCAGCCTGATTGCGTTTGCGATACTCGCCCGGCGATACCCCGACGGCGCGCTTGAACGCCTTCGAGAATCCGAACGCATCGTGGTACCCGACGGCGAGCGCCACCTGTTCGAGCGTCTGGTTGCCATCGGCGAGCAAGTGCATCGCGCGCTGCAATCGCACCGTGCGCAGATACGACAGCGGCGTATCGCCCATCGCGTCACGGAAGCGTTCGGCGAGGACGCTGCGCGAGAGGTTGACGGCGCGCGCGAGTGATTCGAGCGTCCACGCGCGCGCGCAGTCTCCATGCAACGCCGCAACGGCGCGACGCACCTGCGTATCGGTGACGGCGTGGCTCCAACTCGCGCTGCCTTCACTCCCGCGGCGCGCGACGATGTCGCGCACGAGGTAGGTGAAGAGCACATCGACCAATCCGTGCACGATGCTCTCGCGCCCGAGTGCGTCCTGCTGGACTTCGGCCGCGAGCATGGACAGCGCGAGCCCCATCGGCTCGAGACGTGTGGTGCGTTCGGCGCGCACCACGTGCCACTCGGGGAGTTCTGCAAAGAGCGGATGCAACGGCGTATTCCAGAGCTGGTACGCCCCGCTTACGACGGTGCCCTCGCTGCCAGCCGGCGCGACCCCATCGTGCGCCAGCGTAATCGCCTCGGTGGGCAGCGCCGAGACGTCCGGCTCGGCTGCCAGCAGGTGGTCGCACCCGCGTCCCATAACGGCAATGTCGCCAGCGTGCAGCTCGATGGGCTCGGCGAGCGAGGGGCTATGAACCCACGCGGTGCCTTCGAGCACCACATGAAAGCCCAAGCTGCGGTCGCAGGGAAAGCGGAGCGCGCGGCCGGTTGTCAGGTGGCGCATGTCCAGCAGGCGGCGCTGGAGCCCGGCTTCGCGAAAGAGGTCGGCGAGGATGTCCATGTTGTAAAGTACACCGATCTGGACGAGAAGACATAGAAAGCGGACGAGAAGCCATTTTGCGTCCCGATATTGGTGGTCATGTTCCTCGCTCAACCCAACACACGAGGAACCGAAGATGTCGACCTTCTTGATTCTTGGCGCCAGCGGCAATGTAGGCAGCGTACTCAGCACGACCTTGGAGCAGGCGGGGCACACCGTGCGCCGCGCCACCAGCCGCCCGGCCGGCGCGGGGCAGGTGCATGTGGACCTGGCCACCGGCGAGGGCGTTGGGGCTGCGCTCGACGGGGCCGATGCGGTGTTTCTGCTGTCGCCGCCGGGCCACATGAATCAGGACGTCACGCTGGGGCGGGTGATCGACGAAGCGGTGGCGCGCGGCGTGAAGAAGGCGGTGCTCATGACCGCGATGGGCGCTGACGCTGACCCCACGGCGCCGTTGCGCAAGGCGGAACTGCACCTCGAAGCGTCCGGCCTCGCGTGGAACGTGATCCGCCCCAACTGGTTCATGCAGAACTTCAACAGCTTCTGGATTCACGGCATCACGCACCACGGCGCCATCCTGCTGCCGACGGGCAATGCCAAGGGGAGCTTCATCGATTCACGTGACATTGCCGATGTGGCGGCTTCGCTGCTGCAGCGGAGCGACCTGGACGGACAGGCGTTCGACCTGACGGGTGGCGAGCCGCTCGATCACGATGCGGTGGCGGCCATTCTTTCAGAGGTCGCGGGCCGCACGATCCGCTACCAGGAGGTCACGCCGGACGAGATGCGCCCCGGGCTGCTCGCCGCCGGTTTGCCCGCGGACTACACCGAGTTCCTGCTGACGATTCTGCACTTCTTCAAGTTGGGCTACTCGGAGCGCGTCACCGACGCTGTCGAGCGCATTACGGGGAAGTCACCGCGCCGCTTCCAGGCGTACGCGCAGGAATACAGCGCCGCATTCGTCTGATCCGCTGGCATTTCAGCGCCCGTGCGCCGTCGTGGTGCACGGGCGCGCCGGTTAGACCCCGAACTGTTGCAGGTGGTGGTCGAGGTGTTTGGAAAAGAGCCCGTTCCATTCTGTGGCACTGAGCGGGCCGAATGACAACGATTCACGCCCCTCGAACTGTGACCGTCCTTCGCGCTGCACCCGCTGCAGATAGGCGATGAGGCGGTCGCGTTCGACGGTGAAGTCGCGCGTTTCCTTGATGCGAAATGCGGGAGCCGTAGGGGTGTTGCGCGGATACGGGTCCGCGCCGACGACGCGTGCCTTCACGATGCGCTTGAGTACGAAGCGCATGATGGGGTTGGGTCGCGGGTGCTTCTGCTCGTAGACCATTTCGTACGCGACGTTCACGTGCGCGAGCATTTCACTCACGACCATGCGCCCCCACTGCGGCGTGGACTCCGGCGTGAGCGCGTGCAGCCGCGCGATGGCCGCGTCTACCTGCGACGCGTCGAATAGGTCGGGATACACTTTGGCGGTCATGCCGAAAAGTGGCGGGTGACTTGGCCGTCGTCTACCTTCGGGTATGCCTCCGCTCCGCCACCGCCTGACGATCGCTACGACGCAGCCCATCGAGATCGTCGACATCACCGACCAGGTTCGTGAGTGGGTGCAGCAGTCGGGTGTGGTGTACGGCCTGCTTACGGTCATGTCGCCGCACACCACGGCGCGCATCACGCTCAATGAGCGGGAGGCCGAGTTGCAGCGCGACATGATTGCCTGGCTCGGGCAGCTGGCGCCGCCGGGCAATCCGTACGGCCACAACAACGCGCCGGTCGACGATCGTCTCAACGCGCATGCGCACCTTTTGGGATTGTTTCTCAATGCGAGCGAGTCCATTCCCGTGAGCGACGGGGCGTTGGAGCTTGGCGGTTGGCAATCGCTGTTTTTCGTGGAGCTCGACGGGCCGCGCGCGCAGCGGGAAGTCCACCTGCATCTGTTGCGCACGGAATAACCGCGTGCACCAGAGCGACGTTGACGGATTCTTCGCCACGCGGGCGATGCTCGACGCTGAAGCGTACCTCGAACTGGAGTTCACGTTCGAGTGTGCCGGCGATCCGCGTATGGCTGCGGCGCACTTGGCCAGCGAACAGTCGACGGCGCAGTGGCACCGCGTCGGCGTCGAGGAAGACTTTCGTGGGCAGTTCGGCGCCAAGGTGCTCGAGCTCGAGGCCGTGCCGCGCCCGACCGGTTTCTCCGTACCGGTGCCGGCGGCGCCACCGGGGCCGGTACACGCGTGCCGTGCGGTCATTGCGCATCCGCATGGCAATTTCGGTCCGCGGCTTCCCAACCTGATTTCGGCGGTGATGGGCGAAGGGGTGTACTTCGCGCCGGGGATCCCACTCATCCGACTCGAGGACATCCGGTTTCCGGCGTCGTATCTCGCGGCCTTCGAAGGGCCGCAATTCGGGGTGGCGGGCGTGCGTGCTCAGCTCGCCGTGTACGACCGCCCCATCTTTTTCGGGGTCATCAAGCCGAACATCGGACTGCCGCCCGAACCGTTCGCCGCGTTGGGCTACGAAGGGTGGCTGGGCGGGCTCGATGTGGCGAAAGACGACGAGATGCTTGCCGATGCACCGTACTCGCCGATGGCCGTGCGTGCGCCGCTGTTGGGTGACGCGCGACGTCGGGCAGAACTCGCAACGGGTGTGCCCAAGGGATACCTCGCCAACATCACGGACGAAGTCACGGCGTTGCATGCGCTGCACGATACGGCGGTGAACGCCGGCGCGACGCTCGTGATGGTGAATGCGATGCCCACAGGGGTGAGTGGGGTGCGCGCGCTACGCCAGCATGCCCGTGTGCCGATTGTCACGCACTTCCCGTTCATCGCGGCGTTCAGTCGCATTCCGGCGCACGGGGTGCACTCGCGGGTATTCACGCGCTTGCAGCGTCTGGCCGGCGCCGATGTCATCATCATGCCGGGCTTCGGCGACCGCATGATGACGCCGGAGCACGAGGTGCTCGACAACGTGCGCGCTTGCCTCGAGCCCATGGGATCACTCAAGCCGAGTCTGCCGGTGCCGGGTGGTTCCGATTCGGCGGCGACGCTCGAAGGGGTATACCGCCGGGTGAATACCGTGGACTTCGGGTTCGTCCCCGGACGTGCCGTGTTCGGGCATCCCATGGGACCGCGAGCGGGTGCCGCGAGTCTGCGGCAGGCGTGGGATGCGATCGCGGCGGGCGTGCCGGTGCGTGAACACGCGCGGCACCATCCAGAACTGCAGGCTGCTATTGGCGGATAACTGCCGAAACAGTTTGCCACGGATTTGAGCGGAAAAAGCGGATTAGAACGGATAAAGCAAAAAACAAAATCCGTGTTGTTTCCGTAGTCTCCGTGTTCTCCGTGGCAACCCGCTGGTGCATTTATCTCACGTCGGTTGAACCCAGATCAACAGGACCACTATGGACGACAACACCATGGATGATGATTGGACACCGCTAGTGACGCTCGCGTCGGGTTTCGAAGCCGACATCACGGTCGCGCTACTCGAAGCGCACGACGTACCGGCGGAGCGTGATG
The DNA here is from genome assembly GCA_947457545.1 of Gemmatimonadaceae bacterium. GTDB lineage: Bacteria > Gemmatimonadota > Gemmatimonadetes > Gemmatimonadales > Gemmatimonadaceae > Gemmatimonas. Next base: position 6,374 of record CANGXD010000058.1, read on the forward strand.
GTAATGACACCGTCGGCATTTTCGGTCCCGGCTTCCAGGGCGCGACGGCACGCGGGGTGACGGTACTGGTCCCGATGTCACGTCTCGAAGAAGCGCGCGGCATTCTGGCGTCGCCGCGCGAGCTGCCGGACGACGATTAGTCGGCGTCGTGCTGCGTGTCGTTCCAGCGCAGCATGCCGCCGGCCAGTGAGTGCACGCGCGTAAAGCCGGCGGCGGTGAGCTGACGTGCGGCGCGTGCACTGCGTACTCCGCTCTTGCACACCAGCACCGTCAGGGCATTCGTCACGAGCGCGCTGCGTGTCTGCTCCAGCGTGCCCAGCGGAATACATTGGGCCTGCGGGATGGTGCCGGTGGCTGTCTCGACAGGTTCACGCACGTCGATCAGCTGCACGGGCTCTTCACGCTGCAGCCACTCGCGCAGTGTCGCCGGCGAGATCTCCTGCACCGGCGCATCCGTGGTGCTGTGCAGCCCCGGCGTGCCGCAGAACGCGTCGTAGTCAATCAGTTGCGTGATGGTGCGCGTCCCGCAGGCCGGGCACTCAGGGTCGCGCGCAAAACGCAGCGAGCGGAACTCCATGCTGAGGGCATCGATCATGAGCAATCGCCCGGCAAGTGAGTCGCCGAGGCCGAGGAGCAGCTTGATCGTCTCGGTGGCCTGAATGGTGCCGATCAATCCGGGCAGCACGCCCAGCACGCCACCTTCGGCACAATTCGGAACAGATTCCGGCGGTGGCGGCTCAGGGTACAAGCAGCGGTAGCAGGGGCCGTCGGTGGTCGCGAACACCGACGCCTGTCCGTCGAATCGGAACACCGATCCGTACACATTCGGCACGCCGAGCAGCACACAGGCGTCGTTGACCAGGTAGCGCGTAGCGAAGTTGTCGGTCCCATCGACGACGACATCATACTGGCGCACGATGTCGAGCGCGTTCGCGGACGTCAGCCAGGCGTAATGCGCGACGACCTCCACATGCGGATTCACCTCACGCAGCCGGTCGCGGGCGGAGTCGAGCTTGTGTCGCCCGACATCGCTCGTCCCATGCAGCAGTTGCCGCTGCAGGTTGCTGGCGTCGACGACGTCATTGTCGACGAGCCCGATGGTCCCCACGCCGGCCGCCGCGAGATACAACGCAACCGGGGAGCCGAGCCCACCGGCGCCCACAACGAGCACCCGCGCACGCTTGAGCGTCGCCTGGCCCTCCGGGCCAACGCCCGGGAGAATCAGATGTCGGCCGTAGCGCTCGCGCTCGGGAAGAGACAAGCGGCCGCGTTCATCCATGTTCATCTGCTCAGACCGGAGACGTGAGATTCGGGAACTGAGATCTGAGAGCGAAAGTCGAGAGTAAAGCGTCGAGCGTCGAGCCTATGATAGCAGTGAGAGTCCAGTCACGCAGCGGCGAGCGGTCAGACCACGAACCGCGGGTCCTCGCTGCTCACTGCTGCGTGACTGAACTCTCACACCTATCCGAGGCTCGCGCTCAACTCTCGTTCTCACTGCTCCCACTCAAATCTGAGCAGGAGCAGTGAGGAGCGCCGAGCTGCCTTCCTTCAGTCGCCGAAGACCGCGGCGTCCGGCTGAGCCTGCTTGGTGCCGTACGCCGTCGAGGCCGGCGGATGCGTCGCGCCAAGACGCGTGGAGATGGCGATGGCGCCGAACGACAGGAACACCACGCCGATGACCATCACGACGCGATTGATCAGCTTCAGCGAGTGCGCTTCGTGCGCATCATCGCAAAGATCTTTGAACATGAAATCGGATACGGAGGTGATAAACTCGGGAGTGAATCGGGACAGACTCATTCAAATATCGGCTGGTGTACCTTTCTGGTGCAGTCCCGGCCGCCAGCTATCCCGATTTAGCCGGATTCCCCTTCGTCCCGCCCGCGTGTTTCCTCGTCGCCGTGGTTTTTAGCTGCTGCTGGGATGCATCCTCCTCGCGCCCGCGCCCTTCCAGGCGCAGGAGCCCGTACGTCCGGCGGCCCAATGGCAGGCCAGTGTGGACAGTCTCCAGCGCCGTGGGAACAAGTCGTCGGCGATGCTGACGGCGCTCCAGGGGCTCGCCGAGGCGCACGAAAGCGAAGGCCGGATCGACTCGTCGCTGGCCGCCTTCCGGCGCGCGGTCGTCCTGGCCCGGGCGCTCCCTGTAACGGCACAGACCGCCAGTGTGATGCTGTCCATGGGGGTCGAGCAGTTGCGCGCCAACCAATACGACAGTGCGCTCACCTACATGGAGCGCGGGCGCGATATCCGTCTGTCGCTCGGCGATTCTGCGGGCGCGCGCCAGACGCTCAACAGCATCGGATCGGCGCATTATCAATTGGGCAATTACGAGCCTGCCGTGGCCGCGTGGACCGATGCCCTCGCGCTGCGTCGCGCGAAAGGCGACACGGCGGGCGTGACACGGATTCTGACGAACATCGGCAAGACGTACCACGATTGGCGCCAGTTCGAGCGGGCGGAAAGGGTGTTGCTGGAGGCGGTGGAGTACGGGTTGCGGTCACCCAGCAAAACCACGTTGGGCTATGCCCTCAACAGCCTTGGGGCGCTGTACGTCGACATAGGCGAGTTTGCGAAAGCACGCGAAGTGATCGCGCGTTCCACCCGCATCTACGATGCCGGGCAGCCAACGATCACGAAGCAGGATTCGCTGAGCGGATGGTCCTTGAATACGAGCGTCCGCGGCACGTTGCTGCTTCGGGAGGGAAACGCGCGCGGTGCCATTCCCGCGTTCGATTCGGTGCTGGCGGTGGGGGCTTCGCGCGGTAGCATCCGCGGGCAGGCGCGTGCGCTCACATCACTCGGCGAAGCGTATATCGCGTTGGGCGATATACCCGCGGCGCGGCGCATGCTGACCCGTGCTGTTGTCCTCTCCCGTGAAGTGAACCAACGATTGCTCTTGCTGGAGGGGCTGCAATTGTTGGCCAGTGCAGAGGAACAGGGGGGCAGTGCGGTCGCCGCCCTCCGTCATCTCCGGACGGCCAATGCCGTGCGCGATACCATCTTCGATCGCTTTACGGCGCAGCGCCTCGCGGCCGAAGAGTCACGCGAAGAGCGCGAACGGCAGCTGGTCGAGAACACGCGGCTTCGCGAGGCGCAGGCGCAGCAGAGCGCCATCATTGCGCAGCAGCAGCAACGCGCCCTGTTCGGCTTGATTGTCCTGTTGTTGGCGGCGTTGCTGATCTATCAGCTCGTGCGGTACAACCGGCTGGGGAAAACCCGCGAGTTGGAGCTGTCGCGCGCCAACAGCGAATTGCGGGATGCGCTTGCGGAAGTCAAAACGCTCTCCGGGCTCATCCCCATCTGCGCCAGTTGCAAGCGCGTGCGCGATGACAAAGGTTACTGGCAAGCCGTGGAGTCGTACGTGTCGCGACATTCCGATGCGACCTTCAGTCACTCCATTTGTCATTCGTGCGGGCCGGTGTTGTACGGGGATGCGTGGCAGGACTCGCCAGACCGCACAGAACCCTAGCGCTATCGAATCATGTCCACGCAGTACTACACCGCGTCATCGCTCGACGGTTTCCTGGCCGACGAGCATCATTCGCTCGAATGGCTCTTTCAATTTCCGCAGGATATCGAAACCGATTACCTGCCGTTCCTTTCGCAGGTTGGCGCCCTATGCATGGGCTCGCACACGTACGAGTGGCTGTGGCGCCATCATTTCGCGCCGGATGCGCCGCAACCGATGGCGTGGCCGTATACACAACCGACGTGGGTCTTCACGTCGCGCGCGTTGCCGCGGCTGGAGGGCGCCGACGTGACCTTCGTGCGCGGCGATGTCCGTCCCGTGCACCGTGCCATGCAGGCGGCGGCCGGAACGCAGAACATCTGGATCATGGGCGGTGGTGAGCTGGCCGGACAATTCAGCGACGCCGGCCTGCTCGACGAACTCATCATAACCATTGCGCCGGTCACGCTCGGTCGTGGCATGCCGCTGTTGCCGCGCCGTATCGTGACCCCGCCGTTCGTACTCGCCGACGTCCGTCAGGTCGGGGGCGTCTTCGCACAGCTTCGCTATACGATTCCGCGCCCGTCCTGACGGCCGAACAGGATCAGTCCTTCCGGAACGGCAGCGGCCCCTGCCCATCGCGCAGCTCGCGAATCATGCGATCGTCGCCGGTGAGTTCCCAATAAATGAGCGACACGGGAATCATCCCCGCCGCGTTGAGTTCATCGAAGAACCCACGCATGGTGAACTGCGGACCCAGCTGACGCGCACGCTCGGCGATCGCTTCTTCGAGCAAGCGGCCACCGCTCACGTAGGTCGCACCGTAGCCCGGCTGACGCAGATACAAATGCTGTTCGAAGCCAAGCAGCGGATCGCGGCGCATCCACCCGCGCGGGGTCCATCCGACGTGCACTTCACCGGCGCCGGCCATGTCGAGATCGTTGGCGTGCGCGTAGAGATTGCCGAGCCCGCGGGCCGCGCGCGCCGCCAGCATGGCCCACACGATCTCGCGTGAACGCGGGCTGTCGTCGTACAGACCGGCGTTCATCGTCCACTCTTCCATGACCGTCGCCATGCCTTCGGCGCGACTCATCCACACGTTGTAGCGCAGCGGTTCACGGCGTATCGGGTTTGCATGCGGTGCTACCCGGATACGCATGTTGTCCCACCAGTGGACCTGATGGGTCCACAAGGTGCGCGGATCGCGGTGCGTCGCTTGCGCGAAGAAGTTGCGCGTGGGTTCCGGGGAGAATCCGGAGAAGCGTTCGCGCAACGCCCGGTCCATCCACGGCTCCACGGTCATGATCTGCTTGTCCTTCCAGAACTGCAGATACTTGGGGAGCAGCTGGTCCTGCAACGCCGCGAACTCCGCCGCATTCGCCACGACGGGCATCGGCGGCAGCGCCGCGTTGCGCGCTTCCTCGAAGCGCAGCGACGCATGCGAACGGGCCAGTTCGCGGCGCAGAATCGTCACCTCTTCATCCCACGTGAGGGGCATGAGCAGCACGTTGCGCAGGTACCAGGTGTACTGCTCTTTGCCGATCCCCGATGGACCGGTACGCGCTGGCGATTCTGCCTTGAGCCAGGTGATGAACTGCTCCGTGGCGCTGCTCGCATCGGTGATGGCGGCCTGAAGCGACTTGTCGCTGGGATGCAGCGTTTTCACGCGCCCCGCGAGCACGTCGAGCGCATCGTGCTGTTCGTCGAAGGCACGCACTCCGCCTACCCACAAGTCCTTCGCGTTGGCACCGGCGAGATTGGTACGCGCCTGCGCCAGCAGCGGAGCCACCGTGCGCAAGGCAGCTGTGAGACGGGTGCGTTCGTCCGTGGTAAGCGGCTTCACGGTATCGAGCGCCGTGCGCGGCCAGATGCCATACTGCCACAGTCGGACGGCTCCGTGAATCGTCGGCCCTTCTTCGGCCGGCGTGTCACTCTCTTCGGTACGCACCGACGCGTAGTAGGCCGGGTCGCGGGCGAACGGCTGCAGGACGGTGAGGTGATAGAGCATGCCGTTCATTTCGGCGCGCACGATGTGCCAGTCCACCTGCCGCGAGATCGGCCAGCCGGTGGTGTCGATCGCTGCGAGTCGCTGCTGGAGCGCCTTCAGCTCCTCGAGTCGGCGTGCCCGCGTCGGTGCCGTATAGTCCGGCACCCCATTGACCCGAGGGGCTTCCTCGAAGGTGCGCCAGCTGGAAAAGAGTGCCAGCAGGTCGGCATAGCTGTCGGCCGGGCGCTCGGCGCGGGCTGCCGAGCGTGTGAGCGCCGGGGGCGTGGCATTGCTGGCCCGTGCCGAGCCTGGCGCTACCGCGAGGAGCGCGGCGGCGCTGAGGGAAAGTGCGCGAAAGGGAGTCATGCCCCGAAGCTGTGGCGCGCGCCTGAAGCTCGCCAGTGGCGAAGTACGTTGCGGCTGCCCATCGTACCGCATGTCAATTCATGCCGACTTGCTCGACTTGGCTGTATTACAGGAGCTGCGTGACATGCTTGGCCCGCGGCTCGACGACGTGTTGGCGACGTTCCGCACGCAGGCGCTCGCCCTGATCACCACGATCGAGGGACAGCTGGCGTCCGGCGATCTGGCCGCGGCCCGCAGCACCGCTCACCAACTCAAGAGTGCGGCGGGATCCGTCGGCGCGGCGCGGCTGGCGGAGCAGGCCGGCGCGGTGGAGCAGTGTGCTCAGCGGGGCGATGGCCCGGCGGCGACCCAAGCGGCAGCACTCCTGCCGGCCGTGGCGGCGGCCACGCTCACGGCGATCACGTCTGTCGCGTCGCCGCCCTGATAGCGCCCGGCCGCCGATACCTGTACGGCGGCTCCCGCTACCGCGGGGCGTAGCGCTGCAGGACGTCCTGCAGCACCGCCAGGCGCACCGGCTTGGCCAGGTGGTCGTCCATACCCGCTGAGATACACAGGTCCCGTTCGTCGACCATCGCGTTGGCCGTCATCGCCACGATCGGCGTACGCCGCTCCGAACCCTCGCGGCGTCGGATCTCCCGCGTTGCGGCTACGCCATCGAGCACCGGCATCTGCATGTCCATGAAGATGAGGTCGAACGACTCGGCATCGGTGCGCGCGAGCGCCTCCTCGCCGTTCTCCGCCACGCACACCTCGTAGCCAAGCTTCACGAGCATCCCTTCCGCGACCGCCTGATTCACGATGTTGTCTTCGACGAGCAGCACGCGCCGCGCGCGAGGACGCTCCTTGAGCAGGTGTCGTGTAATGAGCTCGCTATTCGCCTCAGCGCCTTCCGGGGCATCGAGTACCCGCGACAGCACTTCGCGCAGCTCGGTGGGCGTGGCCGGCTTGGTGAGAAAGCCGGCAATGCCGAGTTCGCGACACCGGGCGGCATCGCCGCGGCGTCCGCCGGACGACAGCATGACCACCCGGCCAGGTGGCAGCAGCTGCTCTTCGGCGATGACGCCCGCCACTTCGAACCCGTCGAGACCGGGCATGAGCGCGTCGGTGATGACGGTGTCGAAGGGGTTTCCGGTGTGATTGGCCGCGCGCAGGGCGGCAACGCCTGATGTGCCGTCTGGGGCTTCGGCCACGTCGAACCCCCAGTGGCGGAGCCAGAGGGACAACGTGGTGCGCCCAAGCGCATGATCGTCGATGAGCAAGGCGCGGCGCCCTTCCCACCGCGAGCGCGCTGGCAACGACACGCCCGCCGGCGTCTCGGCGCGTGGTAACGACAGGGTCAGCGTGAACTCGCTGCCTTCGCCAAGCGTACTGACCGCGGTGAGTTCGCCGCCCATGAGCTTCGCGAGTCGGCGCGAGATACTCAGCCCCAGGCCGGTCCCCCCGAAGCGACGCGTAATGGACGCATCGACCTGCTGAAACGCGTCGAAGATCTGTTCGAGCTTGTCGGGAGCGATGCCGATGCCACTGTCCTTCACCATCAGCGTGACCTTATCGACGGGCCCGTCCGCGACTGCACGCACCCGAACCACGATGTCGCCCTGTTTCGTGAACTTGATGGCGTTGTCGCACAGGTTCACGAGAATCTGCCGCAGTCGACCGGGATCGCCGAGGTTGAAGGGCGGGAAATCGGTTGGCAAATCGAGCACGAGCTCGAGCTGCTTTTGCGCAGCGCGGCTCGTGAGACTCTTGAGCGATTCCGCGACGACGACCGGGAGGCTGAAGGGAATGGTCTCCACGAGCATCTCGCCAGCGTCGATCTTCGAGAAATCGAGAATGTCGTTGAGGATGGTGAGCAGGCTGTCCGCCGACGATCGCGCCACGCGCAGATACTCGCGCTGCGTGTCGTTCAAACCACTCTCGAGCGCCAGCTCCGTCATGCCGATGATGCCGTTGAGCGGAGTGCGGAGCTCGTGGCTCATGTTGGCGATGAAATGGCTTTTGGCTTGGTTCGTGGCTTCGGCCAGATCACGGGCGCGGCGCAGCTCCGCTTCCGCTTCCTTCCGCGAGGTGATGTCGGTGTTGATGCCGAGGAGCGTCACGGGAGCGCCGTTGGCATCCCGTTGCATACGTCCGCAGCCGTAGATCTGCCGACGGGCCCCGTCGCCGCGGATAATGGCGAATTCGATTTCGAAGCGATCGCCGGTCATGAGCAACGGCAACTCGGTGCCCACGCGCTCCCGATCATCCGGGTGTATCGCCGCAAGAAACTCTTCCATGTGGCCATGAAACAGATCGACGTCGATGCCGAACATGCGGTGCATTGCGTCGTCCCATGTCAGGGTGCCGCTCGCAATGTCCAACTGCCACACCCCGATGTTCGCGGTGCTCGTCGCCATTTCGAGCCGCCACGACTGCCGGCGCAACTCTTCCTCGAGGACACAGGATCGGGCAGCGGTGCCTAGCTTGCGTGCCAACGGACCAAACGCGCGCAGGAAATTCTCAGCCAATGGCCCCTGCTTGCGGAACAGCAGCAGCACGCCGAAGTGCGGCAGCAGGAACGCATGGGCGGTGGTGTCGGCGAGCTGTACGGTCAGCGGCAGCTGCTCCGGACGTTCGAGCAGCGCGTGGTACAGGGGCGCGAGTTGCCAACGTGCGCTGAATGCCCGGTGCGCCGAATGCTGATGGAGATTCTTGGGCAACATGCAGACGTACTCAGGGTGGCCCTCGGCATCTCCGACCTCGTTTCCGGCTCCCATCTGAATGACACAGGCGCCGCTGGCATTGGTCAATCGCAACAGCTCCGACACCGTATGGCGCAGCATGGGGCCGAGTTCATTGCTCTCGCCAATGCTCAAGGCGAGTTCGTAGAGTACCTGTGTTTCGATGGCGAGTTGCATGACGCGTCGGGGTCAGCTCGTGGCGATGAGGCCAACCACCGCCGTCTTGTTATAAAACTCGAGGAACTCGCGGCCGCTATTGGCAATCTCTCCGATGGTGAGAGCGCCGACCATGGGGAGTCCGTCGTCGATGGCGGCGAGCTCCGTGGTGAACCGGTCGCCCAGGAAGAGTGAGCGGGAAATGCAGTCGATAAGCAAGCGAAAGCGCGGCGTGTGGCCGGCGGGGAACGACTGTTGCGCCAGTTCGCCGGCCCGGCGCGCGGCCGCGATGAGCGACTCGGCATCTCCGCGAAGAATGTGTACGAACGCGCCTTCCGGGACTTCGCCAACGCACACCAGGTGGCCCTCTGGCGTCAGTACGAGGGGGTCGCGGACGATGACATCGCTGTCGAGGCGGCGGATGCCGAAGGGGTGCGCTTTGGCGACGTCGAAGAACGCGTCGGCTCGCACCGGCTCCTCGGCAACCGGTTCGACGATGCGACGATAGACATCGATTGCCGGCTCGTAGTTGAGGGTCTTGATGGTCGTGTGCTGCGCACTGGTGACGATAAGGGGCTCGGAGATCACGTCCCAGCCGTGCGACACACCGATACCACTTGGCCACTCGAGTCGCAACAGGATGGCGGCATCCTGCAGCATCCCGCCATTGGTGAAGAGGCAGGGCTTTTGCTGCATGGAGAGCGAGCCGGCCCCACCGCCGATGTAGTTGTTCTCGACCCCGAACTCCTCGAAGAGCGCGCGCACGAGCGCGGCGATACGCGTGGCGAAGCCATCGACGAACACCAGCATCAAGGCATTGGCGGCGTCCGGCGCCAAGGCGTGCTCAATCTGCGGCGCAATGGGGACGCCCGTATCGCTCAGGTCACGAACCATCGTGGCATGCGCCGGACGCCGCGACCCGATGACAATCGCACCGCGGGAGAAGTGCTCGTGGCCGACCACCACTTCGGGAAACACCCCGCCGTACAGCGGCTTGGGAATGGTGCCGAGCATGGGGTTGATCAACTCGGGAGCCAAGTCGCTGTCATCTCCGGCGAGCACGATCAGCGTGGATACTTCCGGATGGGCCGCGATACGCTGCAGGAGATCACGGAGGCCCTCGAAGGTGCCGGAGCGATCGATGTCGATGATCATGTTGCGCTGTATCCTGTACCGTCTTCGTGAAGGACCTGCGATGCGGCAACGATCTGTTCGTTGCGACGCTGCACGGTGATGTCCTGCAGCGCGCCCGAGAGGACGCGCTGGTCGGATCCGATGTGTCCCAGTTGCCCCACGAGCCGCAGCAGGAAGGACTGCCCCTCTACGACGATGGGGACTTCGATATCGAGCGGTTCACCGTACACGCGTGCGCGCCGGATGGCCGCGTCGACGCGTTGGCGATCGGTGGGCGGGACCAACTCGACGAGCTGGTGGAAGTGGGCGGGCGCACTGACGCTGCCTTCAACGAGCGGCAGATTGGAGTCCGACCAGATCAGGGCATCGTCGTCGAGCTGATAGTGGAAGAAAATCAGTCGGGCAAGCCGTCGCGCGGCGGCCTGCCGCGTGCGGATGAGCCGGAGTTCCCGGTTCGCGCGGCCGGTGCGCAACGCGTAGCGTACGCGCTGCAGCAGAAGGCGCCATTGGAACGGCTTGGTGATGAAATCCGTGGCGCGGGCGGCAAAGGCGCGATCGATGGAGTCGTAATCGTCGGCGCCGGTCAGCATTACGATGGCGACATCGTGATGCGGGTCGAGCTGCCGCATGCGTTCGCACGTGGTATAGCCATCGATCCCGGGCATCATGACGTCGAGCAGCACCAGGTCGGGGAGTCCGGCCTGAAAGTGCAGGAGCGCCTCCTCGCCGGAATGGGCCACCGCCACGTTGTAGCCGTCACCCTGCAGCACTTGCTGCAACAGGGTGAGCGTCGTGGGATCGTCGTCCACGACAAGCAGCCTGGCCCCGGCGGGGGTGGCAATGGAGTCCGGAGATACTGACACTGGCGCTGGTGGTTGAGACGGTGGGCATTGCAGCTTATCCCGACAGGCATCGAGATTGTGGCCTTACCCTGACAACGAACCCGAAAGCATGCCGATGGCACAGCCCGAAGAAAGTAGGTCCATGGTCCCTGCCGCTCCGGGGAAGGGGCTCCGGCGGGAACTCGGGTTGGTCGGGCTGGCGGCCACCGGCGTGGGTTCGATGGTTGGCGCCGGCATCAACATCGTGCCATTCGCCTTGCAACGATCGGTCCCGGGCATTGGTAACCACGTGCTGCCGGCCTATTTCCTGGCCGCGGTGCCCGCGGTGCTCGCGGCGCTGTGCTACGCCATGTTGGGGAGCGCCATGCCCCGGGCGGGCGGCTCGTACGTGTACGCCAGCCGGTCCATTGGCCCGTATACCGGCTTTCTGGCCAGTTTTTCTCAGTGGTTCGGGCTCTGTATTGCCATTGGCGTGGTGTCATACGTCATTCCGCCGTTCTTGCGCGATACGCTGCTCGCCGCGAACTGGACCGACGCGGCCGCGATCCTCGATCAACGCCCTGTCCGTCTGAGCTTGGCACTCGGGTTCCTCTGGACCTTCGTGCTGGTCAACCTGCGCGGGGTGAAGGCGGTGTCGCGCACGCTGGTGCCGCTGGTGGCGCTGGTGTTCGTGTGCAGCGGTCTGGTGGTGGTCACCGGCTTTACCCATTCGCCCGCCGAGTACGTGGCGCTGGTGCAACAGCGGGGCGAGTCCGCGATGCTCGTGGGCACCGCCGGCGACTTCTGGACCGTCGTACCGCCTGCCGCCGCGGTGCTCTTCTCCAGCTTCATCGGGTTCGACGTCATCGCCCAGGCGGGAGGTGAGGCGCGGAACCCCTCGCGTACCCTCCCCATGGCCATCTTCCTTGCGATCGGCGTGGTGGGCGTCTTCTACTTCGCCTTTACGGGCGCCGTGTACCGCGCCGTCCCGTGGGAGTACATCGCCGCCGCCAGTGCCAAGGGCGACGTGACCGCGCCGGGCCTGCTCACACCCCTGGTGTCCCCCGCCGTCGGCGTGCTCATGATGTCGGGGGCCGCGCTGGCGCTCATCAAGGACCTCCCGGGCATGTTGCTCGGCGTCTCGCGACTCTGCTTCGCGTGGGCGGAAGACGGGGTCTTCCCGCGCGCCATGGCCACCGTCGATGCCTCCAGTGGTACCCCGCGCCTCGCCCTCTTCACCTCGGCGATCCTCTCCACGCTGGGTATCCTCGGCGGTCACTTCGCCGGCGATTTTTTTCTCGGCGTGGATATCCTCGTCACCGCCATGCTCGTGAACTTCGTGATCATGGCGCTGTCCGTGCTACGACTCCCCAGCTACAACCCGCTGCTGGCGCGCGAGGTGCGCGTGCTGCGTGCGCGTCCGCTGCAGATTGTCGTAGCCGTGTGCGCCTTGGTGTCACTCACGGCGCTGCTGGTCGTGCAGTGTTACCGCGATCTCACGGCGACGGTGCCGGGATGGTACGCGCATTCCACGCTGGTGTGGCTGGTCGTCATGGCGCTCGGGACCCTCGTGTACTGGCGCGAAACGCGTGCGCTGGCGCAGCGTGGCGGTGATCTTCGTGCGATCACGCGCGTGCTGCCTCCTGAATAATCACTCGGTCATTTTTCTGTTTCTCACTCGCCCTTCATCATGTCGATCCCACGGATAGCGCTGGCGCCCGGTCTCGAGATCTCCCGTGTACTCACGGGGCTATGGCAGATCGCCGATATGGAGCGCGACGGGCGGACGCTCGATCTCGACGCGGCAGCCACCGCGATGCATCCGTATGTCGAGGCGGGATTGTCGACCTTCGACATGGCCGACCACTACGGGTCGGCGGAGATTGTGGCCGGGCGCTATCGCGCGGCGCGCGCAGCGACGACACCGGTGCAGTGCCTCACCAAGTGGGTCCCCGAACCGGGGCCGGTGACCGCCGAGCAAGTGCGCACAGCGGTAGACCGGGCGCGTACGCGCCTGCAGGCCGACACGGTTGACCTGTTGCAGTTTCACGCGTGGACGTTCGCCGATCCGCGGTGGCTCGATGCGCTGTGGATGCTGGAAGCAGAGCGCGACGCTGGGCGCATTACGGCAATCGGGCTCACCAACTTCGATACGGCGCACCTGCGCGTTGCCATTTCCAGCGGCATTCGCGTGGTGAGCAATCAGGTGAGTGGCAGTCTGGTCGATACGCGTTTCACCAACAAGCTTGCGCCATATGCTGCGGCGCATGGTGTCGGGCTGTTGTGCTATGGCACCGTGCTTGGCGGGTTCCTGAGTGAGCGGTGGCTTGGCGCGCCAGAGCCCGCGTGGGATACACTCGAGACCTGGTCGCAGATGAAGTACGGCCGCTTCATTCGTACGGCGGGCGGCTGGGACGTCTTTCAGCAGCTGCTCCGCACAGTGTACGCGGTGGCCACGAAGCATGGCGTGTCGATTGCAACGGTCGCGAGTCGGTGGGTCCTCGATCAACCGGGCGTGGCCGGCGTCATCGTGGGGGCGCGCCTCAGTCATTCGCAGCACGTGTCGGAGACGTCGCGACTCTTTGCGTTCACACTGGACGACGACGACCGGGCCGCGATCGCGGCGGCGCAGGCTGCATTGCTTCCCATACCCGGTGATTGCGGCGACGAGTACCGCACGCCGCCGTATCTCACCGCGAGCGGAGACCTGTCACATCACCTGTCGAGCTTTCCCGCGCCGTTCAGTACGCGCGCCGGCGCCGATGGTCGCACCCTGGCGTTGAGTGGCACCGTGTGGGAACCGATGGCCGGGTACAGTCGCGCGGTGCGGAAGGGCTCACGCATTCATGTGTCGGGGACGACGGCGACACACGGCAGTCATGCGATTGGTGGCGACGACGCGGCCGCGCAGACGCACTTCTGCATCGACAAGATCAGCGGGGCGCTGCAATCACTCGGCGGACGGCTTGAAGATGTCGTGCGCTCGCGTGTGTTCGTCAGCAACGTGGACCGCGATTGGGAGGCGGTCGCCCGCGCGCACGGTGAGCGCTTCGGGCATATTCTCCCCGCGAACACCATGGTGCAAGCCAAGCTCATTGGGGACGAATATCTCGTCGAGATCGAGGTCGACGCCGACGTCGGGTCCTGAGCCTGGGCGTGATGCGTATTCGGCGGCGGCATCGCGTGCGGCGCGGCTGAGCCGCTCGAGCAATGCCCGCCGCTGCACGAGCGCACGCACGTGGGCACGCTGGAGCAGGTAGAGCCAGTGTCCTACCGCCGCCGCCGAAAGCGTGAGCAGGAGCAGCGAAAGACTCGCGCCGTCCCGCTCGGAAAAACCGCGCGCGGTTTGCAGCAGGATCGACGCCGCCGCGCTCCAGGCGACGAGTCTCGACATCCCACGCAGCGTGCGCGCGCGTGGGCCGCGCTCACGCCCGCGATACTCGGCGGCCATGTAGCCTACGAGTGTGAAAGCGGCGACCTGTTCGAGTGCGCGGTACACGAACGGTTGTGTCATCTCAACGCCAGGCAGTGCGAGCGCCAAGGTCCCGTGCCACACCGGCGAAGCGCCGGTGAGGGGCCAGAGTGCGGAGCAGGCGAGATACGCCGCGTACATCGGCAAAAGCAACCGCAACGTGGGGAGTTCGACGCGCCGGGTCTGGCTGCGCTGCATGGCGTGCCTGGTGCCGATATCGCGCAGCAG
>CANGXD010000059.1 GCA_947457545.1 Gemmatimonadaceae bacterium
AGAAGACACGCCACGACAGGCGTTGCCATGGCTGCATCCTTGGGAGCACACTCATTGGCGCACTGCGGCTCAGTACCGGTCGGCGCGGGTGGCCGCGTACGGTTGGCCGAACTTGTTGGTATGCGCCGAAGGGGTGTAGCCGCGCGCATCGAGCGCGAGCGTGACCGATGCGAGCCCTTCGGCCGGTACGCGCAGCACTTCGACGTGCTCGCTGGCGCGCTCGTGCCAGACACGCAACGTGTAGTTGCCCGCGGGAACACGCTCAATAGCGAATGTGCCGTTGCCCTGCGCGCGGGTGACATACGGCGTGCGTACTGCGATGACGTAGTTCACCATGCGTGCGTGGATGTTGCAATACACCGCATACACACCGGGCGACGTGAAGGTCGCCGCGCGTGTCTTGCCGGAGCGGTACAACCCAAGGTCGAACGCGCCGAGCGACGAGTTGGAAAAGACGTTGTGGCTGAAAGGATCCTGATTCGGATACGCCACGGACCCTCCGGCGGCGACGATCTGCACGTGGGGCTCGAACTCGCGCTGCTTCATCCCCACGGACACCTTGGAGAGCCACGCGGGAGCGGACGTCGGCCGTTCGGGTTCGAGCGAAAGCACGACGTCCCGAAGCGACCCCGCACTTACACCGGGTCGGTCGATCAGGCGAATCTGCCCGCGTACCGCGCCCTGTGCGTGCAGCACCGTCGACGACAGCAGCACGGCGGCCGCCAGCGACGGTATCAGGGCCCGACCGAGCGTACGGGCATGCTCGCGCAATAACCGCCGACACGTCATCACAGATCGATGCCGAATCCAACGTTCCAGTGCCCTGCTCGACGCAGGCCGTCGGCAAAGCGCGTGGCGAAGCGTCGATACTCCACCGTCATGAGCAGCGGCTGCAAGGGACGCCAACTCGCGTGGGCTGCGCAGGCGCTGTTTCGCCGACGATCGGCGCGCGAACCGTGAACGCGATCGGTACCGCAGCCCAAGCCCGTGATCCAGGACGGATGCCACTGCGCATTGAGTTGCATCCAGCCGGCACTGTTCGACAGCGGGACGCCGGTTTCCGTGACAGGCACGCCAAGCGTACCGAAGTTCTGGCCAATCGCCGCACCGCCCAAGCCCCGCAGCAGACGCCCCTGATAGGCCTCGCCGCGCAGCTCCAATCCATGGCCGAGGCTCATGCGCAGGTCCGCACTGATGGCCGTGCTGCGCAGCAGCGTGTCCGCACCCGGCCGCACCCAGCTCCGGTGCGCACCGATGCCCAGTTCGAATCCCGAGCTCCACACGCCTTGCGCGGGCCGTTCATCGAGCGCCTCGCCGCGACGCAACCGCAGTCGCGACTCGAAGGCCGGGCGACCGCTTGCCTGGCCGATATCGGCTCCCTGCGGATTGGCCACCGCACGATCGCTGGCGTTGGGCGACATGACGGCCCCCTGCACCGCCAGCGACCAGTCGGCCGGACCGGACCACACCGTGCGCGACACTCGCAGCTGCGGCAACCAGTTCCAGAGATTGCCCGCCGCGGCAAACACGGGAATGCCGACGCCGGCCGCGCTGATGGGGTTGAGGTCGGAGATGAGCGGGGTATCGGTACCCAGCATGAGTTCGGTGCGAGGCCACACCAGGAAGACGCGAGCCGTGCGCAGACGTGGCTCGGGGAAGAGTGGCGGATTGGCGTCGAGCGCGCGCGAAAAAAAGTCGAGCTCGAAATCGGCCAGGAGGGTGGCACCGGCGATGCTGTCCACGCTCGCGCTGGCTCCCAACAGCGACTGCCGCATGGAGAGGCCGAATACGCGCGGGGTCGTCCCGGGAATCGCGTTGGGGATACGCGCAGGAAGAGCGAAGCCCGGCACTTCCGCATTCGAGACCGCGCCAGTGGTGAGACTGCCATTCACGATCAGTCGGGCCGACAGATCGAGCTGAATGCGCGAACGCAGGCGCACTTGCGTGGAGGACTCGGTCGCGATCTGCTGCTGGAGGACACGGAGCGCCGCGTCGGTGCGCGCCAGTCGCGCGGCCAGCGAGTCGAGCGACAGCCCGCTGCTGTCGCGCGTCGTGCTGTCGCGTTGTTGTGCCAGCAGCGGTGTGCTCGGCCACAGCGCGACGAGCGTCGCCAGCAGGACGAGTACGCGACGAAGCACGAAAGGCGGGAATAAATGAGCGGTCACGCCACCAATAGGCGCCCGGCGACCCGACTTGGCAATGCAGGCCACCGGACGGTGACGCAGCGCACAGCCGCAGAGCCATACGACTTATGGGACAACGGGGGACAGTGACGCCAGTTCGCGGCGAGAGGCCGGCGCCACCAGGACGGCCATACCATGCGGCTGCACCCACCCAAGCAGCGTGAGCGCCTCCTGTTCGGCGCCAACAGGACGGCCTTGGGCCAACGCGGCTCGGACGGCAGCCGAGCGGAAGACGAGTGCATCGGGTACGAGGTACTGCACGAGCAGTCGGTCACGCCAGCGATAGGCGAGGACGCCAACGAGTTCGCCATCGAGGGTACTCGTCCAGGCCCCAACGAGTTCGGCCGACGAAGACGGCAGCGGTGTGACCGGGACTCCGACGGCGCGGCGGACGACTTCGAGATCACGGGCGCGGCCGGGAAGGTCGCGGACCGCCGTCTCGCGGTAATGCTGCGCCAGTGAGTCGAAGAGGCCAACCGTGGACGACAGCTGCACCGTGGTTGCGACGCCGCTGCCGGCGGCACCAGCGCGCACGTCGCCCGGCGCCGGGGTGCCATCCCGTTGTGCAGCGGTCCAACGGAGGAGCGGCGCACCGACGGCGACCAGCGTCAGCACCGCAACCGCCACGAACAGCGGCCGCCAGAGGGCGCGCCGTGTCTCGATTGGGCGTGCGGGCGCCGAGGCCGCTAACGCCGCCGGAGCCACCGGTGCCGCGGCGACGGCCTGCCGCAGTCGCGTGTGGAATGCCGCCGACGCGACCGGGCCGCGTACCTGGCCTAGGCCGGCAGCGACGGAACGATGCACGGTGACCTCGCGGCGACAGCGGGTGCAGCCGAGGAGATGTGCTTCGATTTGCGATGTGGTCTCTGGGGGCAGCTCGCCGTCGACGAAGGCGGCCAACAGTGACGCCAGTGCCTCGTGGCGCTCCAGCCGGTCGGCGTCGTCACGCGGACGGCCGACGGGGACGGCGTTGTTGAATGCTTCACTCATGGACGCCTCTGCAGACGCGCACTGCCGCTCACGTCGGGAGCGGCGCCCAGCGCCCACTCCCTCCGTCGCTCGGCTACAACCGCCGTGAGCAATCGGCGCCCACGAGACATGCGGCTCATCACCGTTCCGATGGGCACCCCCACCGCTTCGGCGATTTCCTGATAGGTGAATCCTTCGATGTCGTGCAACTCGACGGCGGTGGCGAAGTCTTCGGGAATGCTGGCCAGCGCGGCATGCAGCACCTCCTGATCGAGCCGATGGACGACTTCTTCGAAGACGCCGTCCGACTCGGTCGCCACGAGAGTTTCGTGCACATCGTCGAGTCGCGACATGGGCACCAGGCGCGCCCGACGCCCGCTGCGTTCGACCTGCTCGCTGATGACCGTTCGAAGAATGCGATAGAGCCACGCTCGCACGGCCAACGGGTCCCGGAGCTCATCGAACGCGGTCCACGCCCGCACACAACTGTCCTGCACCGCGTCTTCAGCGTCGACGAGCGAGGCCGACCGGCGTGCGGCAAAGGCCAGCAGCCGGTCCAAATGCGGCAGCACGAGGCTCTCGAATTGCTGCTGGCGATCAGCCAGCAGTGCGGGTGTCAGCACGACCATACCCGGGTAGAGGGGGTGGGCAGCCAAAGTATTCCCGCCGCGGGCTCGGGGCGAGCTTTGGGGCGGTCGGCGCTGCTTTGCGCAACGCGCGCGACACAGGCACTTTCGGGAGATGACCCTTCGCCTTTTCCGTGCATCGCTCGTGACGGCGGTCGCCGCGATCCTATCTGCCTCCTCGGTCGCCTCTCAGGTACCGTCAGCCCTTACCGTCCCAGGTGTTTCGTCGGAGCTGGCGCAGCGGCGGCGCACGCAGATACGTGCCGTGACGTACGACCTGGCACTGACCGTCGGCACCGCCGACAGTGCCAGCGGCACGGTGCGCGTGTCCTTCGATCGCCGTGGCGGCGGCGATGTCATCCTGGACTTCCGCGGAACGGCGTTGGCGGAGGGCGCGGTGAACGGCGCTCCGTGGCGCAGTATTGGCGGCGCCTGGAACCGGCATCACCTCACCGTCCCCGCCGCGATGTTGCGCGACGGCCGCAACACGGTCGTGGTGCGCTTCACCACACCGGTCGCGTCGGCGGGCGCGGCGATCATTCGCACCAAAGACGCGAGCGACAGCAGCACGTACTTGTACACGCTGCTCGTGCCTTCCGATGCGAACCTGCTCTTCCCCTGCTTCGATCAGCCTGATCTCAAGGCGCGCGTGGCGCTTCAGCTCACGACCCCCGCAGCATGGCGTGCGCTCGGCAACGGCGCACTCACCCGTGCCGATACCGTAGCTGGCGCGGTGACGCACCACTTTGCGCGCACACAGCCGCTGAGCACGTATCTCATTGCCTTTGCCGCTGGACCGTGGGCGGTGCAAACGCGTGCCGAGCGGATCGCTCCGAAGGGTGCACCGGTGCCGGTGTCGCTGTATGTCCGGGCGTCGCGCGCCAAGGAGGCGGAAGCCGACACGCTTCTGGCGATGAATGCCCGCGCGCTGCGCTGGCTGGGCGAGTACTTCGGCGTGTCGTATGCGTTCGGGAAATACGATGCGTTGTTGGCGCCGGCGTTCCCGTTCGGGGGCATGGAGCATCCCGGGGCGGTGTTCTACAACGAGGAGAGTTTCATCTACCGCGAGCGCCCCACCACGTCGCAGCTGCTCGGGCGTCAGGCGACCACGTACCACGAGGTGGCACACCAGTGGTTCGGCGACTACGTGACGATGCGGTGGTTCGACGACCTGTGGCTCAAGGAGGGGTTCGCGACGTTCATGGCGGCGCGCATGCAGGCCACGCTCGATCCGCGGTCGAACGCGTGGAAGACGTTTTATCTGCGCAACAAGCCGGTGGCGTACGGTACCGATGCGACGGCGGGGACGACGCCGGTGTGGCAGGCGCTCGCCAATCTCGATCAGGCCAAGAGCAATTATGGCCCGATCGTGTACAACAAAGCGCCGTCGATGCTGCGGCAGCTCGAGTATCTCGTCGGTGAGCGCGCGTTTCAGCGCGGTGTGCAGCAGTTCCTGCGGCAGCATGCGCACGGCAACGCCACATGGCAGGCGCTCCTTGCGAGCATCGGTCAGGCCGCTGGGCGCGATCTGACGCCATGGGGGCGTCAGTGGATGCTGCGTCCAGGGATGCCGATCGTCGAGCAGCAGCTCGACGTGGTCGACGGGAAGATCGCGCGCCTGCGGCTCGTGCAGCGCCCGGCGCAGCCTTCGCTGTCTGGTGCTGGCGCGTGGCCGCTCAAGGTGCAGCTGCGACTGCACTACGCCAACGCGCAGCCCGTGCAATTGCCCGTCGAACTGCGAGGCGATACGACGGAGGTGCGCGCGGCGGTGGGTCGTGCGGCGCCGGCGTTCGTGTACGCCAACGAAGGCGATTACGGCTACGCGATCGTGCTCCCCGACAGCGCCAGCGTGCGGTGGCTCGAACAGCATGTGGCGGAGGTGTCGGACGACTTCCTGCGCGCGATGTTGTGGGGCTCGCTGTGGGACATGGTGCGCGAAGCACAGCTCGAGCCCGTGCGTTATGCACGCATGGTCATCCGGGCGCTGCCGCGAGAGCAGGACGAACAGCTGGCCGGTACCCTGGTGGGTCGACTGGTGTCGTCGGTAAACCGGTATAGTGATCCGGCGGTGCGCGCATCGATGCTTCCCGATATCGAAGCGCTGCTGCTCGCCGGCGCGGCCGACGATACCCGCAGCTACGGTATTCGCAAGGCGCACCTCGACAGCTATATCGGATTGGCGCAGCGCCCGCAGTCGCTGGCGCAGCTGCGGACGTGGCTGACAGGAGACAGTGCCCTCGGACTGCCGGTACGCGCGCCAACCCGGTGGGCGCTGGTCACGCGCCTCACAAGCCGTGCCGCACCAGACGCCGACTCCCTCATTGCCGCCGAGTTACGGCGCGACGCGACCACGGAGGGGCAACGCCAGGCGTTCGTGGCGGCAGCGGCGAAGCCCGATAGTGCGATCAAGGCGGCGCTCTTCACACGCTGGTTCCGGGACGCCGCGTTGAACGAAGAGTGGGTGACCTCGAGCCTGCGCAGCTTCCACGACCCCGAACAGCAGCGCCTCTCGCGTCCCTATCTCGTTGCGGCGCTGGACACGTTGCCATGGATACAGCAGAACCGCCGGATCTTCTTCCTTGGCAGTTGGCTGGGGGCGACGTTGAATGGACAAACGGAGCGTGCCGCACTGACTCTGGTGGACAACTGGCTTGCGGCGCATCAGACGCTCGCGCCGGACCTGCGTCAGAAGGTGCTGCAGGCACGCGATGATCTCGAGCGCACCGTGCGCATCAGGGAACGCTTCGCTGGCGTTCGCCCCACGCCGTAGGGATGTCCGTGACCTCGCGCTATTTCCGCGCGAGGTCCCCGCAGGCCACGATAATGCTCATGGCCGTCGCCGCGTCGTGGATGTTCACGTAGAACTTGCCCGTATCGGGTAGCGTCACGGCGAGGGTGGCCTTGCCGGTTGCGTGCCCCTTGGGGTCGATGGTGAGCGCCGAGTAGGCCCTGCCGCCGCCGACCACGCCACCGCTCGCGGCACACGAACCGCTGTGAACATGCCATGGGCGCGTCGCGCCCGGCGTGTCTCCCTCGAGCGTGACGCTGACGAGAGTCCCGGCTCCGTCTGCGGTGGGGACGGCGGTAGCCGACCCGGTCACCTTCCGGCCGTCCTTCCCGGCAAGCTTTGCACTCCACTCGGTGCTGAGGTGCACCGCCGACGGGACCGCCGCCATGACCGTGGTAGTCATGGCCGCAATGAGACCGATGATGAGCGAAGAACCAAGGGCGCGCATACTGGAAGCTCGTGAGGCGGGGGGACGAGCAGGTACCGCTTATGGACGGCGTTGCGTCCAGTGCGGTTGATTGGCGGGAGGAGCAGGCTTTCGAGGCTTGGGCGGCGGGAGTGGCCGCCCGCGCCCGGTGTAATTCGACGAACGCGCATCGAGCAGGAAGATGAGCGCCACGGTGAAGAGGGCCACCGCAAACGCGAGCACGAGCAACCGCGTTCGGAACTGCCGATCGTCGATGAACAGCGAACCGACGAGGAGCGGCATGACGACCAGAAACAGGCGGATCATGCGCCGGTCAAAATCGCTGGGCACGATCTTCACGCCGCGGGGCGCCAGCTTGAGGCGATACTCCGCTTCGGCGGCCAGCCCGAAGATGCCGTCTTCGATGCGACGAAACCAGGTGAGCGGGTTGAGCGAGACGCGGCGCGGCGGGGTCATGTGGAATGAATGTACCAGCGCGTCAATAGGATCCCGATGACGCGTCAACTCCGTTCGACGATCCGGTCAATGAGGAAGCTCGACTGCACGAGCGCCTCGGCGGTGAAGTCGCCAAAGAACGTGCGAACTTCGTGGAAGAGCCGAGTGAATGCTTCCTGATCGGCACCCGCGATGACCTCTGCCAGCTCCTGCACCGCGACCCCATATGCGGCGGTGACTTCGCTGGTGCGCGGGTTGAGCATTTCGATGGGGCCGTACAATCCCGGATCCTGCGCAAAGTGGCGCGCCGCCACATACAACTCAAGCAGATACGCCGGAGAGGTGAACGGCAACGTTTCGGCGAGCGGTACACCGAGCCGGGCCAGCGTGAGCCCCTGCACCTGCGTCTGAAAGTGCGTGAGCACCTGCACGACCGACATGGCGCGGTCATGCTGCGCGGCCGTGGTTTCGGTGATGACGAGGCCGCGCGCCGTGAAGCTGTGGGCGACCCAGTCGGCCCACTGATCACCACGTCCGCGGCAGAGCACCACCCGCTGCCCCTGCAACGTGTGCACAGTGGGGCCGAACATGGGGTGGGTACCCACGACACTGGCCGTTGTACTGGCCAGCATGGTCTCCATGGGCGCCGCCTTGATGCTGGTCACGTCCATGAGGAGCGCGTCGGGGCGCACATGCGGCCCGACCGCACGGATGACCGCCTCGGTGCGATCAATGGGCACACTGATCACGGTAACATCCGCCGCGGCGGCGGCCTCGGCGGCGGAGAGCGCGGTATCGGTGTCGACGATGAGCAGCCGGTGGCCGAGGTCACCGAAGAGTCGAGCGAGGAGCCGTCCGATCTTGCCGTGTCCCCCGATGATCGCCACCGTGTACGCCGTTTCGGTGAGTGGGACTTCGGCCCGCAGCGCGGCCTGATGATCGCGGCTCGAGCGCAGCAGCACGCGAAAGATCGATTCGATCTCACCCGGGGGGAGCCCCAGTTCGACTGCCCGCTCGTGGCGGTCGCGGAGGACATCCTGTTCGCGATGGGCATCGCGGATCTTGATGCCGTGCTGCCGCTTGTACGCCGCGACCTCGGCCACCAGCGCCATGCGACGCGCCAGAATCTGCAGCAGATCCCGGTCGAGGGCATCGATCATGGCACGCACGACCGCGAGCGGGCGCGGTTCGGCGCTTACCGACGCCGGCGCGGGAGTCGCGGTTGGCGCCGGCGGCGTCGAGGAAGCGGACTCGTCGTGATCAGAAGGCATACGCTGAACAGTAGTGCAAGCCCGTCACGCCGTCAGCAGGCATCACATCGTGGGCTGGTACCGGCCCCATGCGGCTTCGAGCGTGTCGGCGATTTCACCGACGGAGGCGCGCACGCGCACCGCGTCGATGATGCGCGGCATGAGTTCCCGTCGCGCTGCCGTGTGCGTGGGCAGGTAGTCCGGCGCCGCTTCGGCAACGCGGGCAAGCGCGGCGGTCACGGCGGCCTGATCTCGTTCCGCCCGCACACTCGCGAGGCGAGCCACCTGACTTCGCTCGAGCTCCTTGAAGTCCGGCGCCGGAATGATCGGCGGCAGCTGCCCGTCGCCGAACTTATTCACGCCCACCACGACGGTCTCACCCGCTTCGACGCGAAGCTGGTACTCGTACGCGCTGCGCCCGATTTCCTCCTGGAAGAAGCCGGCGCGAATGGCTTCGGCGGCGCCCCCCAATTCATCGACCTTGGCGAGCAGCTCGAGCGCCCGTGCTTCGATGTTGTCGGTGAGCTGCTCGACGTACCAGCTCCCGGCGAGCGGATCGACCGTGTTGGCAATCCCCGATTCGTAGCCGACGATCTGCTGCGTGCGCAGTGCCAACGTCGCCGCTTCGGCGGTCGGCAGCGCGAGCGCTTCGTCGTAGCCGTTGGTGTGCAGCGACTGCGTGCCGCCAAGGGTGGCGGCGAGCGCCTGCACCGTCACGCGTACCACGTTGCTGAGTGGCTGTTGCGCGGTAAGGGTCACCCCACCGGTTTGCGTGTGGAAGCGCATCTTGCAGCTCGCGTCGTTCGCGCCAAAGCGTTCGCGCATGAGTCGCGCCCACAGCCGGCGCGCCGCACGGAACTTGGCCACTTCTTCGAAAAGATCGTTGTGCGCCGCAAAGAAGAACGAGAGGCGCGGCGCGAAGGCGTCGACGGGAAGCCCGGCATCGACGGCCTGCTGCACGTATGCCAACGCATCGGCGAAGGTGAACGCGACTTCCTGCACGGCCGTCGCGCCGGCTTCGCGAATATGGTAGCCGCTAATGGAAATGGGATTCCACTGCGGGACTTCCGCCGCGCAGAAGCGGAACATCTCCGCGGTCAGCGCCAACGACGGCGCGGGCGGATAGATGTACGTACCGCGCGCGATGTATTCCTTGAGAATGTCGTTCTGAACGGTACCGGACAGCTTGTCGCGCGAAATGCCGCGCTCTTCGGCGACCACGATGTACATGGCGAGCAGCGTCGACGCCGTCGCGTTGATCGTCATGCTCGTGGACACACGGTCGAGCGGGATCCCGTCGAGCAGAACGTGCATATCGTCGACGGTGTCAATCGCGACACCGACCCGACCGACCTCCCCCATGGCGCGCGGCGAGCTCGAGTCGATGCCCATCTGCGTGGGCAGATCGAAGGCGACCGAGAGTCCCGTCTGTCCGGCGTCGAGCAACAAACGGAAGCGTTCATTGGTCGCCTTGGCGGTACCGAAACCGGCGTACTGCCGCATGGTCCACAGGCGGCCTCGGTACATCGTGGGCTGCACGCCTCGCGTGTACGGAAACTGTCCGGGGTCGCCCAGATCACGGGCATACTCGGTGGAAACGTCGCCGGGCCGAACCACGGCCGGAATGGGAATGCCGGAGGGGGAGAGTCGCTCGCTCATGCACGGAATCTAGCAGGGCGGCGCGGCGCGGCCACGATGCCAAACGCCCGCCGCATCCATCGTGGATGCGGCGGGCGTTTGGCACGTTGCGCGATACCGTGCAATCAGGGCGTCGACACCGGCGGCGTCGCGCCGCGCGGTCCGCCGCGACGCTCGGGAATGCCAGGCGCTACGTAGCGCGGCAACGGAAACTCCCCGACCATTTCGACTTCGGTCTTGCTACCAATGTAGAGCGGGGTGCGCTGGTGCAGCTCGGTGGGCTCCACATCGAGAATGCTCCCGTAGCCGTCGGTTGCGCGGCCACCCGCCTGTTCGGCGATGAACGCCAGCGGGTTGGCTTCGTACAGCAACCGCAGCTTGCCACGCGCCGCCTTTTCGTTGGCCGGGTAACAGAACACGCCGCCGCCGAGCAGGTTGCGATGGAAGTCGGCCACGAGTGACCCGACATAGCGCACGTTGAGCGCCTTCTTCTGTCCATCGAGTCCGCGGTAGCGACGCATGAGCGCCCGCGTCGGCTCGGGCCAGTCCTGCTCGTAGGCATCGTTCACCGAGAGATACCGCGCCCGTTCGGGGATGCGGATGTTCGGGTGCGAGAGCAGGAACTCGCCGATGGACGGATCGAGCGTGAAGCCGTGTGCGCCTTGCCCGGTGGTATACACCATCATGGTGCTCGAGCCGTACAGGATGTAGCCGGCGGCCACCTGCCGACGTCCTGGCTGCAACAGGTCTTCCATCTCGCCACGCGTGCCGCGCGTGATCTTGCGAAAGACACTGAAGATCGTGCCGACGGGGACGTTCACGTCGATGTTCGAGGAACCATCGAGCGGATCGAAGAGCAACACGTACTTGCCGCTCCGGAACCCTTCGGGAATCTGGATAATGTCGGGCTCTTCTTCCGACGCCATCGCGCAGAGCCGTCCACCGTGGTCGAACGCCTTGACGATGATTTCGTTGGCGATGACATCGAGCTTCTGCTGGACCTCGCCCTGCACGTTTTCGTTCAGGGTCGCGCCAAGTATGTCGGCGAGCCCGGCACTGCGCACCTTATTGGCGATCATCTTGCCGGCGAGCGCCATGTCGTAGAGGATGCCGGAGAGTTCACCGGTGGCCTCGGGGAAGGCGCGTTCCTGCTCGATAATGAAGCGCTCGATCGTGACGACAGATGTGGCGGTATGCTTGACCACGGTAGGACTCCCCGAAGGGTGAACGCGAGACGCCAGCCACGGCAGAAGCCGGAAGCCGCATGCGCTGCGCGGAAAGCTGTGATGTCCGGGCAAGCTCGTGCAAGAGCAACGCCGTTGTTTTTGCGACGAGCGACAGTGAAACGCATGTAACAAGCAGCGACCCGTCCACCGCCCGTGCGCTACTCAGCGAACGCCCGGTTCTGGTGGAAGGGTCCAGTGATCTTGTCCCGTGAGCACCTGCAGCCGGACACCATTGCTGCGGATCACGACGGCCCCCTCATGATCCGTGCGGAGCATGGGGATCCCACGTCCGAGGAAGGCCAGCAACGTCTCCGGTGCCGGATGCCCGTAGCGATTCCCTGCTCCCAAGGACGCCAAGGCAACCCGTGGGGCAACGGCGGCGAGAAAGGCGGGGCTCGAACTGGTTCGACTGCCATGGTGCCCCACCTTGAGCACATCGGCACGAAGCGCCTCGGCGGGATAGTGCTCCAGCAACCACTGTTCCTCGTTTCGTTCTGCGTCCCCGGTGAGGAGCATGCGATGTCGTCCGAACTCCACGCGCAGCACCACCGACGTTTCATTCGCGTCGTGCTGCGCCGCCGTCCATGCGGAGTCGGGGGCAAGGACCGTGAGCGTCACGCCGTCGAGTCGAAACGCGGTACCGGGGCGGACACGCTCCCATTGACTGCGCGTTTCGCGCACGGCCTGCAAAGCGTCGGCGTATCCCGGGCTTGCCGTGACGAACGCCGGTTCCCACCAGCGCGGGACGCGCAACGCGCGAATCACACTCGCGGCGCCGCCGGCATGATCATCGTGTGGATGCGACAAGACAAAGAGCGCGACCGCGCCACCGTGTCGGCGGATGTACGGAATGACGGTACGACGTCCCGCGTCGCCGCCAGTCCATCGCGGTCCGGCATCAACGAGAATCCAGCGTCCCTTGGGAGTTCGCAGCGCGATGGCATCCCCCTGCCCGACGTCGAGGAGGTGCAGCTCGAGCTCACCATTCCCGCCATGTGCGAGCGGCAGCCACAACGTGAGCGTCCCAACGGCAGCGGCCGACAGATACCAGTTGCGTCCGTATCGACTCGCCGTTCCGCGGACCACGAGCGCTGCGGCTACGCCCATGCCGACGGCGACGTACCACATGGGCGCAACAGGAACCACCGCGCCGGGAACAGCAGCGGCCACATCGGCCACGATGTCGAGCAGTCGCATGAGTGGCTGGGTGGCATCGGGAAGCATGGTGGCCGCCGCCGGGGGCACCACCAATGCCCAGAGCAACGCCAGAAAGAGCGCCGGCTGCAACACCGTTATCACGGGCCCCGCCGCAATGTTCGAGAGCGGCGCCACGATGCTGATGCGGCCGAACGTCCACGCGATGACGGGCGCCGTGACGGCCGTGGCGATGATGCCCGTGAGCAATTCCGACACCAACCACCCGCCAACGCCGTGCCGCTGCAAGAGCCAACGCCAGAGCGCCGTGACGCGTGAATCCGGAGGCGACAGCACGCTTGGCTCGCGGCGTGCCTCGAGCCGCCACTGCCGCTTGAGCGCGCGTGCGGCGACCAACGCTGCCATCCCACTCACACTGAGTTGCCATCCGAGGTCATGCACGACCGCCGCGTTGGCCGTGGGAATGACCGCCCCCAGTGCCAGCGCCGTCCATTCGTGTACTGGTCGCTGATATTGCGCACTCACCGACACGACCATGAGCATGACCGCGCTCCGCACGGCCGGCGCCGGACAGCCGAGTAGCAGTACGTACGCGGCTACGAGCAGCATGGCGAGCGGTTCAACCCACCGGCGTGGGGCGCGCACAACGCCTCCAAGGGTAAGCAGCGCACTGGCGATGATGGCGACGTGCATGCCGCTGACGGAAAGCAGATGCACGAGCCCGGCGTCGGCGTAGCGATCGCGGACATCAGGCGCGATACCCTGCTGGTCGGCAATGAGCAGCGCGCGCACCAGCGGAGCGCGTGTGCGGAACACCGCGTCGATGGTGCTCCCCAAGCGCGCACGCCACGCGCGCCACGGATCGCGCGCGATGGCGCCCCCGTGCGTCGCGCCGTCGGTGAGACGCAGGCCGCGCGCGGTGCGCAGCGACGCCGCACTGATTTGTACGCGGTCGCCCGCCGCAGGGAGCCTAGGCTCGGTGACTGCATCCGTATTGGCGCGCCACTGGACCGAGACCGGCACCGCGCAACGTGCGTGTGAGGCCTGTTCCCCGGCGACGCCTCGTCCGGATGCCGACCGCCGGCCACGAGGGGCGGTGACCTCGTCGAGGGTGACCCAGACCGGCTGTCCGCGCTGCAACGCGGCGTGCAGCAGCGCCGTACAGCGGGCGACTTCGGTAGCGTGACTGCTCGCGACGATCAGCCCGGCGAGTGCGAATACCGGTTCGAGGCGGCGTGCGGAGACGAGCACGACGGCCGCGACGAGCAGCAACAGCCACGGGGCGGGTGTGGACGGCCACGCGGCGACATACAAACCGGCAAGCCACCAGGCCGCCGCATGAATGAGCAACGGCATGCCGCAACCTGTGTGCGCCATGCCGTTGATGTATCACCATTTTGTCGCGCGTCGTATGCTGACGACGCCGATGGCGTGGGGACGTGCGTTACACGACCGCCATCGGGAGCGGCGCGCGCTCCTTCTTGTCGTTCACGGGCGTGCCCGTGAACGTGGCCCCGGTGGTTCCGGTGAGCTGCACGGTGAGGTAGTCACCGATCTGCGCCGCATCGGCCGGCACCATCACCGTCTTGAAGTCCCGCGACCGGGCCTGCAAGAGGGTACCGTCGCGCGCGACCTTCTCCACCAGTACTTCGGTCACATCACCAAGGCGCTGCAGGTTGATCTCACGCGAGATGCCGCGCACGGTCGCCATGAGGCGTTCGAAACGTTCCGAGACGACGGCGTCGGGAATGGTCCACTCGGCCGGCATCTTGGTGGCCGGCGTGCCTTCGCGC
This sequence comes from Gemmatimonadaceae bacterium, assembly GCA_947457545.1. Classification (GTDB taxonomy): domain Bacteria; phylum Gemmatimonadota; class Gemmatimonadetes; order Gemmatimonadales; family Gemmatimonadaceae; genus Gemmatimonas. The sequence continues at coordinate 14,491 of CANGXD010000059.1, forward strand.
GGAGAGAACTTGAACATGAACGCATCGTCGAAGCGCACCTCGCGGCACATCGAGAGCGTGTCTTCGAATTCTTCTTCGGTCTCGCCGGGGAACCCGACGATGATGTCGGTGGTCAGCGCGAGTCCCGGAATGGCGGCACGCATGCGTGCCACACACTCGAGATACTCTTCACGCGAATAGCGGCGCAGCATGCGCTTGAGCATGCTCGTCGAGCCGCTCTGCATGGGCAGGTGAATGTGCTCGCACACCGTGGGCGTTTCTGCCATCGCGGCGATGACGCGATCGCTGAAGTCGTTGGGATGCGGACTCGTGTAGCGTACCCGACGAATACCCGGCACCGCGCCGACGGCGCGAAGGAGATCGGCGAAGTCGTGGGTGCCGTCGGTGTACGAGTTCACCGTCTGCCCCAGCAACACCACTTCGGAGAGCCCCTGCTCTACGACCTGCTGGACTTCGCGAACCACGTCGGGGAGCTGACGGCTGCGCTCCGGCCCACGCGTCGTGGGCACGATGCAGTACGTGCAGCGATAATCGCAGCCACGCTGCACGGGAATCCACGCTTTGACGCCTTCGAACCGACGCGCCACCACATCTTCGTAGTGTTCCTCGAGGTCGAAGTCCGTGGCGGTGAACTTCTCGCCACGACGCGCGCCGTCGAGCAGCTCGGGCAATGCGCGATACCCGTCGGGACCGACCACCAACGACACATGCTTGGCCTGATCGAGCACGCGCGCACCAAGGCGCTGCGCCATGCAGCCGGTGACCCCGACGATGCTGCCCGGCTTCATGAATCGCTTCAACTCGCCGAGGCGTCCAATAACGCGTGTTTCGGCGTTTTCGCGAATGGCGCACGTGTTCACGAGGATCACATCGGCGCCGTCGGGCGCGTCGACGGCGGCGTAGCCGTGCGCGGCCAGCTTGCCGTACATGAGCTCCGAATCGGAGACGTTCATCTGGCAGCCGTACGTCTCGATATACACCGTCGGCTTGGGGGCCGCGGCGTCCACGACGTCGGTTTCTGGATGCAAGGTAGGGGCGGTCATCGTTACGGTCGGATCTGGATACCGGCGCCGAACAGCCACGCCGATTCCTTGGCGAGCGAGCCATTCAGGACGCGATTGGCGCGCTGAATGGAGAAGTCGATGCTGGCGGCGTCACGTCCGATGGGAATCCCGACTCCGCCGCCGAAACGCGTTTCCTTTACCTGCTCGGCGGAAATGCTGAACGGGAGCTGGTTCCGTGCATAGCCGGCGCGCACCATGACGGGGTATCCGCGAAGTCGCGGGCCCGCCACTTCAGCACCGGCGTAGACGTTCTGCGCGTCGTGCGCGATGGTGCGGCTGGACGACATGCCCTGCATGTCGGACCACTTCACCTGTTCGAAGCCCACGGTGAACACGGAGCCGGGGATGCCGTCGTACCGAAGGGCGCCGCCAAGTCGCGCGGGCACGGAGCCCGACGCGCGGGTGGTGTCACGAATGCGCGCGTCGAGACCATTGCCGACGCGATACGACAGCGTCGCCGACACGCCCTTAAAGAGCTGGGCCTCGCCGCCGATGGAAATGGCGGTCCCGATGTAGGTCACCTTCGACGAGTCGAGCGTACTGCCGAAGCGCAGCGTATCGGCAAACGTCCGTTCACGCGCCGCGGTGTTGTCACCAGTGAAGATGTGTCCGCCAAGTCCCACCCGGAACTTGGGATTGATCTGCCAGCCGACTGCGCCACGGATGTCACCGATGGCGCCCCGCATGGTGAGCACTTCACTGGTGGGCAACGTGCGACCGTCGATGACGGCCGAACCGGTCGTGGTGGTCGTGTACGACCGGTCGAGGAATCCGCGGGCGCTGAACGCGACGGCGACGCCGCGACGTGCCGGGAACGCGACCATCAGTACGGGAATGCGTTGCGACGAGGTCTTTTCGCGCAGCGCACCGAGGCTGAGGGTGCGATGCTCGGGCTCGACCTGGGCGCTCAACACGGTGCGCGACAACCCGCCGATTGCCGACGGATTGATGGGCGTGAGCGCATCGAATTCGACGAAGGCTCCGGCCGTGCCCGACGAACGCGTGCTCATGCCGTTGATGGGATTACCGAACCCCAAGCCGCTGATCGTGCCCTGCGCGTGCAGCTGGCTGGGCAGGAGTGCCGCGACCGTGGTGAGCGCCACGGCCAGCATGCGCGATGACGGCGCCAGTGCGCGACGGCGCAGCAGCACGTGCAAAGTGGCGGGCATCATGGGAGAACGAACTCCGACTTCGGCAGGTAGGTAATGCGCAGCTTGGGACGCAACGCCGCGGGCGCCGTCCGGCTGAAGAAGCGCAGTTCGGCGGGCTGGGATCCTTCCAACCCGATGCGCAGCGCGAGCGCGCGCGGCACGTTCGTCGGCAGCGCGCGCCAGGTGCGCGCGAGCCCGAGCACATTGATCGCCTTCTGTCCGCTGTCACGCGGCACGAAGCGCGTCGTGTCGAGCCCGGTCAGCGTGCCTTCGGCGGCGAGGTCGAGCACGCGACGAAGATCGGTGACATCGACGGTGGTAGTCGGCACGAGCGGAAAGACGGCCACCGTGTCGGCCGCGTTGGTGAAGCGACTGGGCCGCTGCGTCAGGAGCAGATCGGCGCGTACGATGGTGCTCGAGTCGGTGATGCGGAGCGGAACGTTGAAGCGCAGGTAGGTGCGATAGGCCGGATATCCGCCCACGACCAGCGTGTTGGGCCCGGGCGGCAGCGACCCCACATCGGTAATGGCATACACGCTGTACGCCAGATTCACATCGGACGGCGCGCCGCTGATGGTGGTGCCGGCCGTCACGACGATGGGGCGATAGAGCGTGTCCGAGGCGGCGTCGTACTGCAGCGTGCTGCTGCCGATACCCAGCGTGAATGCGCGCAGACGCAGCTGGCCGGGGCCGCTCAGACGCAGCCCGACGCGCAGGCGCCCCTTCGCGGCAATCTTGGCCTGCATGACTGTGCGGGAGAGCGGAATGCGCAGCGTGTCGCCGGTCGTGTTCGGCGTGACCGTCAGCTGACCGATGAGGCGGTCGGCACGGAAGAGCGCGCGCACGACCGACGTCGTGCTGTCGTTCGCCGTCGTATCGACATCGTACACCTGCACTGCAATCGGCGCGGCACCGCGACGCCCGGTGGTATCGAGCGGCACCTTGAGAAAGACGGAATCGACGGTGGTGATGGAGTCGATGGCACTGCCGCCGTTCGGAGAAAACGCCGTGATGAGTTGGTCGAAGCGCATGACGGCGCGCGTCACCAGCGTATCCGGCCGGTTGGCGAGGACGAGGTTGGACGCGAGGCCAAGCGCCGGGAAGCCGCCCAGGGACGTATCGAGGGCAACGGCTTCGACGACGGTGTCGCGGAACTGCTCCGACTCCTCGGGGCACAGCGACGGGCAGGCAGCGCCGCCGTCAAGATTTTCGGTACAGGCGGCTGCCACGGCCGATGCCGTGAACAGGGACAACGCCAGCAACGGGCCGCGCACGCGCGACCAGGTCCAACGAACGCGCTCAGACATTCTCGAGCGAACCAGGCGTAAAGGGTGCGGGCAGCAACTCTGCCAGCGACCAGCGAACCGCGCGCCCATCGGGTGCGACGGCATGGATTTCCAGCGCTGGGGCGAATTCCACCAGCGCCTGACGGCAAATCCCACACGGTGGTGTGGGCGCATGATGTTGCGAGGTAATCACGACGCGCGTGAAGACGCGCGCGCCAGCGGCGACGGCCATTCCCAACGCGACGCGCTCGGCACAGGTACCCGCGGGATACGAGGCGTTCTCGACATTGCAGCCGGCAAAGACGCGACCGTCCGCGCTCTCGAGCGCAGCGCCCACCGGAAAATGCGAATACGGCGCATAGGCGTTGGCCCGGGCGGTATCCGCGAGTTCACGCAGACGCTGAATGTGTGGCGGAAGATCGGGGGGCAGCGACGTCACGCGTGCAGGAGTGTGGGGAGAAACGACGTACCCTGCCCGCGCCACGCCTGTCCAAACCAGTCGGCAACCGTCGCCCCCAGGTCCGAGAAGGTGTCCCGCGTTCCGAGCGATCCCGCGCGCACCCGCGCGCCCGCGACGAGCACGGGAACGCGCTCGCGCGCGTGGTCCGTGGACGGCGTGGTCGGATCGTTGCCGTGATCGGCGGTAATGAACAGCAGGTCGTCCTCTCGCAGGGCGGCAAGCAGTGAAGGGAGCGCCCGATCGAACGCCTCGAGCGCCCCCTGAAAACCCGGCACATCGTTGCGATGTCCGAATTGCTGGTCGAAATCTACCAAGTTCGCAAAGCAGAACCCACGCGGAGCGGTATTCAGCCACTGCAGAATGGCTTCCAGCCCCTCGACGTTGTCCGTGGTGTGCCGCGAGCGGATGCCCCGCCCCGCGAAAAGGTCGTCGACCTTGCCCACCCCGTCGCGCGGCACGCCGGCCGATTCGAGCACGTCCAGGAGGGTGATGCCCGGGGGCTGGATGGAGTAATCGCGCCGGTTGGCGGTGCGCTTCCATTGGCCCGGCGTTCCCACGAACGGGCGCGCGATGACCCGCGACGCATCGTGCGGCGCCACCAGCATGCGACGCGCCGTTTCACAGGCGCGGTAGAGCTCCTCGAGGGGAATCCACTCTTCGTGCGCCGCGACCTGAAAGACCGAGTCGGCGCTCGTATACACGATCCAGGCCCCCGTCCGCTGCTGCTCCTCGGCGAACCGCGAAATGACCTCGGTCCCGCTCGCCACGCAGTTGGCAATGACCGGCCGTCCGGTCGCCGCCACAAAGGCGTCGATGACCTCCGGCGGGAACCCGTGCGGATAGGTGGGGAACGGCTTCTCGAGGTGCAGTCCGGCGATCTCCCAATGCCCGGTGGTCGAGTCCTTGCCGGAGGAGCGCGGCAGCATCACCCCGTAGCCACCACGAGGGTGGTCGACCGGGGGCACGCCGAGCACGGCGGTGGCGTTCCCGAGCCCGAGCTGCTGGAGGTTGGGGAGGGTGAGCCCACCCACCGCGCGCGCGATGTTGCCGATCGTGTCGCTCCCGGTGTCCCCATAGGCATCGGTATCCGGCGCCGCGCCGCACCCGACCCCATCGAGCACGACGATGAGCGCGCGACGGAGCGCGGGGTCGGCGTGTGGGAGAGGGGTAGGAGCACTGGCAGGCATGCGACTCGTCAATTCAGGGCGAGGATGGATTGGTGGAACCGAGGGAAGCATGGTAGACAGCCGGTACCCGCAGGGTGAGGCCCACGAGCAGTTCGTACGGAGACACGCCGGCGAGCCCGGCCACCATCTCCACCGTGAGGGTGTCGCGGCCATCCCGCCCCAGCAATGTGGCGACGTCCCCCAAGGCACAGGGGACCGCCGACACGTCGACCATGACCATGTCCATGGTCACGCGTCCCACGACCGGACAACGGGTCCCGTTGATGAGTACCACGCCGGCGTTGGAAAGATGCCGTCGGTAGCCATCGGCGTAGCCGGCGGCGATCGTGGCAATCCGCCGTGGGCCCGGCGCTTCCCAGGTAGCCCCGTAAGATACCGTCTCCCCGGCGTGGACGTCACGGAGATCGATGATCCGCGCCCGCAGATGCGCCACCGGCTCGAGCCCGAGCTCGTCGGCAAAGAGGCCGGCATACAGGGCGATCCCGGGGCGCGCGAGGGCCCCGGGCGATCCGGCGGTGCCGCGGCTCACGATGCCGCCGCTGTTGTCGCTGTGTCGCAGGCATTCTGGCGGCAGCACATCGGCCAGTACGGCGAGGGCCTGGGCGAAGCGTCGGTCCTGCACGTTGCGCGAGGCGAGCGACTCGTCGGCCGAGTGGAAGTGCGTAAACACCCCCTCGGGGGGGTGTGCCGTGAGGGCCTCGCGCAACGGGCCCACGCTATCCCAGCGCACGCCGGCGCGGGCCATCCCGGTGTCGATGGAGAGGTGGTACGGCGCCGGCGTTTCCCGCTCGCCGAGAGCGCCCCACACGAGGATCTCGTCGGCGCGATGGAGCGCCGGACGAACCGCGAGCGCCAGGGCGCGCGGCAGTTCGTTGGCGAGCAGCGGCTGCAGGCAGAGCACGCGTCCGGTGCACCCGGAATCACGCAGCTGTTCGGCTTCGTCGAGAGAGGCGATGCCCACCCCCCA
>CANGXD010000060.1 GCA_947457545.1 Gemmatimonadaceae bacterium
CTGGCAGCGCCGCGATGGCCAGCGCCTTGTCGATCATGTCGAGCGGGGTCACGCACACCGGACATCCCGGGCCGTGAATGAGTTCGATCTCCGGCGGGAGGAGCTGATCGATGCCGTTGCGCAGGATGCTGTGCGTCTGACCTCCGCACACTTCCATGATCGCCCAGGGCCTGGTCGTAATGGCCCGGATTTCCCGGGCCAGCTTCTGTGCAATGTCGCCGTCGCGGAACTCGGCAAGGTACTTCACGGCAGCACCGGGTCGCAGATCTCGCCATGCGGGGCCGCGTACTCCTCCGGCGTTGCTTCGCCCAGCTCCTCCTCGAGGATGCCAAGTTCGCGGAAATGGCGAAGCGTTTCCTGGGCCGAGGCTTCGTCGATACGGCTGATGGCGAAGCCCACGTGTACGATGGCGTAGTCCCCGACGATGGCATCGGGCAGGTACGCCAGGCAGACCTGCTTCTGGATCCCGCCGAAGTCGAGCTTCGCCATGCGGGTCCCATTGGCTTCGAAGACATCCACGATCTTTCCGGGAACGGCGAGGCACATGGTCAGCTCCGTGACGATAGAAGGTCTGCGGTGATGTCGGCGGTTGCCCAGAGCATCACGCGGTTATTGCCAGAATCGGCGATGGCCATGCGGCCGTCGTGCATCCAGAGTCCATACGGCCAACAGAGGGTGTCGTCCGCAACCGCCTTCCACCGGTTCTCGCCGGCTGCGTCGAAGTTTTCCTGCCCGATCACGCTCTGCGCAAGCGATCCGGTGCCCTGCGTAGGAGGCGTGGGCCAAAAGAGGACGCGATTGTTGGCCGTGTCCCCCACCGCGAGCAGGTCGCCATCGCTGGCGAGTCCGTACGGGAAGCGCATGCGGTGCGCTCCCTGCTTGCGATGCGGGAGTTCCGCGTTGGAGGTGAAGTTGGACTGGCCAATGACTACGGTGGCTGGCCCATCTACCACTGGTACCGGATTCCACCCCAGCACCCGGTGGTTTCCCGCATCCGCCACGTACAGCGTGTCACCGATGCCGGTAATGGCGTGCGGCCAGCGAAAGGAGCTGGCGCTTACGTCGGCGCCACGATTCTCATCGCTCGAGGTGAAGTTTGGCTGGCCGAGCACCAGGTCCGCCGGCTGGTCTGCACTTGGTAGCCCATGCCAGCCCAGCACCCGACGGTTGCCGGTGTCCGCGATCCAGAAGATGCCAGCGTGCCACCCAATGCCGTACGGCCAATAGAGACTTGTTGCGGTGACGCTGCCACCGCGGTTCGGCAGCGCATCGGTGAGCTGGTGCTGGCCAATGGCATAGGCGGGCGCCGTGCCGGAGACGGTCGGGATACCGTCCCACACCAGCACGCGGTGATGCCAGGCATCGGCGACACAGAGGTTGCCGCCCACCACCAGGACTCCGGTCGGCAGGTGCACGCCGTCGATCGCGTCGCGCGGTCCCTCGGAGGTGAAGTCGGGCTGACCGAGCACCACGTCGGCGTCCGCACCATCGTGCCCGGGAATGCCGTGCCAGATCATCACGCGATGATTCCCGGAATCGGCCACGATGAGCACATCGTCGTTGAACCAGACGCCGCGCGGGCCGTACATTTGCGACGCGGTCGGTTGCGCCGAGGGCAGGGCCAGACCGAATGGCGATGCGGCGCCGAGGCGCACCAGCGGCTTCATTCCGGGCGCACCAGGACACGGCCATCGTCCACGCGGACGGGCACCTGCTCCAGCTGTGCCTGCGGTGCCGTCAGGCATTCGCCGGAGAGGCAATCGAAGCGAAAGCCGTGCCAAGGACAGGTGATGGTCCGCGATTCCATGTCCACCATCCCCCCGTCGATGGGGAGCCCCTGATGGGCGCACTCGTTGTGGAAGGCGGAGATTTGGTTCTCGAAACGAAGCAACACCAGACTCTTGCCGTTCTTGAGCTCCATACGGAACGGCTTCCCTTCCGTCAGGTCGGTCACCGCTGGTCCGGACAGCCAGCCGGCGTTGACGCCGCCGCGCTGGAGTGCCACCAGTGGGATCACGGCGGCCGTTGGCTCGTTGGGGACGACTTCGATGGCGGTGATTTCCGGGCACTGCTCCCGGAGGGCCTCTTCGACGCCATTGCGCAGCGTCACCGCGCTCATGCTGCAGCCGTTGCAGGCACCGGCCATCTTCACGTATACGGTGCCGTCCTTCACGTCGACCAGCTCCACGTCACCGCCGTGCGACTGCGTGTACGGCCGGACCGTCTCCACGACGTTGGCGACACGGGTGCGCAAGTCGGCCTTCACGATGCCGTGCATGGCAAAGAGGGCGTAGACGTTCGGGTCGTCCACCAGTTCGAGCAGCAGTTCCATTCCGCGCGGATCGGCTTTCAGGGTGCGCACGATCTGCGTCAGTCCGGCCTTGTGAAAGGCCTCGACGGCATCTTTGAGTGCGACCGCGCGCGTCCGGTGGTCAATGGGCATCCCCTTCACATCGGTGAGCGCCGTTTCCACCGCTTTGGCGCGCAGCGCGAGCTCGGAGTCTGCCGCCACGGGGGCACTCGCCGGTGCGGTCGTAGTGGCCTGACTCATTCGTCCACCACCTGAAACGCGAGGCGCTGCTCCAACTGCTCGTCGGTCTTGATGCGCAGGACCGCCGCGAACGCACTCCGGGCCATGGCGCTCATGGCCTGCTCAACGGTCATGTCCGGTACAAGCGTGGCGGTGTTGGGCCGCCGTGCCAGCGCCTGCAGAATAAACGCCGATCCGGCGTCGTTGTCGAGCAGAAAGTCACGGAACAGGGCGGCCGTGAACTCCTCCAGCCAGACGCCCTCGCCGTTCGGGTTGGTGCGCAGCTTCTCGAGCGCCGGCACGGGGCCCCCGCAGCGCTGCTCGATGCGGTCGACAAAACGTTCGATGGCGGCATTGAAGAAGAAATCGAACTGCTGCCGTGCGTGGATATCCATCAGGCGCCGCCTCCGGTGGTCGCGTCGCTGCCGGTCGCCACGGTAGAAAGTTGGGCATTGATGCGTTCGAGCTGCTCGAGAATGGACGCGGCCAGCTCGGCCTCGCCATGCCAATGGAGCAGCTTGTGCGCTTCGGTGAATTTTTCGGTGGCGGGCTGAAACATCCCGAGGTGCGCGAGGGCGTTGGCCTGGTTGGCGAGGAGGCGGGCGTAGCCGAGCGGGTCCATGGCCTTGTTGCGCACCTCGAGCAGCTGTTCGTACGTCTCGACGGCCTGGATAAGGTGTTCTTCCGGGCGTGCCGAGGGCAGGTACTGCAGCGCGTTGGCCATGTTGAGCATCGTGCTGGCCCACGCTTCGAGATGTGTCTCTGGCGTGTACACCTTGAGCGCCTCGCGGAAGCTCTGCACCGCCACTGCGTGTCGCAGTTTGTCACCGGCGTCGGTCATCGGCATGCTGAGATAGGCGAGCCCGATGTTGTTCTGGGCCAGCGCGTACGTCTCCGGCGTGTCTTCCAGCGTGATGCCATGGTGCAGGGCATCCTGGTACGTCTTGACCGCCTCTACGAGCATGTCACGGCGGTCGCCCGAGGCTTCGTGCAACGTAATGGCGAGCCCGATACGGAGGTCGCCGCGCAGGTGCGGCAACGGCGTATCACCGGCGAGCGCGATGGCGCTGCGCCAGAGGGCGACGGTACGCTGCACGGTGGCATCGGCAAGGTTCGGCTGGAGCTGCGCGAGCTGGGACGTGAGCTGTGCGGCGAGGATGGGGGAGGAGCCCTGACAGGCGGCAATGCCCTCCGTGAGCAGCGCGGCCGCGTCGGCCTCGTTGCCAGCGTCGAGGCTGGCGGCCGCACGTGCCATCAGCATGTTGCCGCGCAGTTCCCCTTCGCTGCCGGTCGCATCAGGCAGCACATCACTCGCGCCCTGCACGAACATCGCCATCATCGTCATCGTCTGCAGCACGGCATCGCCATCGTTGAGCGCGCGCTGACGGCCCGCCTCATCGCCATCCAACACGAAGCAGTTGTATCCGGCCAGTGCCGACGAGTCGTTGCGCAGCGCCGCCAGCGCGGCATCGGTACGCCCTTCCAGCGCGTCGAGGACGAACTGCCAGGCGGTCGGCATCACCTCCGGTACGGCGCCGCGCATGAGGGCGGTGCGCGCCGCGTCAGCTGCGGGCTCGGTGCAGTCGGGAAGCAGCAGCAGCCCCGCCGGGTACGGGAAGATGCCGAGCGGCTGCGGATGCGAGAGAGACACAGACATCAGAACCCCAGAGGAGGGTGCGGGAGGTTTCGGTTGGCGGCATTTACCGTCCACTTCGCGGCTACCTCGGCGCGCTGACGCGTGGGGTAGTCGGCAATCCGGTGACGAACGATGTAGTCCGGCCGGTCTGGCACCATCAAGATCTCGAGGGACAGTACAAAACGTCCTTGTTCCTCGGTGATAATCGCCCGACAGTCGATGGCATCGGACGAGCGGAGCGGCTCAGGCATCGGACGTTACCAGCGCCACGCGCAATGCCCCGTTGGCGTCGTCCCAGAAGGCCGGCCGGGTGCCTTGTGGGACCACGTCGTCGAGGGTCTCGCGAACGAGCACGCTCCGGTCGCCACGCAGGTTGCGCTGCTTGAGGATCAGCCCACCGGCCGCGGCTCCGCGGGTGGGCAGGAGCCACAGTTCCGGTCCGCGTCGCAGCGCGACCAGCACGTCGAACGGGAAGAACTCTTGCGCCACCTCGGCGCGCAGCACGAGATAGCCGTGGTCCGTGAATTCGACGTCACGCCGCTGCATCGTGCAACTCGGCCAGCAGCAGGTCCGCCAGCCGGTGCATGGACGCCGCGACGGCCGGCGACAGCGCCTCACCCACCGTGAAGTGCTGCCCCTCGATCAAGTACACCGTGATCGTCTCCGGATACTCATCCTTGAGCAGCCAGCGGGCAAAGGCCAGCGCGTGGTCCCAGCGAAAGGCATGCAGGTTGATGCCGGCCAGCGGTGGGAGATGCTCGACCTCGGTGCCGGGCAGCTTGAACAGGGCGCCCGGTTCCGAGCCGCTACTGCACGCGTCCACCAGAATGACGTGCGGCACGCCGCGCATCTGAAAGGCCACATCCATGCCGCCCGTGCCGCCATCGGCGCAGCGCACGCCAGCGGGCACGCCGCGTTCCCACAGGTGTCGAATGAACACCGGCCCAACGGCATCGTCGCCGCGCAGGATGTTTCCACATCCGATGATCAACGTGCGAACGGGCCCGGCATCCTTCACCGGGCCCGACGCGTCGTGATTCACCGCCCAAACGGATGGCTCACGCACCTCCGCTGTCATCCCATCTCGCCGATGCGGAAACTCGACAGTTCCTTGCCGGTCTTTTCGTCGTAGGCGTGCACCGTGCACACCAGGCACGAATCGAACGAGCGGGCCACGATGCCCATCTCGACAGGATCGGAGGGATCCTTGATTTCCGTACCGATGAACGCTTGCTCCATCGGTCCGTTGATGCCGGTGCCATCGCGCGGGCCGATGTTCCACGCGGTCGGCGTGATCACCTGATAGTTCTCGATGCGACCATTGCTGATGACGATCCAGTCTGCCAGCGAGCCGCGGGCCGCCTCCGTGGCACCGAAACCGCGCCCTTCGGTGTGTTCAATGGGCTTGGTGTAGAACTTGTCGTGCAGGTCGAGCTGATCGAGCCACTGACGCACCCAGACGGTGTACTTCGGTGCTTCGTGCATGCGGGCCATGACACGGGTCAGCACGTTCGGACCGATGGTGTTGACCGCGTCGAGGATGAACGGATCGTAGTCCTGATGGCTGGCGTCGGCGGCGCGGCCGGCGATGATCTGGCGCGAGAGCGGGCCGGCCTCGAGTGGCATGGTTCCCGCATTCGGCACGTTGTAGCGTGGCGATTTGGCCCAGGAGTACTTGCCCTGCTTGTGGCCATCGAGCGGATCGATCGGATCGGTCTCACCTTGCCACGGGTGCAGCAAGCTCTGGCCACGATAGAACGCGTTCGTGATGTCTTCGCGCACGTTCAGGTGGTCGAAGTCATGGAACGCTTTCTTGCTGCCATCGTAGATGCCCGAGCGGCTGATCAGCGCGGCGTTACGCCCATCGACGGTCGGGTTTTCGTACAGCTCCGGCTTGAAATAGGTCCCGGTGGAGATGAACGAACCGCATCCTTGGCCAAACTTGTCGAGCCCCGCCCGCAAGGCGAAGCGCAGGAACAGGCCGCAGTCGGAATTGCGCTGGCTGTCGTTCTCGTCGGCCCACACCAACAGGTCGTTCCAGCTCTTGATCTCCATCCAGCGCTCGACCGAGCAACCAAGCCACTGCTTCTCCAACCATTCGCGCTTCCAGTAGTCGAGGATCGCGATCGCGCGGGTGACATCAGAGAGCGTCGGGGCGCACATTACGCCACCGGGGATCATGAAGCTCGAGTGTGGCCACTGTCCACCGAACAGGGCGTAGATCTCGACTGGTTTGCCTGAGAGCGTTACGCCGGGCTCATAGCTGGTGCCGACAAACGGGGCGAAGCGGCGCACCACTTCGTCGTATTCCGGCAGGTGGGCGTAATTCTTGTTGGTCAGGTCGATCGCGAACAGGGCGTAAAACCAGCGCGGGATACTGAGCAGTGTCTCGCAGGCCTGCGCGATGTTGCGGATGAGCGTTGCGTTGCGCGGCACGTGCGTGCGCCACGCTGTGTCGAGGGCATAACACGCTTTGTACAGGTGCGACCCGCCGCAGATGCCGCAAATGCGCGGTGTCACGATCAGGCCGGCCTGCGGGTCCTTGCCGCGAAGGATGATTTCGAACCCGCGAAACATCGATGCTTCCGTCCACGCATCCGTGACCACGCCATCTCGCAGCGTGACGCGCAGGTCGAGGTCACCCTCAACGCGTCCGAGCGGGCTGATGCGCATCTTGTCCGGCATGGGCAGTGTTGACGTTGCCACTGTGATTGAACTCCGGTGGGAATAGAGGGGTCAGACCACGAACATGTCTTCTTTCGACCACTTCGGCGCTGCGACGCGCGCGGCAGCGGCATGTGCCATGTAGGACACGTGGTCCGAGCCGGTCGGTACTTCCTTCGGGATCGTGCCACTGATCTTCTGCGTCTTGAACACAGTGCCGGGCTTGAGCTCGTGGAAGGGGAACTCGGGCTCGGTGCAGCCGGTGCAGGGCATGCCGGCGCGCGTCTTGGAGCTCTGCCGGTTCCAGAGGATGCGGTTGCATGGAGAGCGCGTCATCGGGCCGCGGCAGCCCATCTCGTAAAAGAGACAGCCCTGGCGGGTACCCTGGCCGAACTCCACGGTGCTCTGCTTGTACTCGAAGTACTGCACGCGCGTACAGCCGGTCTGCGTGAAGGTCTTGAAAAACGTCTGTGGGCGCTGCAGCTCGTCGAGGGCGATGTCGCCGGCGCGGCCGGCCGCGATCGCCACGAGGATCTGCGTGATCCAGTCCGGGTGCGCCGGGCAGCCCGGAATGTTGATGACCGGCAATCCCCACTTCGATACGAAGTCGGCGCCGAGGAATCCGCCCTGCTTCCGCTTCAGGTATTGCAGGCCGACGTTGTCTACCGGGTTCGGCTCCGTGGCCGGGATACCGCCCCAGCAGGCGCAGTCGCCAATCGCCACGACGGCGCCAGCCTGCGCCGACAGCTCGGCCACCCAGTCCTTCATGGGGCGGTCGGCGAACATGTTGAATCGCCCCGTGCCGTTGGGGCCGAGGATGACGGTTCCTTCGAAGACGAAGATGTCGAGCTGCTTCTTGCCCGAGGCCAGGTCATGGAAGAGGCGCTGGGCGTTCTCGCCCATCTCCATGCCGATCGAGGGGTGCCACAACAGGTCGACTCCAAAATCTGTGACGAGGTCGACCGCAGTCGGTTCCTCAGCGTTCAGAAATGACATCGTGTTACCGGAACACGCTCCGCCCTGCAGCCACAACACGGTCGCCATTGCGTCCTCTCCAGAACCTTCGAGGTTGAACCATCCGTCGGTTGCAGCACAATCGGCCCGTGCGCAACAGCCAGCAATAGCATGTTCTGGCTAGTCGGGCGAACTTCGGCGGGCTGTCACCGCCGTCCGCTCCGGCTCCCGCGCCGCTGGAGGTTACTCCCGTCCACTACTGGTACGTCCGAGGACGATCAGCCCGCGTTGCACCGCCGTCCGCACCAGCTCGGCCTGATTGTGCACCCCCAGTTTCCGCATCAGGTTCGCGCGGTGCCGCGTGGCCGTGTGAGGGGAGATGGCCAGCTGCTCCGCTGCCTGCGACGTCGTCTGTCCATCCGCAATCAGTTGCAGCACTTCACGCTCGCGCGCGGTGAGGTCGCTCGATTGCACCGAGACGTGCTCCAGACGTCCCCGGTTGATTCCGGACGCCAGATAACGCTGCCCCGCCAGCACCGCGTTCATCGCCTCGAACAGCTCGTCGTCCATCGCATCCTTCAGCAGGTAGCCATCGGCGCCGTCGCTCATCGCCTGGGCAACGAACTGATCGTCGTCGTACATCGACAGCACCAGAATGCGCGGCCGTCGCGGCATCTTGCGCAGCTGCCGCAACGCTCCCAGCCCATCCAGCTTGGGCATCGACAGATCGAGGAGCACCAACGTTGGCCGGTGCCGGGCAATCAGTTCGAGTGCCATGGCGCCGTTGCTCGCTTCGGCCACCACCTCGTACCGTCCGTCGCTGGCCAACAGGAGCGCGAGTCCCCGGCGCACCAGGGCGTGATCATCCACCAGCAGGACGGTATGCCGCGCGACCATCATAGAATTGGCGCCGTGACGCGAATGGTGGTCCCCTCACCGGGGGCCGAGGTGACCGCGAACTGTCCTCCCAGCATGTTGACGCGCTCGCGCATGCCCAGCAAGCCAAGTCCGGACGATCGCTTGCTCGGATCGAAGCCTACTCCGTTGTCCGAGATGCAGAGGTCGACGGTGGCTCGGTCGAAAATCTCCACGCGGATCTCGACGACCTGCGCCGCTGCATGCGCCGCCGCATTCGTCAACGCCTCCTGCGTCACGCGGAAGAGGGCGGTCTCCAGCTCGGCCGGCAGGCGTTCGTCGAGCTTCTGAAGTAGGCGGACCTCGAACCCGTAGTGCTCGCCACTTTCCTGGGCCAGCTGCTGCAGCGCCATGTCAAGACCGAGCCGGTCGAGCGTGGGCGGGCGGAGGCGCCGCGCCAACACCTTGAGGCGGGTGGCGGCATCATTCACTTGTGCCCGCAGGTGCGCGAGTTGCCCGCGCAGTGCTGGGACTTCGGTCGGCACCAGGCGACCCATCGCCTGGAGCGAAAGCTTGACGCCAACCAACGCCTGTCCCGCCTCGTCGTGGAGTTCGCGTGCGATATGCTGGCGCTCCTCCTCAAGTCGCGTTACGTGGCGGGCCGAGAGGGCGCGCATTTCCTGATTCTTGAGTGCCAGTGCGGTACCGAGGCGGGCGTTCTCGATTGCCACCGCCGCCATGTTGGCCACCGACTCCAGAAACGCCGCATCCTGCCAGCTGAATGCCCCGTTGCCGTCCCGACGGTGCAACTCGAAGAACCCCAGCATATCGTCACTGCCGCTCTTGATCGGCACGGCGACGGCGTACTGGATGTCCCCCATGTCATCGGGGGGCTCGTGCGCGGGATCCTGCGCGTAGTCCGCACACAGATACGGGAACTCGGTTTCGAGCACTACTCCGGGAATACCGACATTCCGCGGCCAGCGACGGGTGCGTTCGAGCCACATGCCGTCTTGCCAGTACGCCGACGACTGCATGACGCGATCTTCGGGCGTGTCCCCCGGTACCACGAGACCTCCCTGCCCCCCATCCGCCTTGAGCAGACGCGCCGCGTGCTCCGCCATGTCGCGTACCAGGCTGACCGGGTCGCGTTCGCTGCTGACCGCCGCGCTGAACTTGAACAGCGCTTCGAGTCCGCGCGACCAGCTATCGAGCTGGGCGAGCAGTTGCGCCCGGTTGAACGCGACGGCAGCCTGCTGCGCAATGGTTTCGAGTACGCGCAGGTCGGGCGTCCCAAGCCGGTCGTGCGCGCGACGCGCTGCCACCAGCAGCAGCGCGACAGGGTGCCCTTGGTGGTGCAGCGCCGGAACCGCAATGACGTCGGGCCAGGGTGACTTCGGGGCGCCGACAGCACGTGCGGCCTGTGCACACGCCGCGAAGGGTTGGCGTTGCTGCAGGAGCCAGTCGACAAATGTCCGCTCCTCTTGTGTCAGGGAAGGGCCGGCAATGAGGGTGTGGCGTCGAATACGCGCCTTGCTGGCGAGGGTGCTGTCCACCACGGCGGCCACGACGACGTCGTCTGCGCGAAAGGTGCGCGCCAGTGCGGCCGCGAGCGCCCGTGTCAGCGCCAATGCATCGGGCTCGAAGGCCGACGCGCGCGCGCAGTCGTACAGGGCCTCAATGGCGGCCACGGCTATCGCTGGCCCTGCGGGGTCCGCGGACGGCAGCGGTGCGTGGTCCACCGCTACCGATGCCTCCGTCATGTATGGGCGTGCGCCGCCATCATGTCACGGCGACCCGCGTCGAGCAGCTCGAGCCATGCCCCCATGCCGACACCGGATTTGGACGACAGCGGGACGATCTGCATTCCCGGTCGCACCGCCTCGATCGAGGCCCGCGCCGCCGCTGCGTCGAAGTCGCAGGCCTCGGCCAGATCCATCTTGGTGATGATCGCCACGTCTGCCGAGTTGAAGATCGTCGGGTACTTGAGTGGCTTATCTTCCCCCTCGGTCACCGAGAGCAGGACCACGCGGGTGGCTTCTCCCAGGTCGTAGCTCGACGGGCAGACCAGATTCCCGACATTTTCAATGAACAGATAGTCCAACTGCGAGAGATCCCAGGCGTCGAGGAAATCGCCGATCATCTCGGCTTCGAGATGGCATCGTCCATGTGTGTTGATCTGCTGTACATCCGCACCGCTGCGGGCCAGACGGCGGGCGTCGTTGTCTGTCTCGAGATCACCGACCAGGGCCGCCACGCGCGATCCGCCAGCGACCAGCTCGCGCATCGTGCGTTCAAGGAGCGCGGTCTTCCCCGTACCGGGACTGGAGACGAGGTTGACGACATAGACCCCTGCGGTCTCAAACCGCTGCCGCAGCGCCCGTGCCAGCTCGTCATTCTTCTTGAGAATGCCGGCGCGCACCTCGACGATTCGTGTTCCGCTCACTGCTCCACCTCGATTGACGACACTTCCAGCTCCTTGCCGCGGCGTATGTCGCCGCTTGGGGTTTCGCACACGGGGCAGCGGAAGCGGTTTATCCCAACCAGCTCCCGCTCAGCATTGCACGCCCCACACCAAATTGCCACCGGAACTTCGGTGATCACCAGCCGTGCACCTGCAACGCAGGTGCCCTCGGCGGCGATCTCAAACGAAAACAGCAGGGCGCCAGCCTCGACGCCTGCCAGACGCCCTACCTGCACATGCACGGCTGCCACCTTCGCGACCGCCGCTTCTTCGGCGGCCGCCTGAGCGACGTCCACGATCCCGCGGGCTAGTCCGAGCTCGTGCATGCTGAACGGTCCTACTTGTTGAGGTTCTGCCCGAAGGCCTTGGCGAGACGGAGCGCGAAATTCATGGCACGGTTCACATCCGGGTCTCGGAGCTTCAATGCCAATCCGATCGTACCATGCTGCTTGGGATGGGTTTCCTTTGCGGTGCTATAGGCCTGAGCGAACAGGTGGCCCACCTCGGCTAGCTGTCCAACCACCACCGGGTCGAGGATACCGGATGCGACCAGCTCGTTTCCGGCATTGACCAACTTTGGCACGGAATCGAGGATCCCTGATTCCACCAGCTCGTTACCCGCCTGCACCAGCTTGGGCAGCGACTGCATCGTCCGCCGCATCTCCGCCAGGTCCAGCGTCGAGCCGGCATTGCGCAGGTCGTTGACGCCGTCGGCGATCCCTTCGGCGATCTCGTCACCACGGCGCAGGAAGCCATCTACCGATTCAAGGGCAAAGGCCGCCATCTCGAGCTTGTCAATG
This sequence comes from Gemmatimonadaceae bacterium, assembly GCA_947457545.1. GTDB lineage: Bacteria > Gemmatimonadota > Gemmatimonadetes > Gemmatimonadales > Gemmatimonadaceae > Gemmatimonas. Next base: position 11,904 of record CANGXD010000060.1, read on the forward strand.
AGGGCGCGCAGCGTCGCGATCGTCTTCGGGTCTCCGAGCTGGTCGATCAGCCCCGAGCTGACCAGCCGCTGGAAGGCCGGCGTGGCCGAGAGGTCAGCCACCTGGGCGCCGGCGCGTGCCAGCTGCGGCAGCTTCTCCATGAGCCCGGTCGTCCCAGACTCCGTTATCAGGGTCCGGATATCACCTACCGAGTCCGATACGTTGTCGGCAATGGTGTCCGCTCGGCGGAGAAAGCCATCCAGCGCCTCCACCGCGAAGACGATGATGTCCATCCGGTCGAGGAGTTTGTTCAACGACTCCACCGTCTGCGGATCCGACAAGCGAGCAAGTAGCTGCTCCTGTCGCTCGGTGTTCCCGTCTGCCAGCCCGAACGCCATGTTTGATCTCTCCATACCCGCTGGGATGCCTGCTATGTTCACACACGGTACGCACCGGTACTGCGACTGGTTATAGCGTGATTTTGCTATTCCCGTGGTCGTTCCCGATTCACAGACTCCCGCGATGTTCGGCACTTCCCCTCCTTCGGCCGTCGTCACGCGTCGGGCTGTACGGGTCCGTGGCGGCGTGCAGGGGGTGGGTTTCCGGCCGTTCGTCCATGGGCTGGCGGGCCGATTCCATCTGCACGGCTTCGTTGGCAACGACTCGGACGGGGTCTTTATCGAAGTGGAAGGCCCCCTCGGTGCGATCTCCGGCTTCCTCCACGCGCTGCGGACCGACGCCCCCCCGCTCGCCCGCATTGATGCCATCGACGACGCGCCGCTGCCCACCATCGGCGCGTACGGCTTTGCCATTGTCGATAGCCGACGCGACCCCGCGCACATCACCCCGGTCGCCCCCGATGTGGCGACGTGTGCCGACTGCCTTCGCGAGCTGTCCGATCCTGCCGACCGGCGGCACCGGTACCCGTTCATCAACTGTACCAACTGCGGACCGCGCTACAGCATCGTGACGGCGCTGCCGTACGACCGGGCCTCGACGACCATGGCCGGCTTCACCATGTGCGTGTCCTGCGCGACGGAGTATGCCAACCCGGCCGATCGCCGCTTTCATGCCCAGCCGAATGCCTGCCCTGACTGTGGGCCGTCGTTGTCGTGGTGCGACGGCGTCTCCGGGCGGTTCGGCCACCGAGGTGAGGAGGCGCTCGCGGCGGCACTCGCGGTGCTTACGGCGGGCGGGATTGTCGCGGTGCAGGGGATCGGTGGCTTTCACCTTGCCTGTCGCGCTGACGATGACGCCGCCGTCCGGCTCTTGCGGGAGCGGAAGCACCGTCCACAAAAGCCGCTGGCGGTGCTCGTGCGCGACGTGAAGGCGGCTGGTCTGCTGGCCAGAATTTTACCGGCGGAGGCCGAACTTCTCTCCTCACCGGCACACCCGATTGTGCTGCTGGAGCGCCGTCCCGAATCGGGGCTCTCGCCCTCGGTCGCTCCTGACCAGACCAGCATTGGGGTGATGCTCGCGTACGCGCCACTGCACCACCTCTTGGCGGAGGCGGGGCCTCTGGTCTTCACCTCCGGAAACCTTGCTGACGAGCCGATCGCATTCACCACCGACGATGCGCTGCAGCGATTTGCGGGGCTCGTCGACGGTTTGCTTTGCCATGACCGACCGATCAACGCCCCCGCCGATGATTCGGTCATGCGCGTCGCTCTCGGTGCGGAACTCCCAATTCGCCGGTCGCGCGGGTACGCGCCCTATCCCGTGTCTCTGCCGGCATCGATGCGCCCGGTGTTGGCCGTCGGCGGTGAATTGAAGGCGACGGTCTGTCTGGTTCGTGACGCCTATGCGTTCCTGTCACCGCACATTGGCGATGTGGAGAATCTGGAGACGGAACGGGCCCTAACCCGTACGGTGGAGCACCTTCAGCAGCTGTTCGGAGTACGTCCGGAGCTGGTCGCGGCGGACCAGAGCCCGGTGTATCGCAGTGCACTCTGGGCTGGCCGGTTCGCTGCCGAGCGCGGGCTCAGGCTGGTTCGCGTGCAGCATCATCACGCGCATGTGGCATCGCTGATGGCGGAGCATGGGCTCCGGGGTGACGCGCAGGTGCTCGGTGTCGCTTTCGATGGTACGGGTTACGGCACGGACGGCACGATCTGGGGCGGCGAGTTCCTGTTGGCGGACTATCGTCGCTTCACCCGGGTCGCGCACTTTGCGCCGACCCAGTTGGCTGGCGGCGACATGGCCGTGCGGCACCCGTCCCGGCTCGCCTTGGCGCATCTTCACGCCGTCGGTATCCCCTGGTCCGACGATCTGCCGCCGGTACGGGCGCTTGGCGAGGAAGCGCGCCGTATCTTGCGACAGCAGTTCGAACGACAGCTGCACACATCGGTCACCACCTCAGCGGGGCGTCTGCTCGACGCGTGCGCCGCGCTCTGTGGTGTCCGGCAGTCGGTGAGTTACGAGGGCCAGGCGGCCATCGAGTTCGAGCTGCTGGCAACGCAGGCACCGCGCGGCGTCGGTCGGCACTATCCCATTACTGTCGTCGAGCCGGAGCGTGACGGCGCGCCGCTGCAGCTGGCGTTCCATGATTTCTGGCGTGAGGTCGTGATTGATCTCCGGCAGGGACGTGATCGTCGGAGTATCGCGCTGGATGTGCACCGCGCGCTGGCCGACGTCATTGTGACCGTCGCGCAACGCGTGCGCGACATGACAGAAACGCAGACAGTCGGGCTCACCGGCGGAGTCTTTCAGAACGTGCTCTTGCTTACACTTGCTGTTCAACGTTTGCAGCAGGCGGGCTTTACCGTGCTCACGCACCGCGCTGTCCCACCCAACGATGGCGGGCTTGCGCTGGGGCAGGCGGTCGTTGCTGCGCAGGCGGAGCAGCCATGAACTTTGGCCATGTCGCCTTCATCGGCATCGGTTTGCTGGTCGGGTTCCGTCACGCCTTCGAGCCAGATCATCTCGCGGCGGTGAGCATGCTGGCCACGCGCGAGCGCGGCTGGCGCTCGGCGGCCGTACTCGGGCTGTCCTGGGGGGCCGGTCACACGGCGAGCGTCGCTGTCGTCACGATTGTCATCGCGGTACTCGGCATTCGCATTCCGCCTGCGTTTGCTGCCGTGTTCGAGTTGCTGGTCGCGGCCATGCTGATTTTCCTCGGTATCTCAGCGCTCATCTCAGAAGCGCGTCGGCACCGGCGTGGATTGGGCGATGCGCACGCGCATGCCCACTCATCGCACATCGCTCACCAGCACCCTGACAAGATCCGGAGTGCGCGTGGCGCCTTCACGTTTGGCATTGCGCATGGTCTCGCGGGCAGTGGTGCCGTGATCGTGCTCTTGGTGGCTGCGGCCTCGACGATCCAGGCGCAACTCACCTATCTGTTGGCGTTCGGCATTGGCACGGTGGGCGGGATGAGTGTGGTGTCGCTGCTCGTGAGCGGCCTTGCCGGTCTCGCTGTCGCGAAGAGCCGACACTGGGCGATGTCTGTTCGCGTCGTGACCGCCATGGCGAGCACGGTCGTTGGTGTGATGCTCGGGTGGAGCGTAATCACGGGCGCGTGAGCGTCCTGATTTCTCTGCTGGAGCAAATCGCCGCTCTCGTGTTGACGTCGCTCTGCAATCCGAGACGATGCTCTGATCTGCGCCCATCACGCCTGCTGCGCGATATGGGTGTGGCGACGCTCGTATTGGGCATTGTCGCCTTGGTGAGCAAGCTGGCCCCGGCACCGGTGCACGGGGGGCACAAGGCCGCCGAGTGCCGCGAGGCTTACGCCAAGGCCGTCACACGGCAGGATTCGATGTCGGTGGACTTCGCCTCCTTCCCCGACTCGGCTGGCCGCAACATTGCGCACCGTTGCAACGAGGTGCTCCCCAAGGTCGTGCAACCGCTGGGACAGCGCCGCCTCACCGCGCCACCCGCTCCACCACGCGCATAACGTCCGACAATCGCGGCTGCTTGGTGCACCAGAGCAGGCGGTCACCCGCGGCTTCGCCAAGTGCGGTGGCGCCGTCGCCCACCGCCAATGACTTGGCCACCACCAGCACCAGCGGGAGGTCGCCAATGCGCGTGACCATCTCGACCTTCTCGCGCAGATACTCCGGCGTCCAGAACCCCACCAGTTCTACGTACGCTTCGCGCCCGTCGGTATGGCGCAGCGTGAAGTCGGGGAGCGCAACGCGCCCTTCGGCCACGAGTGGCGTGCGTTCGCGGCCGAGGGTCCAGCCGGCGGTGAGTCCGTTGCGCGCGGCGCGGAAGTCGCGCGCGAAACGTCGTTCCCACGCACTGTCGTACCGGACACGTGTGGGCTCAGGTCCTACACGCGCATGTGCCGCGCGCGCGCGACCACGCAGCACGAAGGTGCAGAGGCTTCCGTCACGCACCATGGTGGCGCGCAGCTGCCACGCCGTGGCCCGTGACACGGCCGGCACAATGCGACTGAAGCGTACGCCGTAGCGCGAGGCACGCGCTACATACGCTGCCGCTGGCCCGGTGAGTGTGAGGCGATAGCCGCGCCCCACGCGTTGTACGGTATACATGAGGCGCGCGAGCTTGACCGATGCAAAAAGCGCGCGCCACCCGCCACGCACGCGAATCTCCACGCGCTCCGCGTCGCGCAACACAGCGCGCCCGAGTTCGAGATGATACTGCGCAAGCAGCTGCGCGCCCGTCCAGCGCGGCGCTTCGCGCAGCGGCCACGCGGCCTGCCGGTCGGCGTAGAAGCTGTCGTACAACGACGGCGCGCCAGTGGCATCGCCAGCGATGTCGTACGGCTGCAGTGTATCACCCGGCACCGGTGGCCACATGGCGCCCCGCGCCAGAAACACCTGCGCGCGCTGCGCGGGGAGCGCGTGGAGATTGGCCGGCGGTTCGAAGCGACAGGCCATGAGCAGCGTGCCGGACAGCCCGCCCAACCGTGACGTGTCGCGCACGCGTCGCTCCTGTCGACGCAGCGCCTCTTCGACGCTGGCGCGCGGCTTTCCTTCGAGCTTACGCACCAGTGTGCACAACCGGTCAGCGAAGCGCGTAACGCGACCGTCGGGATCGATGAGTGGCCGTACGGTGACGCGAGAGCGCGCCACCACCACGAACGGATCGACGTCGGCGCGCTTCAGCATGCGCGGCGCGTCACGTCACGACGCCCAATCACAAACCAAACCCCAGCTGCGGCTCAGCGACACGCCTCACCCCGGCGCTGCGCTTCTGCGAGGCGTAAAACTCCCACGTGCCCGCCGCAACGACTTCGAAGAGTGACGCGACCTGATCACCCTGGCGCCGGAGCAGTCGCCCCAAGCGCTGCGTATGCTGTCGCACACCACCCCGTGTGGAATCGCCCAGTACAATACCGAGCTTCGCATTGGGCACGTCCCATCCTTCGTCGAGCACCTGCACTGTCGCGACGGCGCGAATGGTGCCGTGGCGCATGGCCGCGAGCACCGCGTGACGTTCCGATGCCGGCGTGGACGCCGTAATCATGGGCACGGCAAAGCGGCGCGACACTTCCATGGCCATGTCGACCCCGCCGCAAAAGAGCACCGACTGTTCGCCGGGAAACAATCGCAACAACCGCGCGCACTCGTCGAACTTGGCTTCCGCCATGCGCACGATGCGCTCCCGCTCCAAAAAGTCGCGCCAGGCGCGACGCGCCGACGGATTGCGCAGCGTGCTCGCCACGAATTTCTTCCACGCCTCGGAGCCAGTGGGTGCCGCCGAACGCCACCCTGATTTTTCGGTGTAGGCCTCGAAGCGCGCCGTGCAGCCGTCGTAGCGCGCACGTTCGGCGCGGGTGAGATCGACGTAGCGACGTTCGAGCGCAAATCGCGCGAGTTCGGCGTCGGTCATCTCTCCAATGGCGCGACGGTACACGACCGGCCCCACGAGTTTTGCGAGCATGCTGTCGCGCCCGTCGGGATACGTCGCGGTAAGGCCGAGTCGTGCCGCCGCCGGGGCAATGGTGAGCGCGTCGTGCCAGCTTCGCGCGTCACCTTCGGCCCCGTCACTCAGGTGATGCACTTCATCGCAGATGAGCAGGCCGAACCGGGCGCCGTCCTGCTCGAACAGCGTAAAGGCCGAATGGTAGGTCGTGACCGTAATGGCCCGTCGCGATTTTTCGTCGCCGTAATACGCGCCCACCTTCTCCACGCCAAACGCGTCGGCGAGCTGCGTGAACCATTGCGCCACCAGCGCGCGCGTGGGCACGATCACACAGCACTCGGCGGCCGTCGCCGCAATGGCCAGGAGCGCGACATACGTTTTGCCGGCGCCGGTAGGCAGCACCACCGTACCGCGGGAGCCGGCCGCCCGCCAGCGCCCAAGCCCCTCTTGCTGCGCCTCGCGCGGCGCGCGCCAGTCGAGCGTGGATGGCACCTCGAGCGTCGACGGCGCCGACAGCTCGGCGACCCCGTGCGAAGCTGCCCACTCCCGCAGCTGCGGATAGTGCACCCCTGCCGCCACCAGCGCGTGGACACGCGCGTCCCACCGCAGACAGTCGGGCGCCTCCGGCGCGTCGACCCCGCGTACGACGGCGAGACCGCTTTCGAAGCTGAGAGTGGGGGTGGTTGTGGGGGCTGGCATAAAGAAACTATTCCTGCTCCAAAACATGTTTGGTGTAGCTACTCTCTATAGTCACGGGGGGAAATATGCCGTCAGCTACCATCAGAGATGCGCAGCGAGCCCCTGCTCGTGTGGGCGATGTCGCCAGCAGCATAGGGCGCAACATAGCGCTCGCGCGGAAGCCTCGGCGGTTGCGATTGGCCGATGTGGCGGCGAAGGCCGGAGCCACCATCCCAACGCTCCGCGCGGTCGAGGCCGGTAACGTGGGGACCAGCGTGGGCGCATATATCGCGGTGCTGTGGGCGCTTGGCCTGGAAGATAGATTGCTCCCCGTGGCGACACTGGAGTTCGATCCTGAAGGACAGCTCCGTGAGCGTGCGGCACTCCGCAGCACGCTGCACCTCGAAGCCCTGCTCGAGGCGGCTCAGCGGCTCGAAGCGCTTGCGCCGGGCGATCCTGTCCCCGCAGCGCTGCAGCGACTCCAGTCGCTCGTGGAGGCGGGAACGTCGATGGGTGGAGCACGCCCCAAGAATGTGGTGGTGGACGATGATGGCCTTTGGCTCGCCAAGTTTCCCGCGCGCGGCGACCGATGGAACAACGCCGCCGTCGAAGCGGCGCTGTTGTTCATCGCGCGCCAGTGCGACATTCGGGTTCCAACGTACCACATCGAGCGCGTTGGCACGGCGTCGGTGCTGTTGCTTCGACGCTTCGATCGTGAACGCTTGGCCGGCCATCCAACGCAATACAGCCGCGCGCGCATGGTCAGCGCACTGACGGTGCTGGACGCTGAAGAAACGCATGACCGGCAGCGATGGTCGTATCTGCTGCTCGGCGATGAACTGCAGCGATGGTCCAGTCGGGCAGCGCATGATCGCGCCGAGCTATTCCGGCGAATGGTGTTCAACGCGCTCGTGACGAACAACGACGATCATCCACGCAATCACGCGTTCGTCGCACACTCCGCCGAGTGGCGATTGTCGCCGGCGTACGATCTTACGCCGGTACCGCTCCATGCGGATGAACGGGATCTGGCCATGATCTGCGGGAGCGTGGCCGGGCGACGCGCGACACGTGCGCATCTCCTGTCGGGGTGTTTGCGATTCGGCCTGACGGCGGACGAGGCGGCGCAGACCATCGATCGCCTGCGCAGCATCGTGACAACCACGTGGGAGAGCGCCATTTTGTCACACGGAGGCACTCGAGCCGATTGCGAAGCGGTACGTCCTGCGTTCGAGATTCCAGGCTTCGACGCGCTGTAACTGTACCGATGCACGCCCGTGTGTCATCGCATTCCTCATTTTCCTGCCGCCCATGAACCCGCACAAGTCCGCTCACGATTTCGATCAGGATCTGCTCATCCTGTTCGATGCGTACGTGCACGGTGGTATCGACCGTCGCACCTTCCTCGATCGTGCGGCCAAGTATGCCGTTGGCGGCGTGACGGCGGCGATGCTGCTGGAACAGTTGAGCCCCAAGTTTCTCGAGGCGCAGACGGTCGCGCACGACGATGCGCGCATCGAGCAGCAGTACCTCGAGTACGCGTCGCCGAACGGCTACGGCACCATGCGCGGGTATCTCGCCAAGCCGAGTGGCAGCGGCCGCGCACCGGGCATCCTCGTCATTCACGAAAATCGTGGGCTCAATCCGCACATCGAGGATATTGCGCGTCGACTGGCCACCGATGGCTTCGTGGCGTTCGCTCCCGACGCGCTGTTCCCGCTTGGTGGCTACCCCGGCGACGAAGAGAAGGCGCGTGAGCTGTTCCCCAAGCTCGATCAAGCCAAGACGCGCGAAGACTTCATGGCGGC
>CANGXD010000061.1 GCA_947457545.1 Gemmatimonadaceae bacterium
GGGGCTTCCGCGACTGGCGCCGGAGCCGCCGGAGGCGCCGCGCTCTCCGCGGCATCCGCCTTCGGCTTCCGCGGGGCACGCGGGCGACGCGGCTTCGCGCCGTCGTCGCTGCTGGCGGCCTCCGCCGCCGGGGCGGGAGCCACGCTCTTCGTGCGCTTCACCGGCGCATCGAGGTACGGATTGTCATCCCCAGCGGTCTCGGGGGTCGGACGCGTCGTGCGCGGCCGGCGGACTGGACGTTTCGGTTCGGTCATTCGACTACTGCGAGTGGTACGGAGTGCTCATGTCCGATCGGACCGAGCACGGCTCCCGCCTGCGCCGCAAATGGCAACGCAGGACAAGACCTGGAGCAAACGAACCCTGGGAAGGGTCGTACAGCGCGGAAAGCGCAGATAAATGCGGGCTGCTGGGGGACGGAAAGGTGCCGTCTCACTCCCGAACCCGCGCTGGCGCGAATCCGGTACCGCTGGGGGGAACGCACGGAGGTCATGCCTCCGGTCTCTCGAAAGGGCCGTTGGATCGGCTCAACCGCAGCGCGTCATTGCAAGGCGCGGCAGCATCGGAAAAACCCTCGAGTTCCTGTGAGTATTACGAGGAAGGGCCAATCGCGCAACCCTTTGCCCCCCGGAAGAGTTCACCAGATACGGGAATGTTGCCCTCCCGGCCTGACCACCACTCCACTGCACGTTTCCGGCCGCCCCATTCCCACCCCATCTACTTTAGTCCCATGATTGCGCCTCTCCTCGATCTCCCGGCCGCGCTCGCTGACGCCGTCGCCGCCTACGAAGCCTCCGGTAACATCGGGGGCCTCATGGAGCGCCTCCACCATCTCCGTGACGGCGCCACGCCAGACGCCCTCGTGGCCGCCGCCGAACCCTGGCTGCACATGCCCGAAGTGGCCGGCCCCCTCTACGAAAGAATCGTCGAGGACCAGCCCAACAACGCCCGCGCCCTCGTCATTCTCGCCAACGCCTACTGGCTCTCCGGACGCGGCCCCGAAGTCGTCGGTGATATCGCCACCCGCGCCCTCTCCGCCGACCCGGAAAACCGCGGCGCATGGCACATGTGGGCGCTCACCGAAGGCAATCAGCGCGATCGCACCATCCGCTGGCTGCAGGTCACGCAGCGCTTCCCCGAGGACATGCTCGCCAAGGCGGCCCTCGCCGACAACGCCGCCTCCCTCGCCTCCGCCGAACACGATCGCGAAGCGCTCGCCATGGCCATCAGCGCCTACGAAGAGCTGTGGAACAACTCCCCCACCGAGCAGCAGCGCGCCGCGCTCGAAACTGCGCTCAATACGCTCCGCAACTATCAGTTCTGACCACCCAATGACCACCCGATGACCAACAGCGCCGCCGGCGGACCGCCGCACGATCACTCCAGCGACACGCTCAGCGAGAGCAGCCCCACCGGCAGCGAAAGCGCCGCCCTCGCCGAGTTCCGCCAGTTCCGGGAGCGCATGAACACCCGCATCCTCGGCGAAAACAACCTGGTCATCAATCGCTTCTTCAATCTCGACGGACGCGCCTACGAAGTCGGCGCGCTCTCCGTCAAGACGAAAGAGCTGCTGGGGCTCGTGGCCTCACTCGTGTTGCGCTGCGATGATTGCATCACATACCACATCGTGCGCTGCGCCGAAGAAGGGGTCACGCGCGACGAAGTGTTCGAAACGCTCAGCATCGGACTCATCGTGGGCGGCAGTATCGTCATTCCGCATTTGCGCCGCGCCGTCGACCGGTGGGACGATTGCGAAAAAATGCGCGCCGCGCCCTGAGCGCCACCAACGCCGCTACTTGCCGGCGGCCGCGACAGAGGGCTTGGCAATCGTCTTCGGATTGCCATCGGAGACGTAGCGGGCCCACTTCCCCGTCGCCTTGTCCATCTCGTTGAGCGTGGTGGTGAGATTGGTGCCGCCCTGCAGCGGCACCCGCGGCAACGCCTTGGGGTTGAACTGCGGGTCGAACGGACTGCGCGCCGGCCCGCCCGCTACCTCAAAGACCGCGTCGTGCGCGTAGGTCACGGTGCGCTTCCCCTTCTTGTCGTACCACGCGCCCTTGAGCGTCAACGCGCGGTTCTTCGGCCAGAGGCCATAGGGCAGCGCCATCCCGCGCACCTTGTAGCCCGGCATCGCGCTGTCGATCGCCATCGCCCCGCGCGCGAACTGCTCCTGCACCACCGCGTCGGAGTACTTGCTCAACTTCGCATGCCACAGCGTGTGGTTGCACAGTTCGAACCCCTGCTGCACGAGATACTGCACCTTCTTGAAACGCCACTCGGTCTTCTGTCCGTCGATCCCCTTGTCGCCAAAAAAGGCGTGACCGGCCTCGGCAGCGGGGAGCATGCAGAACAACCCCTTGGCCTTCCAATCGGGATGGCTCTTGATGAAGTCCATCAGGATGCCCACCGCACTCGTGGGGTCCACCACGAGCTGTCCGCCCCGCTCCACATAGCGGAATTGGCTCGGGGACGCGTCGTCGAAGGTGAACAGTACCGGCGTCTTGCCGGCGGGCACGTCGAGCGTCTTGTCGAGCACCTCCGACAGGTTCACGGGGACATAGCCGCGACGGTGCAGCTCGGTCAGCTCCGCCTTGAATCGGTCGCGCGACACCTTGTACGACCCGTCCTTCTCCACCACCTGGTGCCACTCGACGATCGGGAAGCGCCCGAGCTCGTTGGGCTCACGCGGACCACTCGTCGCTGGCACCGGCTTGGCGGCCGCGGCCGCCTTGGGCGGCTGACTGGCACTTTCCGTCCCCTCGACTCGTACGATGGGGAGCGCCGCGACGGGCCAGGCCAACGTCGCCGACAGTCCGACAACCGAAAACAGTCCCCACGGTGTCTTGCTGAAGGCGGTGCGGACGAGGAAGCGACGGACGGAGTTGGTCTGGCTGGCCATGTGGCGGTGATCGACAGCGGGAGAAAGGCACAACGATGAGTGAACAACCTAACGAGTCCGCGACGCCGTCTGCGACGGCCACCGTGGCGCAGCGCACGAGTTGGTGGCGCCTGCGACGCCCGCGGCTCGGCAAAGTCTTGCTGTACGCAACCGCCCTTGTCATTGTCGGCGCGCTCACGACCACGACATGGTGGCTCAGCTGTGGCTGGCAGTCGTGTCCCACGCCGCAGCAGCTGCAAGCATGGCGTCCCACCGAAGGCGGGGCGTTGCTCGCGCGCGACAGCGCCTTCGTGAGCGCGCTCTCTCCCGTACGCCGCGTGAATGTGCCGCTCGCACGCGTGCCCCGTCGCGTGACCTCGGCGTTCATTGCTGTCGAAGACCGCCGGTTTTTCGAGCATCATGGCGTCGACTGGTACGGTGTGGCGCGTGCCGTGGTGAGTAACGTGCGCGCTGGCGGTGTGCGCGAAGGGGCAAGCACCATCACCATGCAGCTCGCCCGCAATGTGTTCCTCGGAAATCGTGCCGCCGAGCGCAGCTTCGGTCGCAAGTTCCTCGAATGGCGCTACGCCACACTGCTCGAGCAGGCGCTGACCAAAGACGACATTCTCGAGCGATATCTCAACGCCATCTATCTCGGGAACGGCGTGTACGGCGTCGAAGCGGCCAGTCGCGATCTCTTCGGCAAAGGCATCGCCGACGTGACGCTCGCCGAAGCCGCCATGCTGGCCGGACTGCCCAAGGCGCCATCCGGCTATTCTCCGCGCAACAGCCGCAAGCGCGCGCTCGCGCGGCGTGCGATCGTGTTCGATGTGCTCGAGCGCGAGCGTGTTGCCACCGCCGAGGAAATCGAAGCGGCACGGCGCGCGCCGCTCAAGGTGTCGAAGAAGGAGTTCATCCCCTCACGCCCCGTCGATTCGTGGGCCGTCGAAGCGGTGCGGGTCATCCTCGATTCGCTGCGTACCGCCGGTGTCATTCCGCGCGCGCTCAACGACGGACAGCTGCGCGTGTGGACCACCATCGACCGTAGCGCACAACTCAGCGCCGAACGCGAAATTGCCGCCGGAGCCGATGCGATCGACGATGAACGTCGATGGGGTGGATTCGACGTGCGCGGTGCCGCTCGTACACAAGGTGCGCTCGTCGCGCTCGATCCCGCCAACGGGGCCATCCGTGCCATTGTCGGTGGGCGTCGCGTCGAACGGAAAGGGTTCAACCGCGCCCTGCGGGCCCAGCGGCAACCGGGCAGTACGTTCAAACCGTTCGTCTATGCCGCGGCGATGCAGTACGGCTTTACCCCCGCCAGCATGGTCGACGACGAACCCGTCGAAATCGAGACGGGCAACGACACCTGGCGCCCGTCCAACTATGGCGACGCCTATGCCGGTCGCATCACGTTGCGCGACGCGCTCAATCGCTCGGCCAACGCCGCAACGGTGCGCGTGAGCCGCGATGTGGGGGTGGCCCGCATTGCCGCGCTCGCGCATGCGCAGGGCATCGCCAGTGATCTCCCCATCGTCCCCGCGCTGGCGCTCGGCGCTGCCTCGGTGACGCCCCTGGAGCTCACTACCGCCTACGCCGCGTTCGCCAACGGCGGCACGCGCGTCATTCCGTATCTCATCGACAAAGTCGAAGACCCGTTTGGTCGCGTGCTCTGGCAGCCGCGAAAGGTGCGCGGTCAGCGGGTACTCCCCGCGTCGGACGCGTTTCTCGTGACCTCACTGCTGCAAAGCGTCGTCGATCGCGGCACCGGGCGTCCCGTCCGTGACGGCGGTATTCGCGGTCCCGTGGCAGGCAAGACCGGCACGACCAACGACGGCGCCGACGTGTGGTTCGTGGGCTACACCCCCACGCTCGTGGCGAGTGTCTGGTTCGGGGCCGACACGCCGCAGCCACTCGGCTGGAATGCGAGCGGTGGCCGGTTGGCCGCACCGGTCTGGGCGCGCTTTCTCCGCAACGGATGGCATAGCCCCGACGAGGACAGCGCCTGGGTCATGCCTGCGGGGATCGAGACCAAACAGATCGATATCGGCACCGGCAAACTCGCCAGTGATTGGTGCGGCCCGTCGCGACGCGAGTTCTTCAAGATCGGCACGGTGCCCACCAAGTCGTGCGAGAACGAAGCGACGTGGGCCATGCGCGACGCCATTCCTCCCGATTGGCAGGAGGCCGACGACGAGGCGATCAGTGGCAACGACATCGGCGCGGCGGTCGAGCAGGTACTCGAAGCCACACAAGCTGGCGAACGCGTGCGTGCGGTCTCGTCACGCGTGATGCGTGAAATCCGTCAGGCCGTCGATCGCGAACGCCGCGCCGCTGAACGCGCCAGGCGGAGCGGACCGCCAGCACCGCCCACGCCGCCGCCGCGCTAAGCCGCAGTTCCTGCGCTCCCGCCGTCTGTGTGGCTGCCGTCTGCCGCCTCGGCGCGATGCTGCCAGTCCGCGCCGAGACTGCAGACGGCAGCCACACAGACCGCAGGTGCGCAGTAAACCACCGCTAACCCAGCAGCCCCAGCCAGCTGCCCGCTCCGCCGGTGTAGCCCGGAAACATCGCCGCGCCATCCTTCGCCCCGAGATGTCTCGCGGCGATTTCCGAAAACACCGCGCGGAAGTCCGTCGTGAGTGCAAGGTCGCGCCCTTCGTACAACTGCTCCGGCGCGAGCCCTGGCCAGCGGCCGAACACCTTTCGCGACGCCCCAAGGTTGCCGCCGATGACGAACATCGCGCCGGCGTGACCGTGGTCGGTGCCGCCCGTACCGTTCTGTCGCACCGTGCGCCCGAACTCCGAGCAGGTGAGAATCACGACGTCGTCCATGCGATCGCCCAGGTCGGCGACCAGCGCGCCGATACTGTCGCTGAAGTCGCGCAGCCGGTTGGCCAGCTGTCCCTGTGCGCCGCCCTGGTTCACGTGCGTGTCCCAGCCACCGACGTCGGCGAACGCCACTTCGAGACCCACGCCCGCTTTCACGAGCTGTGCGATTTGCAACAGCCGTTGTCCAAACGGTGAGCGCGGATACTGCGCGCCCGCCGCAGGCCGGTATTGCAACGGGTTGGCCGCCTTCAGCACGCGCAGCGCCTCGAACATGTCACTGCCACTACCGTGCACCAGATCGGCCTTGCCCGTCCGGTACAGCGCCTCGATGCGCGCGTCGGCCGCGCCACCGTTGGAGCGAATGGAGAACTCCTCGATGGAGTTCATCGCCACCACTGGCGACGAACCCTCCAGAATGCGCGGTGTCTGCGCCGCCATCGCCACCGCACGAAACGGCGAATGCGCGGCCTCCGGAGTGCACGATTCGCACGTGCCTTTCACCGCGAGATAGCGATTGAGCCAGCCGTCGGTGGTGCCTTTCTTGTCAGGGGTGCCGGTTTCCATGTAGTCCTGCGCATCGAAGTGCGAGCGGGTCGCACTGGGACTGCCCACGGCATGAATCGGTGCCAGCAGTCCACGATCCCACAGCGGCTTGAAGCTTTGCAGGGCAGGGTGGAGCCCGAAATAGCCATCGAGATCGATGGCACCCGTGGTCCCGTTGCCGCGCGCCGGCGTCGCGATGGCCAGCTGCGGACGCGCGTTGTAGTAACCGGCGTCGCCGAACGGCACCAGCACGTTGAGTGCATCGGCCGCGCCACGCTGAAAGAGCACAATGAGCGTCTTGCCCTTCGCAGCCTTCGGCAGCTCCATCGCGAGCGCCGTGCGTCGCAGAAAGCTTGGCGACAGCCCCAGCGTCAGCAGCGACAGCGCGCCACCCTTGAGAAAAATCCGGCGGTTCATGATCGGTCTCCGTGCGCGTCAGCGACGCTGGAATTCGGGGGCGCCAAGCGCGAGCCCCACAATGAGGGCCAGCCCGGTGGGTGCCGCGTTGGCGCGACGCTGACGCGGCGTCATCGCTCTCGTGCTGTCATCGTCGTCATCTACCACGAGCGTGTCGGCCGCAGCGGCGCGTGCCGCCAGGAACGGGTTGGTGCCAGTGAGCAGGACCTGCCGCGTATCGTTCGACACGGCGCCGCCAAGCAGTTCGCGCACCACCCCATCCACCTGACCGGTCAGATCGAGCGACGACAGCGTGCCGAACGCGGGCCACTGCGCCAGTCGTACCCCAGGCATACGCCCGCTCGCCACGGTGAGTCCGAAGTTGATGCGGTTGAGAATCGCGCCCGTGTTCATCCACGCGTCGCCCGTTTCGGGATACCCGTTGGGCGCCTGATGACCAAAGATCGGTTGTCCCAATCGGCTGACCACCTGCGCCGTCCGAGGCGTGGCATCGGCCGGAACCTGTAACGCGCGCATCGCGCTCGTCACGAGTTCGAACGGGCTCTTCACCTTGCTGCGGTACGCGTCGGCGCTGAAGAACTCGGGGCTGGTGACGATCGTGCGCACCGTTTCGCGGATGTCACCATTGGTGCGCTGAAAGGTGGCCGCGGCGCGGGCTACGAGCGCGGGTGGCGGCGTGTCGCTCACGAATCGACGCGCCAGCTTGGTGGCAATGAACGTCGCCGTCTTCGGGTGGGACGCCAGGAGGTCGAGCACCGCCTCGCCTTCCTCTTCGCCGCGACCCGCAGGAAACGCCTTCCCGAGAATGGTCTTCGCGCCGGCGTCGTGGACCTGCGCCCGGAACTGATAGCCACCGCCCTGTGCCCCGCGCGCCAGCGTCCATCCGGTGAGCGCGCGCGCCACCTCGACGACATCCTGCTGCGTATAGCCGCCGTCCACGCCGAGCGTGTGCAGTTCCATGAGTTCGCGCGCGTAATTCTCGTTCAACCCACGACGACGCTGTGCGAGCTGCTGCAGCGCCGGATTCTGCGCCATGCGCTCCATTACCCGCTGCCGCGCGACCTCCGCGCGTCGTTGCGCCGCGCGATTGCTCACGCCCGCGCGCGCGCCGTTGGCGGCCATGCGAGGCTGCTGCAGTGTAGGCCGCCCGCTGTCGGCGACACTCTGCCAGTTGTCGAGGTAGTAGAGCATCGCCGGGCTCTTGGCCACGGCGCCCAGCAACTCGCGGAAGTTGCCGACGGCGTGCTGACGGATGGTGCGGTCGTAATCGTTCAGGAAGTAGCGCGTGCGGTCCTTCCCGGAGAACACGTTGAAGTGGTTCTCCCAGAAGTCGACCAGCACCTCTTCCAGCTGCCGATCACTCACGACGGCGCGTGCCACTCGGCTCGACGCCAGCTCGCCAAGAAACTGCGCCGACCGGCGCGCCTGCTGACGCAGCTTCGCGGAATCCTCCGCCGAAATGACGCCGTTGGCGCGCCGCGCCGCCGCCGCGAGCGCGACGTTCGCCGGCGGATACTCCGCGAGCAGCTGATCGGCGGTCATCGCGACCGTGGTGTACGAGCGCATCAAAGCCGTGGTCGCGCTGTCGGCAATGCGCTCGGGGGTCAGCTGGCGCGCAATCCAGGCGTCGACGCCCATGCGACGCACCGCCTCGACATCGCCGGGCCGGGGACCGAAGGCGAGGCGGTTGAGCACCTGCTGGACCTGCTGATCGGCGGTCTGCTCGCGCGGGGCCCGCGCGTCGGCGGTCTGCCGTTCCGGAGCGTTCGCGGACGGACTGCCTGCGTCACGGCCGGTTGCGCCACTTCCAGACGACGCGCACCCGGACGCCGAGAGCAGCGCCGCCGCGGTCGCCCACGTCAGGGCGCGGCTACGGCGTGGAATGCGGTATTGCGGCACGTTGTCGACGAACTCAGCTGCCATGGTGCGAACTCTCCACTAGGGTCACCCGTTTGGACGCAGGAGGGACGGCCTCGTTAATCCCAAGCACCGCCGTTCCCGCGCCCCTGCCGTCTGTGTGGCTGCCGTCTGCGACACTAGGCGCGACGCCGCCGCATCACGCCGAGACTGCAGGCGGCAGGAGCCCAGACCGCAGGGGCGGGGAAACTGTGGCCCCACCGCCAGTCAGTAAACACCATATCTTACGCCATGCCTTCCACTGAGACGCCCGGTCGTTTTGAGCGACTGCTCGATGCCGCCTTCGCGACCGGAACCCTCACCACGATTGCCACCGGTGGCGCGTTGTTGGGGCTCGGATGGCGCGAGGGTGAAGCCGGGCGCGTCTTCCGGCTCGCGGGCCGTGGGCTCCTCGAGCGCTCCGGTGTCACATCGGCGGCCGCGCCGCTCACCTCGGTCGCACTCGGGTACTTCCATCACCTGATCATCGCGACGGCCTGGGGTGTTCTCTTGGCGTTGCCCGTATTGGCGCTCCGCGGGCCGCTCCGGGTCTTTGCCGCCGTGGTGGCGGCGTTCGGCTATGTGGTCTGCGCCGCCTATCTGCTCTCGCCCGCCCTGCGAATTGGCTATGCAGTGACGTCAAACATACCCAGCGCGGTTCCTATTGGGGTCGCGCTCGCCTTGGCGCTGCTGGGTGGTATCTGGCTCGACGCCACCGAGGGGCACGACTGAACAGATTGCCCGCTGCAACCGATACTCGTTGTGACGCCATCGCGACACAGCGGTACAGCAAGTCACGGTTGGCACACGTTATGCTCAACAAGCGTTGCTCATCTGCCAGTGGAACGTCCTCCGTACGTCGTCGGCGAAACGTACCGAGCCGGTGCCACCGGCCCTTTTTCCCTCAACCGCAGGAGGTAGACCATGGACGTCCTCGTTCGTATCGAGGCGCGTCCGAGCGATTCGCCGGTACTCGCGCACGTGAACTCGATTCCCGTGCTTCCGTTCGGAACTCGCTCGCGCCGTGAAGTAGTGACGTTGTACGGACAGGCCGATGCCCAGTCGCTCGCGCTGGCACTGGCCGCCACGTTCGAAAGTGAGCGGATCGAAGCATCCGCGTTGGGTGTCGTGCGCCATCTCGGCGTGTGGCCGGACCGTGGGGCCGTTGGTGATTCGGCCTGGCGCGATGGCACGACGGGACGCCTCGTCACGCAGGACCTCGACATTCCGTTGCTCACCCTCGAAGCCCGGGCCTCCGAACTCCTCGGCGCCTGCGGCACCACCATTCGTCGCGTGGCTGCTGGGCTCGCCATGGCCGACTGGCCCGAAGGGACCGAGCGCGCGTTGACCTTTTCGTTGGCCAGCGGGACCAGCGGCGGCGGCACGCTCGTGGATGACGATGGCGTAGAAAACTGGCTCGACTCGCTCCGACAGGCGGATGCGTATGCGTACGACGAAGCGGAGGCTGACTGAATCCTCGTCTCTTGTCTGAACAGTTGGTAGAAAGCGGGCGGATCACTTCATGTGAGACGCCCGCTTTGTATTTCCCGTCAGGCATCACCCTACCGCTCGTCCGGTTGAGCGTGCTTGCTCCTTCCCGCGGAGCGCCGCACCGTCCTAGTGGCCAGTCCACCACCACGGACGCGCCCACGGCTCCACCACCCGGAGCCGCGACTGTCCAAAACAGTCAGGAGGGACGATGCGCGAGTATGACAGCGCCGGCATCAGAAACATCGCCGTGGTCGGCCACGGCGCGAGCGGCAAGACGAGTCTTGTCGATGCACTCTGCTTCGCCGCCGGTTCCGGCAAACGACACGGCAGCACGAAAGACGGCACCGCGCTCACCGATCATCTCCCCGAAGAGATCGAGCGTGGCTACAGCATCAGCCTCGGGTGCGCGTTCGCTGCATGGCAGGAGAGCAAGGTCAATTTCATCGACACGCCGGGCTCCCTCGATTTCCAGGGCGACGCCGTCGCCGGATTGGCGGCCGCCGACGGTGCGCTCTGTGTCATTGGCGCGGCGAGCGGCGTCGAAGTAGGCACGGAGCGCATGTTCCGCGCGGCCATCGCGCGTCAGGACCCGGTGCTCTTCGTCGTCAGCATGATGGACAAGGAGCACGCCGACTTCAATCGCGTCTACCAGCAGATCAAGGACCGGCTCACCAGCAAAGTCATTCCGGTCGAAATCCCCTGCGGTGAAGGCGCCAACTTCCAGGGCGTGATCAACCTCTTCACGCAACGCGCCTACATGTACACGACGGGCGTGAAGGGGGAGTATGTCGAGCGCGATATCCCCGCCGAGTGCCGGGCGCAGTTCGAGACGTACCGTCAGGAGCTCATCGAAGCGATCAGCGCCACCAACGATACGCTGCTCGAGCGCTATCTCGACGGGCAGGAGATCGACCGCGATACCGCCATTCACGGCATGAAGGACGCCATGGCCCGCCTCGATCTGTTCCCGCTCTTCTGCGTCTCCAGCGACAACATGATCGGCGTGCGCGCGCTGCTCACCGAGCTCGTACAGCTCATGCCCAACGCGTACGAGATGGAGGAGATTCACGCGCTCACCGGCGCCGAGGGGCACAGTACGGTCCAGCTGCATGCCCGCGACGATGGTCCGTTCGCGGCGCTGGTCTTCAAGACGCTCAACGAGCCGCACGTGGGCGAGGTGTCGTACTTCCGCGTCCTCTCCGGAAAGGTGGACACGGGGCAGGATGTCTTCAATGCCACGCGCGACAGCGTCGAAAAGCTCGGGCATCTCTCCGTGCCGCTGGGCAAGGAGCGCCTCGAAGTGGCCACGCTACACGCCGGCGACATCGGCTGCGTGGCCAAGCTCCGAAACACGCACACCAACGATACGCTCTCCACGCGCGAGCATCCGGTGCGGCTGCCGGGCATCACGTATCCGGAAACCGTGGTGCATTTCGCCGTCCGTGCCACCATTCGCGGCGAAGAAGACAAGCTGCAACAGGGGCTCCACCGGCTCCACGACGAAGACCCCACGCTCACGGTGCACTACAACCCGGACACGCACGAAACGATCGTGGGCGGCATGGGAGAGCGGCATCTCGACGTGGCCATGTCGGTGCTGCGGCGCAAATTCGGCGTGAATGCCGAGTTGGCGAAGCCGCGCATCGCCTACCGCGAAACCATCACGGCGCGCGCCGAGGGCCAAGGGCGCCACAAGAAGCAGAGCGGCGGCCGTGGGCAGTTTGGCGACTGCTGGATTCGCATGGCTCCCATGCCGCGCGGTGAAGGCTACCTGTTCGACGACAAGATCGTGGGCGGCGCGATCCCGTCCAAGTACGTCCCGGCCGTCGATCGTGGCGTACAGGAAGCGGCCGCACGCGGTGTCCTGGCCGGCTTCCCGCTCGTCGACTTCCGCGTCGAGGTCTATGACGGCTCCACGCACTCCGTCGACTCGAACGAAATGTCCTTCAAGATGGCGGGGATCCAGGCGTTCAAGTCCGTCGCCGGAAAGTGCCGTCCGGTCATCCTCGAGCCACTCGATCTGCTCGAGATCACCGTCCTCGACGCGTTCCTGGGCGATGTGCTCGGCGACCTGTCAGGACGTCGTGGCGCCATTCTGGGCACCGCCAGCGACGGCCGGCAGTCCACCATCCGTGCGGTCGTGCCGCAGGCGGAGCTGCATCTGTACGCCACCCAACTGTTCTCGCTGACGCACGGCTACGGCATGCTCACCCGACGCTTCAGCGGCTACGAGCAGGTCCCGCACGACAGCGCACAGCGGGTCATTGCCGAACACGTGCGGGAGCTGGAGGCGGCGGACACCTAAGGGGCCCTCGGCTTCCATCCACCGCGCGAGGCGACTCCCTACTTGGGGGTCGCCTCGTCTGTTATCCGACGGCGCTCATGTTCGTCCCCCGTGGTGCCGATAATGACCGAAGGTTTATTCCCTACTATAGCAGAAGTGTAGTGCGCGCCTTTCCAAACTCTCGGCGTTCCGCCGGCTACAGTCTGATCGAGCTGCTCGTCGTCATCGCGATGATTGGCATCTTGGGGAGCCTCGTGCTCCCCAAGCTGCGTTTGGAGCGCTCGCAGGTCGATGCCGCGTCGCGGACCCTGGGGATGGCGCTGATGACGGCCCGTTCCGACGCCGTGGGACGCGGGCACAACGTGCTGGTGGTGCTCGATACCGGGAATCACCTCGTTCGTACCATTTGGGATCTCAATAACAACCGCCGCGTGGACGCCATGGAAAAGTCGCGCCCCTTCCTGCTCGGCGAGCGCGTGATCTTCGGTCGTGGCGCCGGTATCCCGCCGTTCGAAGGGGCGTCGGCCCAGGTGCCCACCATGCTGACGACTGGCGGGATGCCCATGCTCGTCGTGCAACGCAATGGGGCCCTCGACCGGTCGGGTACGCTCTACCTCACCTCGGGGCGGGGGCGCGCCGGCGTCGGCGATGTGGACAGCCGCGCCATTCGGCTCGAGCGGGCGACCGGGCGGGCTACGGTGTTCGTGTACGCAGGTACCGGCTGGAGACGGCAATGAGTCCCGACGTGATTGTCATCAGCGGTTCGCCGCGCCCACGCCGTGGCTTCACGCTCATCGAAACGATGATCGCGATGGTCATCCTGTCTGGCGTGGTGCTGAGCATCACCGTGGGGACCACCAAGCTGTCGCGTGCCGTTGGCGATGCCAATGTGCGCAGTCGCGCCTTCGCGCGGGCCGACATGCTCATCGCCATGGCGCGCACCTGGCCCTCCTGGACGACGCTCGACGCACTCGCCGGTGCCGCCTATAACGGCGAGCGCGAGGGCTTCATTTCCACCACGACGGTCACCACCGATACCACCCGTGGCCGTCGCATCAAGCGCCTGCAGGTCGTCGTGCGTGCGACGTCGAGCGCCCTGATGCCCTTGCCCGTGCGGCGTTCCATTTCCATTGCCGCTCCCTGACCGAACCATGCCGACCATGAACCGACGCGGGTTCACGCTCCTCGAATTGCTTCTGTCACTCGTGCTGTTCAGCGCGGTGATGGCGGGTGCTATTGGCTTTGTCGTGTCCCAGAGTAAGGGGCTCCGGATACTTTCGGAGCGCAGCAACGCCGTGCAGAGCGGCCGCTTCGGCCGCGATCTGCTGCGGCAGGAGCTGCGGACTGCGGGCACCAATGTCACCGAAGAGCAGCCCATCGTCGTGTTGGCCAATGACAGCGCGTTTGCCTTCAACGCCGACCTCACGACCAACAATCGCGACTCGGCCTCGTTCACGGGCGCCGTATATGTAGACGAGTTTGCCCCCACCGCGCAGGTCACCGCGCTGACATTGGGCGCGCAAATCGCGGTACGTGGCGCGTTGCCGGCGTTGCGCTACCCGTTGCAGAGCTACTCGCAGTCGCCGTCCACGTTCGTGAACAGCGACGCTGAGTTCATCAGCTTCTGGTTTGCCCCGGACTCGAGTGACAACAACCGCACCTATGCTCTCTGGCGGCAGGTCAACGCGGCTCCCCCGGAGCTCGTGTCCGTCGGACTCACGCGGGCCGCGGGAACGCCTTTCTTGCGCTACTACTACGACGCCGCTCCGTGGAACGCGACGTCTACCGGGTTGACCCAGGTACCCGCGGCCTGGCTCCCCCTCACCAAGAGTGTCGCGCGTCGGGGTGTGGACAGCGATACCGGCACGGCGGTCAGCCGGCGTATCGATGCGCTGCGTGCGATCGAAGTGACCTACGAGTCGACACCACCCAAGGCGGACAACACGCGCGAAGTGGTGCGCTACATGGTGCCCTTGCCCAATGTCATGAACGCACGGCAGTCGCGGGCGTGCGGACGCGCGCCCCTGCTCCCGCCGACGCCATCGGTCACCTGGCGGGCAGACTCCCAGGCCGTGCAGGTCACCATTGCGCCGGCCGTAGACGATGCCGCCGGCGAACGCGACGTCGTGCGCTACGTGCTCTGGCGACAGGCGGTGGGCAGCGGCACATGGGGTGAGCCCATCAACACCATCGCCGCGACGCGTGCGGCCAGCTACACCGTGCGGGATCAGGGCTTCCCCGTGCGCCCGGGACAATATCGCTACGCGTTGGCGGTGCAGGATTGCACGCCGAACGTCTCCGGCATGGCCATCTCCGGCGCGGTGTTCGTCCCATGACGCGAACTAAGCGAACGGTTCGTCGTAACGCGCCGCGCGCACGGCGCGGCGCCGCGCTTGTCACGGTGCTCATCGTCTCGGTGGTCGCCATGACCATGGCGGTGGCGTCTTCCATGCTCGTCATGGGCAGCTCACTGACGCAGCGCGCCAGCGAACGCACGGCGATGGTCGACGATGCGGCGCTGAGCGGTCTCGAAGAAGCGCGCAACCTGCTGAATGCCCGTCTCGACAGCATGCCGCTGGCAGGCTTCAAGACGTTCGAGAATGGCGTGCGCATTGCCGGCACGGATATCACGCGCTGGACCTGGGTGGGGCGCATCGGCAACGTCGATTCACTGGCGAACGCCGGCGAGTACGGCGTGCAGGCGGAGATCATCTCGCGGGCCGTCGACGGCAGTGGCGTCGAAGCCGTGCGTCGCGCCCTCGTCTACCAGCAGTCGTTCGCGCGCTACGCCTTCTTCACCGATGAAGGCAAGACGCCCAGCGGCGGTACACTCTGGTTCGACAACGGGTGGACAGCGAGTGGACCGTTCCACTCCAATGATTCCATTTACATCCGCGACGGGGCGCCGCCACAGGCGATCTTCAAGGATCAGGTTACCACCGCGAAGGGCGTGTTCAACGCAGCCGACGCGCAGTTCGACAAGGGGCCCGCGCAAATTGTCTCGCCGATTGCGCTCCCCAGCACCGCCGATCTCAACATCTTGCGCTCCATTGCGCAGCGCGCCGGCTATCTGTTCTCGCCGTTGCTGGTCACGGGCGATACGGCGCTGGTGACCATGCGCATTGAGTTCGTCGCAATCGATGCCGACGGAGATGGCACCACCACCGGGCCGGACGACGGCTACTTCCGCATCTACCGCCTTCGAAACACGACCTTCGGTGCGGGCTACACCATGGCGCGTACCCCCGCGCCGCCCGCTGGCGCCGTAGGGACGCAGGATAGTGTGCTGTACGCGCGAAACTGCGGGGTTACCGCGTCGGTGCTCGGCCAGGAGGTCGTCACCACCACCTTCGCCAACACCCTCGAACTCCCCGGAAGCAACTACCGCGCGCGCATGCTCAACAAGCAGAACGCGTTCGACAACGTCAGTGCGCGTTGCTTTCTTGGCGGAGATCCACGGCTCAACGCTGGCGGTGTCTTTCAGGCCGTCGACGCCGCTGGTGAGTGGATGCCGCGAACCGCCGGTTCGGTACCACCAGTGGTCGCGGCACGCCCCGACGGTGCGTTTCTGTGGCCGCTCAGCGCGGCGCTCAATCCCAGCTTTCGTGGCACCATCTTCGTCGATGGTCGCGTGGGAGTAAGCGGCACGGTTCGGGGACGGGTCACGCTCGCGGCGCGCGAGAACATTGTCCTGCTCGATGACCTTAGGCAGGCCACGCTTCCTGGAGCCAATGGCGCGTGTCGCGCTGACGATGATATCGTGGGGCTCTTCGCTGGTGAAAACGTCATGTGGGCCGACAACATGCTGCAGTCGCCGCAGCAGCGACGTACCAACGACAACGGCACGTGGCTGCTACCGCGCAAGGAGTTCAGTCCGTCGAGCGCACGTCCGGATCTTCAGGTCCACGCCATCATTCTCGCGCTCGAGTCCATCGGTACCGAAGACCCGTCGCCGCCGGCCGGACTCCCTGTGGCCAACTGGGTGAATCGCGGATTCGTGCGGCAGGTAGGAGGCCGCGTACAGCAGCGCGCCGGCGTCGGTGGCACCATCAGCGGCACGTCACTGCATGGCTACACGAGCGAAATCTCCTTCAACCGCTGTGCCCTCACGAGTCCGCCGCCGTACTTCCCGACCACGCAGCGTTGGACGCTCAGCCAGTTCTACGAAGTCGATCCGCAGCGGTTTACGCCGGAGCGATGGTTTAGCCGCCGATGAATTGCGGGTGAACAGCGGGTGAACAGCGAGTGGTTGGTCCGGCGGTTCACTGCCCAACGGATCGAGCCCTCAGAAAGAAGAAAGCAAGAGCACAGGAAAAAGCACGGTGTCGTTCACATGGATCGCGACTGCGGTTTCCACGTGGACCAAACCGTGCTTTTCCCTGTGCCCTTATGTTCTTTCACCTGAGGGCTCGATTCGTCGGGTAGTAGACCGCCGGACCAGCCCCCCGTCGTTCAACCGCCCCCCATTCACACCTTGTGGTACCCAATCCGCGCCGCTTCGCGACGGTCTTCGGCCATGTAAATCTCGAAATCGCTGAAGAACGCCGGCGCTTCGGTCTGCAACACGCGCAACACCATCACGGCCGCGCGACGGATTTCGAGTTCCGCCGCTTCGCTCGAGCGGAGCTCCAGCATGGTGCGCCATGCGCGCGCGTTGCCGGTGACGACGATCTTGGTTTCGGTGCTGTTGGGGAGCACGCCACGCGCCGCTTCACGCGCCATCTTCCGGCGATGCACCTTGTCGTCCACCCACGAGTAGCGCGCCATGAGTGAATCGACGAGGGCGATATAGCTGTCGAGCGCCGATGACACCTGCGCCGTCCACGCCTCTTCGAGTGGCGCATCGCCGATCATGGCGGGCGGCATCACGAACTGCGCGTCGCTTTCGTCGACGTAGCGCTGCGAGAGTTGCGAGTACGCAAAGCCCGCGCGGTGCCGCACGAGTTCGTGCGTGAGCGAGCGGCTCACGCCTTCGAGGAGCAGCGAATAGTTCGCGTGCTCGAGCACGCTGCCATGCCCCTGCTTCTTGATGTTCTCGAGATACTCACGCGTCGAACGGCCCGCGGGATTGCGCTGACTCATGTAGCACAGACGTCCCGCAAATTCCGACAAGCGCTCGCCGTCGGTGGAGTCGCCAATCCATTGCACCGGCAAGTGCGCCGGTTCGACGAACTGTGGACGTGCGAGTACCGTGACTTTTGGTTCACGCAAAACGGCGGCAGCGGAAAGCGGCATCGGCAGAGGAGTGCAGAGGAAAGGTCATCGGCAGCGGCCAGTGCCTCGCGGCACCACAGCCCCGCTATAGTTTAACCGTACCCGAGGCCGGTGCTGGCCTCGGCTTGAATTTTCCTTTCGCGGCCGCCCAATGTCCTCCCAGCGCCCCAGTACGCGCTCCATCCAGCAGGAAATCCAACAGGTCCGTCCGTTCCGCTCTCGCGCGCAGGAGGCCACGATCGCCCTCATGCGGACGGCTTCGGTGATGTCGCGGCGCTACGCGCGCCTCGTCGAGCCTCACGGTGTGAGCCTGGCCCAGTACAACGTGCTCCGCATTTTGCGCGGCGCCGGACCGGAAGGGTTGCCCACGCTCGCCATTCGTGATCGCATGATCGACGAAGGCTCGACGGTGACGCGTCTGCTCGACAAGCTCGAACAGGCGGGGCTCGTGACTCGCGACCGGAGTCGCCCCGATCGCCGCCAGGTGCTCTGCCGCATTGCTCCTGCTGGGGAACAGCTGCTCACCACACTCGACCCGGTCATGGACGAAACGGACATCGCGACCATGTCGGTGTTGAACGACGAGGCGCTCGCGCAATTCATCGAGCTGCTCGCGACGGTGAGAACTGGGCAGGAGTAGAGAAAGGAAGACGTGCGACGAGATTTCTTTATTTTGCGGAGAGGTCTGCTGGCGACCCCTCCCCCAACCGAAACCGGCTCCAGTCGCGTGTTCGCTCGATCTCGGCCAGCACCGCCGCCGCCTCCGGGGGAAGCGCCGGTGCTTCGGGGTCGTGGCGCAGCAGATCGAAGGGCACGTCGCCGTCACGCGCGACCTTGCACCCGGGGTTGAGCACCCCGCTCGGATCGGCGGCGTCCTTGATGTGTGCGAACGCGCCGAGCGCCTCCGGCCCCCACACCCGCGAGAGCAACGGCGCCCGAAGACGGCCGTCGCCATGTTCGCCCGCAAGTGTGCCCCCGAGCTGCGCGGTGAGTTCGCAGACGCTGTCGAGAATGCCGTGCACGCGGTCCCGCCAGCCGGTGGCGGTCGTATCGACCAGGGGGTTCACATGGGCATGCGCATCGCCAGCGTGCCCGAAGATCACCCCCAGCGTCTCGAACCGGTCGAGCGTGGCCCGCACGCCGCGGACATACGCCGGGAACTGCCCGGGAGGGACGCAGCCGTCTTCGATGAACTGCATGCTCCGGAGCCGCGGCGCGAGCTGCGACAAAATGGGGCTGGCGGCGTGCCGCAGTGCCCAGAGCGCGTGCTCCGCTTCTTTCTCCAAAGCTGTGTGGAGCTCTATCGCGCCATGTTCGCGCCATGAACGCGTAAGCGCATCGATAATTCCGACGCAATCGTTCTGACTCTCACCTTCCACCTCGGCGATCAGGACCGCCTCGGCGTCCGCTGGCACACCGGTTGGGCCGCCGCGCGCGGCCACGTCGAGGAAGGTACGGTCGAGCAACTCGCACGCCGTCGCCCCCGCGCCCGCGGCCAGCCCGGCGCAGACCGTCGCCGCCTCCAGTGTGGCAAACGTGGCCAGGACCGTCGCCGTCGCCCCCGCGACCGGTGTCAGCGCCAGCTCCACCTCCGTGAACAGCGCCAGCGTCCCCTCGCTGCCGACGAGCAGATCGACCAGGTGACCGGTGGGGGCCAGGGCCGGGGCGATACCATACCCCGACGACTCCTTCCGCACCCCCGGGTGCACCAGCGCTGCCCGCGGCACCCCGCGCTCGATCTCGGCCAGCGCCTGCACCAGCCGCCGCACCGCAGGCAGGTGGGAGGGCAACGGCCGTTCGCGATGGACCCACGCGTCGGTGCCGTCGTCGAAAACGCAGCGCACCCCGAGCACCCACGGCCGCGTGGCGCCAAAGCGCAGCGTGCGCACTCCCGCCGCGTTCGCCCCTACCATGCCGCCAATGGTGCAGAACGCACCGCTCGACGGGTCGACGGGAAAGCGTAACCCCGCGGCCCGCGCGGCGCGGTCGATGGCTCCGCGAAGCGCCCCAGCGCCGACGATAATGCGCCGCGCCTCGCGGTTCACGGTGCCGATGTACGTGAGACGCGAGAGATCCACCACGACGCCGGGCCCGACGGCCCCCGCGGCCATGCTGCTCCCCGACCCGCGGGGAATGAGCGCCGCGCCCGTGCGCTTGGCCCACCGCGCGAGGGCAGGGACGTCGTCGGCATCGACGGGCACCGCCACGGCGGCCGGCAAACAGCGGGCGATCCCGGCCCCCTCGGCATAGAGGGCGCGCGCCATCAGGTCCGTGCGAAAGAGCCCGCGAAAGTGGTCGGGGCGGTCGACGGCGTGCAACGGGGAAACGGTGTTCAGGAGCGGGATCACGCTGTGAAGCTCCGCGATGGCTGCTTTGGGTGCAAGGGCCGGGTGGTCGTGGTCGGGGCCCGGTGGTCTGGGTGGTGGTCTCGGCACAGCCACCACAGTCGGGGCACTGCCACCACGGTCGGGGCACTGCCACGACGGTCGGGGTCTACAAACAGTCGGAGTCCCGGTCGGGTCGGGCGCTACGCTGCGCTGGCGCGTCGGGGTCGGGGCTAGAGTGTCGGGGCTGCTCCGACCCTGACCCCGACGTTTGTACCCCGACCCCGACCCCGACCCCA
>CANGXD010000062.1 GCA_947457545.1 Gemmatimonadaceae bacterium
AGCGCGCCGCGCGTGCCGGTACGCGCGCCGACTACGCCGCCCGGGGGCGATACCACCGGCTACTGGCAGCAGCGCGCCGACTACCAGATCACCGCCACGCTCGACGAAACGCGAGGCCTGCTGCGGGCCACGGGCACGTTGCACTATGTGAACGCGAGCCCCGACACCCTGCGTGAGCTATGGCTGCACCAGCACCTCAACGCCTTTCGCCCCAATAGCCGGTGGAGCCAGCGTGATTCGGCGTTGGGGATGAAGAGCTTCCAGTCACTCGCGCCCGCCGACCAGGCCTTCGAGCGGTTCACGGCGGCGCCTCGCGTGGGGCAACAGTCGTTGAAGGCGGAGTATCCGCTGTCGCCCGACAGTTCGGTCGTAAGGCTGCGCCTGCCGCGGCCACTCCTCCCCGGGAAGTCCATCAATGTGCAGATGGCGTGGGAGGCGCGCCCCAGTGCGCTCCCGCGGCGACAGGGGCGGCGCGGGCGGCACTACGACTTCGCACAGTGGTTTCCCAAGGTGGCCGTGTACGATCGACAGGGGTGGCACCCCAATGCCTTCGTGCGACAGGGGGAGCTGTACGGCGAGTTCGGCACCTTCGACGTGACCTTCGTGCTGCCGCGTGACCAGGTGATCGCCGCATCGGGCGTGCCCGTGAGTGGCGACCCCGGGTGGCAGCGTGTGCAGCTGCCGGGCAGCATTGCCCCGCGCATCCAGACAAACGCGCCCGCAGCCTTGGCGGGACGCGCACCCACGGCGCGGGTCCCGGCCACACACCGCGCGGTGCGCTTCGTGGCGCAGCGGGTGCACCACTTCGGCTTCAGCGTTTCCCCCGACTACCGCTACGAGGGGAGCCATTGGGTACGCTCGCACACCGATGGTCGCGCTCCCGACACCGTGGCGCTGCACGTGCTCCACGAAAGCTGGGAGCCCGGGCGCACCATGGCCCATCTGCGCAGCGCCATGCAGTGGCTGGAGGGGCTGTACGGCGCGTACGCCTGGCCGCAACTCACCATTGCCCAGCGCATCGAGGAGAGCGGCACCGAGTTCCCCATGCTCGTCATGAACGGCGAAGAGGACCCGTCGCTGGTGGTGCACGAGGCCGGGCACCAGTTCACCTATGGATTGCTCGCCAACAACGAGTGGCAGAGCGCCTGGCTCGACGAAGGGTTCACCACCTATTCGGAGTACTGGGCCCGTGGGGAAGCCCGTGTGCCGCTGGCGCTCGAACGGGCCGCGAAGGGGCTCTTCGACCCGAACACCGTGACCGACAGCAGCCTGCGGCGCCGTCTGCGGGCAGTCGAGCAGTTCACCGAGGCCGTGGAGGCACCGGTGGCCTTGCCCGACGCGCCCCCCATTGGCCTGCGCGCCGATCTCTTTGCCAACAAGGACGCCTACGACGCCGTCGTCTACGACCGCGCCGCTGGCATGTACTCTGCCTTGCACGACGTGCTCGGCGACGCTCCCTTCCGTGACCTGCTCCGGCGCTACTCTGCGCGCTGGAAGTTCAAGCACGTGGACCGGTGGGCGCTGCAGAAAAGCGCCGAGGATGTGACCGGCGCGTCGCTCGACTGGTTCTTTGGGCAGTGGATCGACCAGGTGGGGACGATCGACTATCGACTCGATTCTCTCACCGTCCAGCCCGACGCTGGCAGTACTGACGACCGGTATCTGGTGACAGTGCAGTTACAGCGCATGGGCGTGTATCGTCATCCCATGTCGGTCGGGGTGCAGACCGCAGGCGGATGGACGGTGCTCCGTGGCGATCCTGCCCGTGATCGCCACACACTGCAGTTTTCCGTGCGTGGTCGTCCGCTGCGCGTCTGGCTCGACCCGTTCGGCACCGTTGAAAGTCGCACCACCAGCGCCTCTCGCCTCACGGTGCCCCCCCGCTGAACAGACGGATGTCCCGGATGTTTCGCCGTCGTCATTTACCAATGAGGAGCTGCTGATGAGTGGTCGTGTTGACGTCCGTCATGTGCCCAAGCCCTGGGGGCATGAGACCATCTGGGCCCATACCGATCGCTATGTCGGCAAGATTCTGCACATCAAGGCCGGACAGGCGCTGTCGGTGCAGTATCACGAGCGGAAAGACGAAACGGTGTACCTGCTCAACGGCGAGATGAAGTATTGGGTACAGCTGCCGGGCGAAAGCGAGCTGCGCGATCAGGCGCTCAGTACGGGGCAGTCGTTCCGGATTACGCCGGGCACGGTGCACTACATGGAGGCCGTGACCGACTGCGACGTGCTCGAAGCGAGCACCCCGGAACTCGACGATGTCGTCCGGATCAAAGATCGCTACGGCCGCGAGGGCACGAGCGCGCCCTGACCGACGCACAAAACCCACGCTTTCAGACGGCGATGCCCTTCCCACGGAGCATCGCCGTTCTGCATTTTGCGGGGATTCGCACGTGACATGACCCAGTACTCTCCCACCCGGTACTCGCAATGAAGGTCATCATCCCGCTGGCGGGGAAGGGCACCCGGCTCCGGCCGCACACGCATGTCGTGCCCAAGCCCATGCTCAAGGTCGCCGGCCGTCCGGTTATGAGCTACGTCATGGATGACGTACAGGCACTCGGCAACGTCGAGCAGGTGGTGTACATCACCGGCCATCTCAAGGAGAAGGCCGAAGCCTTTGCCCGGTCGGCCTACAACATCCCGAGCATCTTCATCGAGCAGG
This sequence comes from Gemmatimonadaceae bacterium, assembly GCA_947457545.1. GTDB lineage: Bacteria > Gemmatimonadota > Gemmatimonadetes > Gemmatimonadales > Gemmatimonadaceae > Gemmatimonas. The sequence continues at coordinate 2,675 of CANGXD010000062.1, forward strand.
ATGTGCAGGACGGCACCGCCGGCGCCATTGCGCGGGCGCGCGATTACATCGACTCGCCGGTGCTCATCATTTTCGTCGACACCATCTTCGATGCCGACCTGAGCATTCTCAAGGACAGCACCGACGACGGCATCATCTGGACGAAAGAAGTCGAAGACTACCAGCGCTTCGGCGTGGTCGTCACCGACGAAAACGAGCACATGACGCGTATCGTGGAGAAGCCCAAGACGCCCATCTCCAAGCGCGCCAACATCGGGCTCTACTACATCCGCAACTGGCAGCTGCTGCTCGAAGGGGTGGCGCACGTGTTGACGACCGCGCCCAACAAGGGCGAGTGGTATCTCACCGACGCCTTCCAGTACATGATCGACAAGGGCGCCAAAATCAAAGTCGTCGATGTCGAAGGCTGGTATGACGCCGGCCAGCTCGAAACGCTGCTCGATACCAACCGCGTCATGCTCGAAAAGGGACGCGCGCGTACGCCGGCGCAGCTCGGTGAGGGCGCGACGATCATCGAGCCCGTGTACATCGAGGATGGGTGCGTCATCGAGCACGCCACTGTGGGCCCCAACGTCTCACTTGGCACCGGGAGCATCGTGCGTCAGAGTACCGTGCGCGACACGGTGGCCGGCGAACGCGTCACGATCACGAATGCGTCGTTGCATGACTGCATGATCGGCGACGACGTGCTCATTGAAGGTGTCGCGGGCAGTCTCAACGTCGGTGACCACTCACAGCTGCGAGGCGAAGGATGAGCGACGCGCATTCCCCGTTGTCCCGTCGGGAACTGTTGGCCGGAGCCGCCGCAGCAGCTGCGGCGGCGGTCACGGCCACGCCCGCACGACTGCTGGCAAGCACCGACGACTGGCGTGTGGATCTCATGGCCCCCACCTGGAGCGGCAATGGTTCCATGCTGGGCATGCCGTTCGAGAAACACAGCACGGTGCGGTTCGCCGTTGTGGGCACGGGGCTGCGCGGACGTAGCGTCATCGGGGAACTGCTCGCCATCGAAGGCGTGGAGATCGTCGCGGTGGCGGACATCGCTCCTGAGAAAGCGCAGCGTGCCGTCGCCATGTGTACCAAGGCAGGTCGCAAGGCCCCCGAGGTCTACACCAACGGCGAGCGCGACTACGAGCGCCTCGTGCAGCGCAACGATATCGACTTCGTGTATACCGCCACGCCGTGGCCGTTTCACACGCCGGTCATGCTCGCTGCCATGCGCGCCGGCAAGCATTGCGGCAGTGAAGTCCCCATTGCGCTCACCACCGAGCAGGCGTGGGAGCTCGTGGAGACGTCGGAGAAAACCAAGCGGCACTGCCTCATGATGGAAAACTGCTGCTACGGCAACAGCGAACTCACCGTGCTGCGTATGGTGCGCGAAGGAGTGTTCGGCACGTTGCTGCACGCGGAGGCGGCCTACCTGCACGACCTGCGCGCCATTCTGTTCGAGAATCGCGACGAAGGGCTATGGCGCCGGTTCCCGCATACGCAGCACGATACCAACCTCTACCCCACACACGGCCTCGGCCCCGTGGCGCAGTACCTCGGCATCCACCGAGGCGATCGCTTCGACTTCGTAGTCTCGATGTCGTCGCCGGAAGCCGGACTCACCGAGTGGCGTGAGAAGACGGAACCGAAGGACAGCGCCAAGTGGCAGGAGACGTACAAGGCCGGCGACATGAACACGTCGCTCATCAAGACGGTGAAGGGACGCACCATTCTGTTGCAGCATGACGTGGTGAACCCGCGGCCGTACTCGCGCCTCAACAACCTGCAGGGCTCAAAGGCCATCTTCAACGATTATCCGGCCCGGCTGTACATCGACGGCGCGCCCGGCGGCGAGAAGTGGACACCGCTCAGCGAGTTCAAGCAGCAGTACGAACACCCGCTGTGGACGGCGGTTGGCGAATTGGCGCGCAAGAACGGCGGACACGGCGGCATGGACTTCATCATGGCCTACCGACTGGTGCAGTGCATGCGCGAAGGACTGGCGCCGGACTTCGATGTGTACGATGCGGCGGCGTGGAGTGTGCCGTATGCGCTATGCGAACAGTCGATCCGCAAGGGCAGTGCGCCGGTGAAGTTCCCCGACTTCACTCGCGGCGCGTGGCGTACGAGTACGGCACCACAGGGTCCCTCGATCACGGCCGGCTGAGCATTGCGCGCTCCGCTTAGTCACCGGCCGCGCACCGTATGATCCGTACCGCAGTCATCATGGCCCGAGGGCTGGGGAGTCGCATGCGTCGTGAAGACGCTGCGGTCTCCCTCGACGCGTCACGGGCGTCTGTTGCGGATGCGGGCGTGAAGGGGATGATCCCCATCAAGCGCCCGTTTCTCGAGTACGTCATCTCGGCGCTCGCCGACGCGGGGCTCGAAAAGATCGTACTCGTGGTTGGCCCGAAGAGCGACACGATTCGCACGCACTTCACGCATGAGGTCTCGCCTAAGCGCGTGCACATCGGCTTCGCAATCCAGGACGAACCCATCGGCACCGCGAACGCGGTAACGAGCGCGGCGGCGGTGGTCGGCGACGAGCCGTTTCTCGTCCTCAACGCCGACAACTACTATCCGGTCGAGGCGTACCGGGCGCTCGCCGCCGAGGAGAGTGCGGGCACGGTGGCGTTCGATCGTGACGCGCTCGTGCGGGACGGGAATATCGATCCCGATCGCGTGCGATCGTTCGCGGTGCTGCGCGTGGGCGACGATGGGATGCTCAAGGGTATCATCGAGAAGCCGGGCGACGCACTCGACCCGACGAGCGATGAAGCGCGCTGGGTCGGCATGAATCTGTGGGCCGTGACCCCGGAGATCGTAAACGCCTGTCGCCACGTGCCGAAGTCGGCGCGTGGGGAATTCGAACTGCCCGAGGCCGTCGGCATGGCGGTGCAGGAGGGCGTAACGGTGCGCGCCGTTCGCATGGCGGCGCCGGTGCTCGATCTGTCGCAGCGTTCGGACATCGCCGCCGTGGTGGAGCGGTTGGGTCATCTCGAACCGCGACTCTGAGGTGAGCGCGCAGTTGGTGCAGCTTTCGCTTACCGACGCGTCGTTTCCGCCGCTCGTCGCTGATGCGTACCGGTCGCTGTTGCGTGACGCGCATCAAGCGCTCGACGAAGCCGAAGTGCCGACCAGCGAACGCCGCGCGTGGATCGTGCCGGGCCGTATCGAGGTGCTGGGCAAGCACGTGGACTACGCTGGGGGACGGTCGCTGCTGTGCACGGTGGAACGCGCCATCGTCATCGTGGCGCGCGTGCGAAGCGACCGGAACGTCGTGCTGCGCGATGCGCGACGCCGCGAAGCGATTTCGCTGTCGCTCGATTCGCCCACGCGCGGCGCGGTGCCCTGGGCCATCTATCCGCGCACGGTGGTGAATCGCCTGGTGCGCAACTTCGGCAACGCGGTTGGCGGTGCCGACTTCGCACTCGCCAGCAACCTCCCCGCTGCGGCGGGTGTCTCCAGCTCGAGCGCGCTCACCGTGGGCCTCACGCTGGCGTTCACGGCGCTCTTCAACCTGTCGGCTCATCCGCTCTTTCAGCAGGCACTCGTCGATCGCCCAGCACTGGCCGGCTACGTGGGGGCAATCGAGAACGGCATGGACTACGGGGTGCTCGGTGGCGAGAAGGGCGTGGGGACCATGGGCGGCGCTCAGGACCAAACGGCCATTCTGTGCAGCGAACGCGGACGCCTCGAAGTGTTCTCGTGGGCGCCGGTCACCTTCGAGCGCAGCGTCGCGTGGCCCGAGACGCATACGTTCGTGGTTGGGGTGAGTGGTGTAGTGGCCGCCAAGACCGGCGCCGCCAAGGAGCGCTACAACAGAGCGGCGCGCACGGCACACCGGCTCGTCGATGCATGGAATGCCACGGGGGTACCTCGTGTGCACATGCTTCGCGACGCGTTCCTGGCCGCCGGCGATATGCGTGTCCCTGGGGAAATCCCGCCGGCACTTGTTGCGGCGGCTGAAGCAGCGGCCGACCACGAGTTTTCGGCCGCGCATCTCATCGGCCGTCTTGAACAGTTCTACGACGAAGCGTTCGTGATCGTGCCGCAGGCAACCGACGCGTTGGCGCGCAACGACCTCGCGGAATTCGGCCGGCTCGTCGACAAGTCGCAAGCCGGCGCCGAGCGCGCGCTCGAGAATCAGATCGCCGAAACCGTACATCTGCACCGGTACGCGCGTGAACTTGGCGCGACGGCCGCGAGTGCCTTCGGGGCTGGCTTTGGCGGGGCGGTGTGGGCCATGGTGCCGACTGCCGACGCCGAGCGGTTCGCGTCTCGTTGGCGTGACCGTTATCTGCGTGTGCACCACAGCGCGTCGCATCGCTCGTTGTTCTTTACCACGACGCCTAGCCCGCCGGCCTTCGAGGTGCTCGAATAACGGAAGTTGCGGAGGTGGCGGAGAAACCTATATTTACCGTACGGGTCCTAACGATCGTTCGTTTCCAAACATCGAGCTGCCCATGAACGCTCGTGTACAGAATGGCGGTACGAAGGCACGGCTGCGTTCCGAGGCGGTGGCGTTGGTCGCCGCCGGTGGCATGAGTGCATTGTCCATTCGTGCCCTCTGCCAGCGGGTGGGAATCCGCGAGAGCAGCTTTTGCGCGCACTTCTCGAGCAAAGACGAACTCGTTTCGGCGCTGCTCCGCGCAGCAGGTGCCGAAGCGCCGCACTCGTTGGCCGAAGAACTGGCGCTGCTTGACCTTCCCTCGTCCGACTTCGTGCAGCGACTTGGCGAGGAGCTTCTGCTGCTCTGGTCGGATCGCGAGAGTCGAAACCTGCGAACCGTCGTGGAGGCCGAGCTTGCCCGCTCCACGCGGCTTCGAGAGGAGTTCAACGCAGGGATTTTGAACATGATCAACCGAGTGGCCGCCGTGCTCGAGCGAGGCGTGAACGCGGGTGAACTCGTTCCGCACGCACCGCCCACGGTCCTGGCGTGGTCATTCATCGCGCCGCTGGCGGTACTTCGCAGCTCGTTACTTGCGGCTGGCGCCACCGAAGCCCACGAAGAGGCGGGGCGCACTTTGGCGCGTGCGCACATCACGGGATGGCTGAACGCCCACACCGGGAGAGGTGCATCGTGAATGGGAAGTTTCGAGCGGTTAGCAGCGCCGCCGTGCTCTTGGCTAGTTGTACGCCAGCCGACATCGCCACGGCGGCCTCCGAAAATCCGCCCACGGTCATCACGTGCGAGAATCCGGGCCGACCGCCCCTTGGTGTCGCGTTGGGATACAATGTCAACGCATTGTTCTGGGAGGAGCACTACGGGGATCCTGCACTGCTCTCCGCCGTGCGTTCGTTGAATGCGCCTGTCTTGCGGGTGCCCGGTGGCACCGAGGCCGACTACTTCGATTGGGACGCCGGGCGGCCGGTGGAGCCGTGTCGATATGGTGGGTGCCGCACGTGGGATGATGCACAGTTGACGCCACCGTCTCTTTTTCAGCGATTCACGACCTTTCGTCGGAGCACCACGTCGGCGTTCGCGACCCTCGCGCAGCAAGTTGGAGGAACCGCGCTCTTTGTTACCAACACTGTGACCGCGAGTCGTGAAGACAACGCGCGCTGGCTGGCCGCTGCCGCTGCCGTCGGTGTCCCCGTTCAACGGGTCGAGTTGGCAAACGAACCGTACTTCGGACAGGTCGAAGGAACGAACAACACATCGGTGCTCTTTCCGACGGCTGAATCACACGTGGCTTTCGTCAAACCGCTCGCTGTGACCCTCCGACGGCAATCCCCGGCGGCGCAGCTCGCATATCCCGCATTCGTTCCGCGCGTCGATGTCGCAACAGGCGGGATCTCTGCGGGCCATGACGAGCGGATGCTTACTTGGACGCAGCGCGCCTTAAATGCTGACATCGCACGAGATATCGACGCGTTCGCATTGCACTTCTATCCACGATTGCCGGGAAGACGGGGACAGTCTGATGCGGCCTATCTCACGGAGCTTTCTTCATTTCCCGAGGCGTATTGGCGTGCGACGCTCGGTACCCCACAGTGGAAGCTGCTGCCCACCGACAAACGACTGTGGATCACCGAATTGAATGCAAGCTTCGCCGATGCTCCTGAATTGGTGGGAACTTGGATGCATGGGCTGCTGCAGGCGCAGCTAGCGGTTTTGGCGTTGCAGGATCCTCGGATGGACCTCGTGCTTCAACACATGCTGACGGGCAACCCGCAATGGCAAGCGGTCGTGCATCCCGGGCGTACCCCCGACATCGTACCGGCACCGGGTTACCAGCGATATGCGCTGACCGCTACAGGAGAATCGCTGGCGGCGGTTTCGGCGGTTGTTTCCGGCGCCCGATGTGTGTCGGCGATTCCGACTGGTCAGGCAGGAGCCGTCGCGATCGCCGCTGAATCGTCAGTCAGACGCAGCGTGGTGGTAGTGAACGCCGCCGCCGTTTCTGTACAACTCGATATTCGTTCGGTCGGATGGATGACAGCAACCGCATCGGTCGTCACCGCCGAACCACTCTCGAAAATTGCCGCGGGTGGCGCAATCCGGCGCACCGCTGTCGTCCCGCAGTCACCGGCGTACCTCTATCGCATTCCGCCGTGGTCCGTGACTACGCTTGTGCGCGTAGACTGAACGTGGTGCCTCACGCGCGTTACGACGCGAGCGCCATCACCACGCGCATCAGCCGTTCGAGTCCGCGCGCGCCGTGTGCGTCGTCGTACCATTCGCCGTCGGTGTGTGCGCCACCGCCGTCTCCGCCCGCGCCGAGGCAAATGGCGGGAATGCCACGCGAGAGGGGAATGTTGGCATCCGTCGATGCGACGGCGGCACGCGGGGTAACGCCAACAGCTTCAGTGGCCCGTTGTGCGAGTTGCACCAGCGGGTGATCGCCGGCGAGCGCTCCGGCGGGACGATCGCCGAGCACTGTGACCGTCACGCGAAGCGATGCGGGCGTGACGTCGTGCGCGAGGCGAACCAGTTGCTGACGAACACTTGCAATGCGGGTGGCCGACGTCCCGCGAATATCGACCTCCACCCACGCGTGTTGTGGAATGGCCGTGAGTGATTCACCGCCGCCCATGCGGGTAATGTGCACGACGACGTCGCGTCGCTGCGCATTCCCGAGTCGCGACGCGCGGGCAATGAAATCACCGAGGGCGTGAATGGGATTGTGCGCAGTTGCGTGTACCCAGCTGTGCCCGCCCGAACCGCGCACTTCCACGCGCATGCGGTGTGCCCCGGCGGCCTGATGCACGATGCTCGCGTCTCCCGGACCATCGATGGCGATGGCGGCCACAGGGATCACGCCAACGTTGGCCGAGTCGTCGAACCACGCGCGGGCGCCGCGCAGGTTGCCGTCACCTTCTTCGCCGACGGTGGCCACGAGGTGCACGCGGCGTGTGAGCAGGGGCAGCACGTCGGGTGCCTGCAGAATGGCGGCGAGCGTGAGCAGGCCGGCGAGCCCGCGGCCGTTGTCGCCGATGCCGGGTGCGTGCACCAACGCGCCGTCACGCTGGACGGCGATGGGCGCGTCGAGCTGTGGCGGCGTGGCGTAGACGGAATCGAGGTGCGCCATGCACACGAGCGGGGGCGTGTCGGCCGGGCCCACGGCGCACTCCACGTTGCCGCTCTCGTGTCTCGTGACCGGTGCGGCACCGCATTGTTGCAGCAGCCGTTGCACCCTGCGAGCCCGGGTACTTTCGTTCCCCGTGGGCGCGGCGATCGCGGCCAGCGTGAGTTGCTGGTGCAGCGTCCACGCCTGCTGTGCGCGCACGCGGGCGCAGAGCATGGCCATCACCGCGTCATTCACCGTCGACGATGAAGAAAACGCCTCCTGTGACAGACGCGACACCGGACGACGGTCAAACCACATCGTGGCGCCCGCGCGGTAACGTGCTCGCGCTCGCCGCGGTGAGTTTTCTCACCGATGCGTCGAGCGAGATCATCGCGCCACTGTTGCCGCTTTTTCTGGTGGGAACGCTGGGCACGTCGGTCCGGATGGTGGGGCTCATCGAAGGCGCGGCCGAGGCCGTCGCGGCACTGCTCAAACTCGCCAGTGGATGGTGGTCCGACAGGGTCGCACGGCGCAAGCCGTTGATCGTGGCGGGGTACACCATTGCGTCGGTGGTGCGCCCGCTGGTGGCGCTGGCACAGTCGGGGTCGCAGGTGCTCGCGATCCGGCTGGTGGACCGTGTGGGGAAGGGGATTCGTGGCGCACCACGCGATGCCCTACTCGCGGCATCGGTGCCTGTAGCGCAGCGTGGTCGGGCGTTCGGCTTTCATCGGGCTGCTGATCACGCGGGCGCTGTAGTCGGGCCGCTCATCGCTCTCGCCTGCCTGCAGGGGCTGGGCATGTCGGTGCGTGATGTCTTCTGGGTGGCGGCGGTGCCGGGGGCGTTGGCGGTGCTGGTGGCGGTCGTGTTCGTACGCGAGCGACGTGTCACACCGGCAGAGCTGAAACCCGTAGCGAGCCCCGAGCCTGCCGCCGTGCAGGCCACCGCGACGAAAGCGCCGTTACCCCGCACCTTCTGGAGTGGCATTGCTCCAATGGTGCTCTTCACCCTTGGCAACTCCACCGACGCGTTTCTGCTGCTGCGCGCGTCACAGCTCGGGGTGTCGACGGCGCTCATCCCGCTGCTGTGGGTGGTGCTGCACCTCGTGAAGAGCGCCTCGAGCACCCCGGGCGGGGCCTTGTCCGACCGGCTGGGGCGTCGTCCGCTCATCGTCGCCGGCTGGGTGCTCTACGCGGCCGTCTACGCCGGTTTTGCGCTCGCCGAGACCCAGTGGCAGGCGTGGGCGCTGTTCGCCGTGTATGGGGCCGTTTTCGGGCTCACGGAGGGGTCGGAGAAGGCGCTGGTGGCCGATCTGGTGCCCGCAGCCCAGCGTGGTACCGCCTTCGGCTGGTACCACGCCCTCCTCGGCATAGCCGCGCTCCCCGCCAGTATCGTATTCGGCGCGGTGTGGGACCGCTGGTCGTCGGGGACCGCTTTCCTCATGGGCGCCACGCTGGCCCTGACGGCCAGCGTGTGGATGTGGCTGAGCGCTCGTCGCGCTTAGCGCTTCGCCTTGTTGCCGTTCGGCCCGATAGTGCGCTCGAACAACTCGTAAATGCGACGGTACTCGTCGGTCCATGAATCCGGGCGCACGAAGCCGTGGTCTTCCACCGGGTACACCGCCAGCTCCCAACCCGTCTTGCCCAGTTCGATGAGCCGCTGCGAGAGGCGCACGATATCCTGGAAGTGCACGTTCGTGTCGACCATGCCGTGCGCCATGAGCAGCGGGTCTTCGAGGCCGCTCGCAAAGAAAATCGGCGACGAGCGGCGATACGCCAGCGAATCACCCTGCGGGAGATTGAGAATGCCGCCGGTGTAGCCGTGATTGTAGTGCGCCCAGTCGGTCACGCTGCGCAGCGCGGCGCCCGCACCGAATGACTTGGGCGCGGTAAAGAGCGCCATCAGCGTCATGAAGCCGCCGTAGCTGCCGCCATACATCCCCACGCGCTCGGGATCGATGCCGTACTCCTTGGCCAGATACTTCGACGCATCCACCTGGTCCTGCAGATCGCGCCCACCCATGAAGCGGTAAATGGCGGTGCGCCAATCGCGACCGTAGCCGGCACTCGCCCGGTAGTCCACGTCGAGTACCACGTAGCCCTTACTCGCGAGATACTGGTTGAAGAGGTATTCACGCGAGTAGCTGCTCCAGAAGTCGTGCACGTTGTGCATGTACCCGGCACCGTGCACGAAAATCACGGCGGCCCCATTGGGCTGCGCACCCATGTCCTGCGGCCTGTATATGCGCGCCGGCACCTGCACGCCATCACTCGCCGGGATCTTCACGATGGCTGGCTTGAGCCACGTGCGGGAGCGAAATGCCACCGACGTGCTGGTGGTCATTTGCGTGGCGGCGCTGCCGTTCGCCATCGCGACATACAACTCGGGCGGCGTGTTGCTCGTGCTGAACACATCGGCAAAGCGCGCCCCGTCGGGGCTCATGACCACCGTGTGACCGCCGTGCTCGCGCGTGAGCTTGTTGCGCGAGCCACCCGCAATGCTCATGCGGTACGCGTGGCGCACGAACGGCGACTCCTCGCTGGTGTGCAGCAAAAACGTACGGCCATCGGGCGAAAGCTCCGCGCGCTCCACTTCCCACGTGCCGCTGGTCAGCGTCGTGCGCTCGCTGCCATCACGATTGGCGCTGTAGAGATGCGCGTAGCCACTCGCCTCACTCGCGAACCACACGCGACCATCGTTCAGCCACCCCATGCACGAGCCGCATGGACCACCCACCCATGCCGTGTCGTTGAGGGCTTCGACAATGCGCACGTTGCCGCTGTCCTGAACCGTGGCCAGATAGCGCCACTTGAAGTCGGGCGTCGTGGCGGAAATGAGCGCCGCCGAGCCATCGTCACTCCACCCCATGGCGCGCACCTGCGCCGCCGCGCGCGTGCTGTCGCCGTTGATCACCCACAGCGGCGTCATGGCGCCCGTGGCCAGCAATACGCGATAGGCGCGGAACCGCACATTGCCGTCGCCGACCTTGGTGCGCGAACCGATTTCCTCGGTAAAGCCGCTCGCCGTGACGTAGTTGGGCACTTGCGTGAGCCGCGGCTGTCCCGGCGGATTGCTCGCGGTGAGCAGCACCGCCGACCGCAGCGACGGCGACACACTCAGTTGCGCCAGGCGCTCACCCATGGGCAGGTACACCGAGGGAAGCGCGCGCGCGAGCGCCGCGTCGCGCTGCGCCTTGCGCACGGAGTCGGCGCGCTGCTGATCACGAATGACGTCGAACAGTTCACGCTGCTGCCGCTCGAGTGCGCCGCGCATGCCGGTGGCCCGCGCCGAGTCGCGCGGGGCAGGGCCGCTGCGAATGTCGGTCAGCTGCCGTACGGCGCCGGTGGCCAGCTCGAGCGCAAACGCGTTGCCATCACGCACGAACAGCAGATGCCGTTCGTCGGCGCTGAAGCGCGGTTCGTTCTCGAACGCCACCGTCTGCGTGAGACGGCGTGCCGTTCCGGTCTTGGGGGTCACCAGGTAGATGTCACCACCGGCAGCGACCGCCTTGCGAAGCCGGTCACGCGACAGCGGGCCATCGGCAATGAGCGCCGCCACGCTGTCCATGTGCGCATCGCTGACCTCAACGGGTGTCGCGCCTGCCACCGGTTGCACGCGATACGGACGCAGCGGTGCGTCCCACGCGGCCCCGGCGGGCGCCCACTGGAAGTAGAGCCACTTGCCGTCCGCACTCCACGACACATTCTGCGGTTCGCGGCCAACGTGCTCCGGGCCACGCATGATGTTCGGAATGCTGAAATCGAAGCTGCCCTGCGCGTGAGCCGACAAAGGGGTCGCCACGAACAAAGCGACGAGCGTGCAGGTGGGCAGCGCTCGTCGGGAGAGGAATGAGGTCATGTCAGTCAGGGCTGGTGGGTCAACAGCAACGTGAACCGGTGGCCTTGTAGCGGGCAGTCAGGCGGTCACGTTCGAACGTCTGCGGATCGAGTGGCGTGCACTCGGGATAGTTCTGGCGCATGTGCGCCAGATAGGTGTCGTAGTCGGGCACACCGATCATGCGCCGGACGACCGCGGCCGCCCGACGCGCCGCCGCCAGCCAGCGTCCCCACAAGGGGGACGCCGGGGACGACGAAGCGGCGGGAGCGTGGGCAGGACGGGCCATGATGGAAAGTTACGCGCCCGTCAACTGCGTGCGCACGAACGGCGTCTCGCTGCTCGCCGCCGCCTTGCTGCCGTTGATCACCGAGAGCCATTCCTTGATCGACGCGCTAAGAATGATCACGACCGAAATCAGGAAGAACGCGGCCACGCCGGCATCGAGCCGGTCGTTGAAGATCATGCGCTGCGCCGCCGCCACCGACTTGATGTTGGCGGGCAACGTGTTCGCCGCAATCTGCGACTGGATGAGCGCCGCGTGGCTCAAGAAACCCAGCTTGGGATCAGCGGAGAAAATCTTGGTGAGCCCTGCGGTCATCGTGACGATCACCAGCCACGACATGGGCAGCAGCGTGACGAACGCATACTTCTTCTTGCCCATCTTGATGATCACCGTCGTGCCCACGCACAACGCCACCGTGGCGAGCAGCTGATTGGAAATGCCGAACAGCGGCCACAGCGAGTTGATGCCGCCGAGGGGGTCGGTCACGCCTTGGTACAGGAAGTAGCCCCACATGCAGACGAAGAGCGCACTCGCAAAAATGCCGGCAGGGTAGCTCGACACTTTGCCGAGCGGCTTCCAGATGTTGCCGAGCATGTCCTGGAGCATGAAGCGGCCCACGCGCGTGCCGGCATCGAGCGTCGTGAGAATGAACAACGCTTCGAACATGATGGCGAAGTGATACCAGAGCGCCATCGTGGCCGCACCGCCCAGCGCCTGCGAGAACAGGTGCGCCATGCCCACCGCGAGACTGGGGGCACCACCGGTGCGCGACAGCAGCGAGCTCTCGCCCACCTGCTGCGCCAGCAGTTCCAGCTCGGCGGCCGTGATGGGCTTGAAGAGCGCCCAGCTGTTGATCGCATCCGCCGCCGCCGTCGCGGTCGTGCCAATCACACCGGCCGGCGAGTTGATGGCGAAGTACACGCCCGGGGTAAGCACACACGCCGCGATGAGCGCCATGATGGCGACCAGCGACTCGGTGAGCATCGAGCCATACCCGATGAGCCGCGCATCGGACTCGCGCTTGAGGATCTTGGGAGTCGTGCCCGACGAGATGAGCGCGTGGAAGCCCGAGATCGCACCACAGGCAATAGTGACGAAGACGAACGGGAACAGCTTGCCGGCGAACACCGGTCCGGTGCCGTCGACGAACTTGGTCACCGCCGGCATTTCGAGCGGCGGCAGCACCCACAGAATGCCGAACGCCAGCGCCACCACGACGCCCACCTTCACGAACGCCGACAGATAGTCACGCGGCGCCAGCAGCAGCCACACTGGCAACACCGAGGCGGCAAAGCCATACGCCATGATGAGCAGCGACAGCGTGGTGCCGTCGAGCGTGAACACCGGGGCCCACGTTGCGGACTCCGATACCCACTTGCCGGCGAATAGCGCCACGCCCAGCAATACGAGTCCGATGGCCGTGCTCTCGAGCACCGCACCCGGGCGGATGTAGCGCATGTAGAGTCCCATCAGCAGCGCGATGGGAATGGTGAGCCCGATCGTCACGGTGCCCCAGGGGCTGTCGCGCAACGCGTTCACGACGACGAGTGCCAGCACCGAGATGAGGATGATCATGATCCCCAGCACGGCGACGAGCGCGGTCGTACCAGCCACGGTGCCGATTTCTTCCTTGGCCATCTGCCCGAGCGATTTACCGTCGCGTCGGACCGAGGCGCAGAGAATCACGAAGTCCTGAACCGCCCCACCCAGCACCACACCCACCAGAATCCAGATGGCGCCCGGGAGGAAGCCGAACTGGGCGGCGAGGGTGGGGCCAACCAGGGGGCCCGGGCCGGCGATCGCGGCGAAGTGGTGACCGAACACCACCCACTTGTTGGTAGGGACGAAATCGCGACCGTCATCAAGCCGCTCGGCGGGGGTCGCCCGCTCGGGATCGAGCTTGAAGATGTCGTGCGAGATGATGCGGCTATAGAAGCGGTAGCCGATCAGGTAGGTGCAGATCGCGGCCGTCAGGAGCCAAGCGGCGCTGATCTGCTCGCCGCGGTTGATGGCCACGAAGGCCATGGCACCCGCGCCGACGGCGGCCACAGCCAGCCAGGGGAGGAGTTTCAGCAGTCGAGACACGCGGAGGGGAGAAAGGTGGGGACCACCGTGCCCATATGCGCTCCCGGGACGTGGCTTGTCAATGAACGCGCACCCCCTGATGGGCGTTGTCGAGACCGGAATGCCCTCGCCGATGCCCGAGCGCCGGTTCGGTGACTATTCTTCGGGATGGCCACTCCCGTGACTCTCATTCCCGGCGACGGCATCGGCCCGTCGATTGCCGAAGCCACTGTCCGCATCCTCGATGCTGCCGGCTGCGATATTGCCTGGGACCGACAGGTCGCCGGGATGGCCGGTGTGGCGCGCTGGAACGACCCCATCCCTGACGCCACCCTCGATTCCATCAAGCGGACCCGGGTGGCGCTCAAGGGCCCCCTGGCGACGCCGGTCGGCGATGGCTTCCGCTCCATCAACGTCGCCCTCCGCAAGACGTTCGACCTGTACGCGAACGTGCGCCCCGCCCGCACCATCGTGCCCGGCCGCTTCGAGAATATCGATATCACCCTGGTGCGCGAAAACACCGAAGGGTTGTACATCGGGGTGGAGCACTACATCCGCATTGGCGACGACCCGCGCGCCGCTGCCGAGTCGGTGGCGGTGATTACGCGCCAGGGGAGCGAGCGCATCGTCCGCTATGCCTTCGAGTATGCACTCGCCAATGGCCGCAAGAAGGTCACGCTCGTGCACAAGGCCAACATCCTCAAGTTCTCGCAGGGACTCTTCCTCGATGTCGGGCGCATGGTCGCGCGCGAGTACGAAGGGCGCGTCCAGTTCGAAGAGCGCATCATCGACGCGATGGCCATGCACCTGGTCATGCGCCCCGAGCAGTTCGACGTGGTCGTTACCACGAACCTCTTCGGCGACATTCTGTCCGACGAAATCTCCGGACTCGTGGGCGGGCTGGGCTTGGCGCCGGGCGCCAATATCGGCAAGGACACGGCCATCTTCGAGGCAGTGCACGGTACCGCGCCTGATATCGCCGGCAAGAATGTCGCGAACCCCGGCGCCCTCGTACTGGCCGCCTGCATGATGCTCGAGCACATCGGCGACAGCACCAATGCGACGCGCATCCGGAACGCCTTCGAGACCACCGTCCGCGAGGGCAAGGTCCTCACGCGAGATCTTGGCGGCGAAGCCGGCACCGATGCCTTCACCGACGCCGTGATTGCCAAGCTGGGCTGACCCGGTGCGGGTGCTGCACCTCTCGGACATCCACTGCGGCCACCCCTTCGTGCAGGCACACGTGGACGGGGCGCTCGCGTTGGCCAGGCAGTCCACATGGAATGCCATCGTGTTGTCCGGCGATTTTTCGCAGCGCGCACGCCTTCATGAGTTCGAGGCGGCGCGCGAGCTGCTCGCGCAATTCCGCGAGTGTGCGCCGATCATCACGGTGCCGGGAAATCACGACACGGCATGGTGGCATGCGCCCTTCGGATTCGGCGATCTGTCACGGCTGCACGAGCGCTATCGCGCGTACATCAACGACGACACGGCGCCCACGGTGCAGGTGCCCGGGCTCACCATGGTGGGGCTCAACTCATCGTGGGGCACGTTTCCCGAGGCGCTGACCTGCTATCCGCGCGACTGGCGCGTGAAGGGCGGACTGACCGACGCGCAGCTGCGCGATGCGGCTACTCGATTGGCACAGGCGCCCTCAGGCGATCTGCGACTGCTGGTGGTCCACCACAACGTCGTGCGCGGCCGGCTCTCCAAGCGATGGGGGCTCAAGCAGCCGTATCGCGTGCTCGACACACTTTCGAGTATGCCCGTCGATGTCGTCTGCACGGGGCACGATCACGAAGAGCGCGCCGAGGTCGTCGAGCGTCATGGCGGCCGGTTCCTGGTGAGCGCCGCGAATACCCTCTCGAGTCGCATGCGCGGCCACCGGCCGAGCGCCCTCAACGTCATCGAAGCCACGCCCACCGAGATCACCGTGCGGGCGTGGACCTTCGACGAGACGACCGGTCAGTTCACCGCGGGACCGACGATGTCGTCCCTGTCGCGACCGACGCCGCTGATCGGTCCCCGCTGAAGAGACGCTGCTGGGTGAGTTGCTGCTCGACCGACTTGAGCAGCCCGCCGAGTTCCTCGTAGGTCTCGCGCAACGCACCGCGGAAGAGCCACCGGTACCAGATGATGACCGCGGCCGAGCCCAGCACCGCCGCGCCGGCGGCGGCAATGAGGGGCGCGGCGCTCAGCACCGGGACCTTGAGCATGCTGCCGAGTTTGACCGCCGTGCTGACGCCGGCAATGAAGCTCACCGCGGCCATGATCCCGAGATCGAGCATCACGTTCCGCCGGAGCCCCGCACGAAGGTCACCGGTCACGACGATTTCGCAGGCCGGTGCCGCGGCGGTGCCACGCGCTTGCAGCGTGACGTTCAGATCGAACAATTCGATCTGTTCGAGCCGGTATCGCACCGCCTTTTCTTTGGACATCGCGGCGAACGGATTGGCATACGCCTCCATGAACCGCGGTACCTTGAAGCGCATGATGCCGCCGTCGAGCGGGTGCCCGTTCACAGTGTCCTGCAGCGTGAACTCATGCGGGGCGGCTGTGAACACCGCACCGAGTGCCTGCAACGTGTCCTTGGGTGATGCTGGAATGACGCGCGATACCGACAAGGCGCGGTCGGCGGTGCCCATGAGCAATGTGGTCCGACGGTCCGCGCGTTCCGACATCGGATCGGTGAGTGCCGCCGAACCGGGATTGGCGCGCAACTCCGCCAAGGCAATCGCGACGTACTGCCGCGAAATACCCGCTTCGACGGCTGCCGCCTCGACGTCGCGCAGTCGATACGCATCGTCGGTCGTCACCGCCGTCTGTTCGCCACTCACGCGCGCACTCTCGAGCGCCGCGCGACGCTCCATGCGATGCGCCGCTTCGGCCTGCAGTTGTGCTGCGCGCTGCCATACGACACGGGCTTCGTTTTCCGACAGCACACCACCAGGCGCCGCATCGGCCGATGCGCGTGCGTGTGCCTCCGCATCGTTCATCAACGCGTCGAAGGCGCTCGCGAGTTGGTCGGCGCTCGCCGGTCGCTCCGCGGGGTTCTTGAGCAGGCACCGGTTCACGAGCAGCGCGAGCTCGGCGGGCACCTGCGGCAACGCGGCCAACGATGGCGGCTGCTTCGTGACATGTGCCACGAGCACCGATTGTGCGGTTCCATCGAACGGCGGCGCGCCGGCGAGC